>JABMNT010000131.1 GCA_013203595.1 Rhodospirillales bacterium
ACCGCTCCTGACCAGGGGACCGGTGCGGACGTCTCAGCGATTCCATATGAACATGAACTGCATTAGGGCGCCAAAATGCAGCCTGTCCTCAGGTTATCGGTCAAGTCATTCTCACTGTTTGGGTAAAAAAGAAAAAATAGCGGAAACGCGATACCCGCATGCCCGCTTTATGGGGCAACCGACACGGTTGTGATCATGGCGTTACTGCAAATTCATGGAGCGCGGGGGAGGCAGATTGAAAGATCGCCGGGCGGGCTGTTGCAGCCCGCCCGGCGCCGGTATTTACTTTACGTCTGCAGCAATTTGCATTTTGATGATTTTGTCCGGGTCGTCGACGGCGCCGTTGTCGTTATCATCGCCGCGTTTGATTTTCGAGACGAACTTCATGCCGTCGGTGACCTGGCCCCAGACTGTATATTGGCCGTCGAGATGCGGGGCCCTGGCAAAAACAATGAAAAACTGCGAATCTGCGCTGTCCGGGTGACCGGAGCGGGCCATGGAAAGGGTGCCCCGGATATGGGGTTCGTCAGAAAATTCGGCCGGGATATTGGTACCCGATCCGCCGGTTCCGTTGCCACGGGGATCGCCGCCCTGGGCCATGAAGCCGGGAATAACCCGGTGGAAAGTGAGGCCATCGTAAAACCCCTCGCGCACCAGTTCCTTGATGCGGGCAACGTGCTTGGGCGCCAGGTCGGGGCGCAATTCGATGGTCACCTGGCCGTCTTTGAGGTCAAGCAGCAGGGTGTTTTCAGGGTCAGCGGCGGAAGATTTGGTCGTCATATGGGTAATACCTGTGATTAGAAACGCGAAGAGAAGTAAGGAGCGGAGTACGAAAGTGCGCATTGCTGTCCTCGTGAAGTTAATGAAAATTATTTGGCGCGGAAACATACCTGAATTTTCAGGGGTCCGCCAACAACCAGATTGAAGATCAGGTCGTTTTAAATGAAATTAATCGAACAAGGCATCAATATCATCCTGCGACAGGCCCTGACCATCGAGTTGAGGCCCGTTCAAAAGCGCCTCGTCTTCGGTTTTTTCGGCGGCCTTGACCTCGATTTTATCAAGTTCATCCGGCCCCCAGAAATTCATCAGTGAATTGACCCGCTCTTCTACATAGGTAATCGATTTTACGACTTTGCTGATGCGCTGACCGGTGATGTCCTGAAAGGAGCAGGCCTCGAAGACATCGCCGGAGTTCTTGTTCAACTGGTCGAGCAAAAGCAGCATCTCGGGATCGTCTATTTTCGCACGCAAGGCATCGGTAACGTCATCGTTTTTTTCCATGGCACCCATAATGGTATTGGTGGCGTTTGCGGTGGCGTTGACGATGGCGTCCAATTGGTCGCCCATGCTTTCGAAGCCATGGTCCTCGTCTGCCGGGTTGCCAATGGTGGCGATTTCACTTCTTACCTTGTGGAGGTATCTGAGCAGACCATCCAGTTCGCGTTTAAGTATTATATTGTCGCTTTCTTGCACAGTGTATGACTCCTCGACGCCGGTGAACATTAATGCATGCAGTTACCATAACCCGGTTGAGCGGATAGGGGAACAATAAGTCTGAACGGTATCTAGTTTTTAAATGCTTTCAGAATTAACCGTGCGGCTTCCGTTGGTGTCGCTTTTCCGGAGCGAACCTGTTTGTCCAGCTCCGGGATCATTGCCGCAACCTCGGGCGCCGCCTTCAGTTCCGCGTTAAGGGTTTCATGGACTTCATTCCACATCCAGGCCGTGGCCTGGGACTGGCGCCGGCGGGTAAAATCGCCAGTGGATGTCTTGATCGTTGTGAACGCCTCAATGGAAGTCCAGATGTCTTCGATGCCGGATCCCTGAACAGATGAACAGAGGTGGACTTTGGGTTGCCAGTTGGCTGACGCGGAGCGCAACAGGTGAAGGGCTGCGCTGTAATCACGCCCTGCGCGCTCGGCCGCCGGCAGCAAATCACCATCCGCCTTGTTGACAACGATCAGGTCGGCCAGTTCGACAATGCCTTTTTTGATGCCCTGCAGCTCATCGCCCCCGGCTGGCGCGATCAGTAACAAAAACAGATCAACCAGGTCGGCAACGGCCGTTTCCGACTGTCCGACGCCAACGGTTTCGACCAGCACAATATCGAATCCGGCCGCCTCGCAGGCGAGCATGGCTTCACGGGTCCGCCGTGCAACGCCGCCCAGAGTGCCACTGGATGGTGACGGTCTGATGAAGGCGCCCTGGTTTCTGGAAAGCAGTTCCATGCGTGTTTTATCACCCAGAATAGAGCCGCCGGTGCGCGGGCTCGACGGGTCGACCGCCAGCACGCTGACTTTATGGCCCCGCTCAATCAGATGCAGGCCAAAGGCTTCAATGAATGTCGATTTGCCGACGCCGGGAACCCCGGAAATACCGATACGGATGGAAGTGCCGGTATGCGGCATCAGGTCACTGATCAGTTGCTCGGCCTGAACCCGGTGGTTGGGACGGGTTGATTCAATCAGTGTGATGGCCCGCGCCAGCGCGCGGCGGTCACCGGCGACAATGGCTGCCGCCTGCGCCTGTATGGAATCCGAAACCGCCAAAGGATACCTACTTCTTGCCCTTAAGCTGCGCGCCCAAGGCCTGCTGCGCCATGAACAGCAGCTTTTCCCGCTGCTCTTTAGGCAACTCGTCGACGATATGTTTTTTTGACTGGTGGATGGCCAGTGCCTGATTGATCAGGGCCTGGCGACCGGGATTGGCAGCATGCTTTTGCTTTTTCTCTGTTATCTCGTGCTCGGCTGCATCCAGCGATTCGCGGATCAGGGCAGCGATCTCGTCCTGTCCCATGACCTCTATGGGCTCGTCGGCAAAGGTTTTTTGCGCAGCTGGTTGTCCGGTCTTTGACGCCGCTGGTGGCGGGGCGGCGGCCTTTGTTTTACCCTTGAGATCACGCGCCGCCTGCAGCTTCTGGCGGGCTTTCTTATCCATAAAGACGGAAAGAAGTGCGTCGGATACGAATTTCTTGATCATAAGTAATTCTCTAAACGGGTCCAGTGAACGGGTGCTGGCTCATCATACCGTCTGAATGCACGGTGATCACGGGAAAATTACAGACGGGGGCCTAAAGGTTTTAATTAGAAACTCCCGAGCGCATCAAGCATCCGCTCGTCGTCATAAAATCGTCATGAATATCGGGAGCAAAACGCTGGTGATTTCAGATACATAGATATATTCTCTGGCAATGAGAAGACAACGAAACGCAAAAATTATTGCCACTTTGGGCCCCGCAACATCCTCACGCGCGGCGATTGAAGCGCTGTTTGAAGCGGGGGCCGATGTCTTTCGCCTGAATTTCAGCCATGGCGCCCATGAGGATCATCGCGAACGCTACGAGACGATTCGCTCGCTGGAGACCACCTATGGCCGTCCGGTCGGTATCCTGCTCGATCTGCAGGGGCCCAAATTGCGCGTTGGTTCCTTCGAGAACGGCAAGATCACCCTGAAAATCGGTCAGAAATTCCGCCTTGATATGGATCCGGCAAAGGGCAACGATCTGCGTGCGCCGCTGCTGCACCCGGAAGTCTTTGCCGCCCTGGAACCCAACACCGACCTGTTGATGGACGACGGCAAGATCCGCGTTCGCGTCCTCAAGTGTGGCAAGGATTTTGCCGAAACCGAAGTGGTTGCCGGTGGCGTGCTGTCCAACAACAAGGGTGTGAATGTACCGGATGCGGTATTGGACGTGTCGCCGCTGACTGAGAAAGATCTGGCTGACCTGCGCTTCGGTCTGCAACTGGGGGTCGACTGGGTCGCCCTTTCCTTTGTCCAGCGGCCTTCGGATGTTGCGGAAGCGCGCAAACTGATTGCCGGGCGGGCTTTCGTCATGTCAAAGCTTGAAAAACCGCAGGCCATGGATCATCTGGAAGAAATTGTCGAATTGTCCGATGCGGTCATGGTCGCCCGTGGTGATCTCGGCGTTGAATGCCCACCGGAAGAAGTGCCGAGCCATCAGAAGCGAATCAGCCGGGTCTGTCGGGAAGCCGGCAAGCCGGTGATTGTTGCCACCCAGATGCTTGAATCCATGGTTACGGCACCAACGCCGACCCGGGCGGAAGCGTCCGATGTGGCGACTGCCATTTATGACGGTGTCGACGCGGTCATGCTGTCGGCGGAAACCGCAGTTGGCGACTATGCGCCCGAAGCCGTGGCCATGATGGACCGTATCATTCGTCATGCGGAACAGGACCCGCATTACGAAATGGTTCGCCTCAGCGAACGCCGCATTCCCGAAGCGACCGCCCAGGACGCCATTTCTGCGGCCGCCAGCCAGGTTGCGCAGACAATTTCGGCGGCCAACATTGTCACCTTTTCCTCAACCGGATCGACCACCCTGCGCGCAGCGCGGGAACGGCCGACCGTGCCGATACTGGGTCTGACCCCGCGGCTCGATACGGCGCGCAGGCTGGCCCTGGTCTGGGGCGTGCATTCCGTACAGACCGATGACTGCCACAGTTTCCGTGAAATGGTCGATACGGCCCTGCGGGTCGCCTGTGGCGAAGGGTTCGCCAGTGCCGGTGATTCGCTGGTGATTACCGCCGGTGTTCCCTTTGGGACTCCGGGGGCGACCAATATTCTGCGCATCGCCTGGGTCGAATAGGCCCACGCGCACCTTTAAACGCATTTCCGATCTCAGCTGTTTCCCTATCAATAGAAAAGCCACTAAGGGCCGGTATCTCTGTGTCCGTTAGCAAGAAACGGAATGTAATTGAGGCATGGCTCGGGCAATTTGGCGTTCTCTGAAGGAGACGCCCATGGCTGCGCCACGACCCATAAATAAACAGATGACTGCATTTGAGTGGTTGCTTATTGTCGTCTTGTCGGCCCTTTGGGGCGGTGCGTTTTTTTTCAGTGAAGTGGCCTTGCTTGAAGTGCCGCCGTTGACGGTGGTGCTGGGCCGGGTCGGGTTTGCGGCGCTGCTGCTGCATGTGGTGGTCCGCCTTTCAGGCCAGAAAATGCCCGTTGGCTGGCGTCCCTGGGTGGCGTTTGCGGTGATGGGGATGCTCAACAATTTCATTCCCTTCAGTCTGATCGTTTGGGGGCAAACCCATTTGACCAGTGGCGTTGCCTCTATTTTTAATGCAACAACTCCGTTTTTTGCCGTCGTTTTCGCGCATTTTCTAACCCGCGATGAACCGATGACGGGCAACCGGGTGGCGGGCGTGGTTCTCGGATTAGGCGGCGTCGGCATCCTTGTTGGCCCCGGCGTATTCACCGGCATGAACGATCAGCTTGCGGCTCAGGTTGCCATTATCGGCGCTGCCATTTCCTATTCCCTTGCCGGTATTTACGGGCGGCGTTTTGCCGGCTATCCACCACTGGTCACGGCCACCGGACAGGTGACCACATCGGCATTGATGATGGTGCCTGTTGCCTTGTATGTGGATCGCCCCTGGGAACTGATGCCGCTCAGCGCGAGCACATGGGGAGCTGTTCTGGGGATCGCATCCCTATGCACGGCGCTGGCCTATCTCATCTATTTCCGCATCCTGAAAACCGCCGGGGCAACCAACCTGATGATTGTAACGCTGCTGATTCCGCCCAGTGCCATAGCGCTGGGTGTCGTGTTTCTGGGCGAAGGCCTGCAACGCCGTGAAGCCATGGGAATGGCGGTGATCGGTTTTGGTCTTTTGGTGCTGGACGGGCGCATTCTGGCCCGGTTTCGCCGGTAGCCGGTTTCGGGATGGCATTTTTTTGCTTCGCAAATGGTGACTCCTGACAGTACGCTGCCAGGAGGGGTGTGGTTCCGGGGTAAGGTCTGGGCCGGATCGGCGTGAATGAACCGCTCGATCAGTCCCGGCCTGAACATGCGAAAAGCCTGGCCACATTCTATGCCCGGGAAGCGGCCAGGTATTGCCAGGGCATTGACGGCGTGCAGCAGGAGAAGGACAGGCGGTGACCTACGACGATTACAACAGCTTTTGCCGCAGACTGCCGATGACCACGCATGTGGTCCAGTGGGGCGGCGCTCATGTCTGGAAAGTGGGCGGCAAGGTCTTTGCCATTGGTGGCTGGGGTGATGACGGCCGGGTCGGGATCACCTTCAAGGTTTCCGAGATTGCCTATGAGGTTCTCAAGGACCAGGCTGGCCTGCGACCGGCCCCCTATCTGGCGTCGCGCGGCATGAAGTGGATTCAGCATTTCGGCGAACCCGGTCTTTCGGATGATGAGCTGCGTGATCATATCCGGATTTCCCACGGGATCGTTGCCCGGGGCCTGAGCAAAAAGAAACAGCGCGAGCTGGGATTGCTGTGAGGCCGCTTCAGGCGGTACCCAGCGCAGCGTTGGATTTGTCGAACAGAGCCAGGTTTTTTTCCACATCATAAGTCTGCTCGGTCAGATATTCGGCGTCCCATTCGCTTCTGTGGGCGCCGAAAAAATCGCCGCCATAAACATGCAGGGCGGCCGTCAGCCGGGGTATGGGGTTGGTTACGGAATGGATGACGTCGCGCCCGAGCGGTGCTGTTTCGCCGACACTCAGGGCTTTCGCTCCCGCCGCCTCGATCCGGCCCTGGGGATCGTCCTTGATTTTGCGCCAGAAGATATTGTCTTCACGGCCGGTGTAAATACCGATCACCGCCCACATGGAATGGTCGTGCGGCATCAGCGTCATTTGCGGGCCCCAGACCAGATTCAGAATGGTCAGCTCATCACTGTGATAGAGTTTGAAAACGCCGGCCCGGGTCGGCTCACCGAGTGCTCTGAGGACGGCGGCCGGATCGCTGACCGCCTTTTCCACGACCTCGCGTACGGCGATATGGCTGTCGCCATCGTGACGCGCAAGCTGGCAGGCGTTCACAAAAGCATCGGTCTCAAACATGGTTATCCCCCTATGTGATATATTTATTCAGCGGCGGCCAGGGCCGAATGGCTGTTTGCCCTGAAGGTTTTCAGCAACGCCGCCTGACTGGTTTTTACTTTTTCCAGATTATCCAGTTTGATATGGCCATAGCCACGGATCATCATGGCCGATGCGGCAATCTCAACGGCGATCGCATGGTTTCCGGGCGACAGGTTCTGCAGCAGCTCTTCAATCATCTGGCGGTAATCGTCACTTAACTGGCGCTCGATTCTACGCTCCTGGGTATATCCAAAGGGGTCCAGCCGGCTGCCGCGCAGACCCTTGAAGCCGGCCAGCAGTCTGAAGGCGTGGAAAATCCAGCTGCCATAGGTGCGCTTGATCAGATGGCCGGTTTCCGGATCGCGGCGCGACAGCAGCGGTGGTGCCAAATGGACGGTTATCTTGCCGCCGTCCTCGAACTGGCGTTCCAGCGCCTGTTTGAAATGGCCATCCGTATATAGCCGGGCGACTTCATACTCGTCCTTGTAGGCCATTAACTTAAACAAGCTTCTGGCGACCGCATCCGTTAACGCGGTGCTCCCCGGCATCACTGTGGCCTCGGCCTGGCCGACCCGCTCAACAAAACCGGCGTAAGCATCGGCGTAGGCCCGGTTCTGGTAATCAACCAGATCGTTTGTCCGTTTCTCGACGAAGCTGCGGTCATGGTCCGGCTCGGCAGCGGGCAGGGTCGGGGCAATGATCCGTCTGACGGCTTGCGGGTCATGGGCCGTGCGGCGCCCCCACAGAAAGGCCTGTTTGTTGAAATCGACCTCAACCCCGTTCAAATCGATGGCCGCTTCAATGGCGCTTAAGGAAACCGGCAGCAGGCCTTTCTGGAAGGCATACCCGACCAGCAGCATATTGGTGGCGATGGCGTTGCCAAGCAGCGCGGTTGCCAGCTCCGTGGCGTCGATAAAATCCGTATTGTCCGGGCCGGTCGCCAGCTTTATCGCCTCGGTCAAAGCGTTTTCCGGAAACTCCATATCCGGGTGGGATGCGAAATCCGTGGTCATGATCTCATGGGTATTGACGATCGCCCGGGTTTCGCCGTCGTGCAGTTTGCCAAGGGTTTCGGTACTGCCTGCTGTCACCAGATCACAGCCCAGTAACAGATCCGCGCCGCCTGCGGAAATCCGTACAGCGTGCAGTTTTTCGGGGTTCTCGGCGATTCGCAGGTGCGAATAGACGGCCCCGTTTTTTTGCGCCAGACCGGCCATGTCAAGCACCGTGACCCCCTTGTTCTCCATATGGGCGGCCATGGAGAGAACGGCACCAACGGTGATCACACCGGTGCCGCCGATACCCGTGACAACGATCGAATAGGGGGTGTCGCAGGGTTTGAGCGCGGGCACGGGCAGGGTTTCGAACAGCGCCGTCTGCAGGGCATTTCGCCGCCGTGGCTCGGCACCTTCGACGGTGACAAAACTGGGACAGAACCCATCCAGGCACCTGAAATCCTTATTGCACGACGACTGGTCGATGGCCCGCTTGCGGCCCAGTTCGGTTTCAACCGGGGTTATCGAAACACAGTTCGATTCCATGCCGCAATCGCCACATCCTTCGCAGACCGCATCATTGATAAAGACCCGCTTTGCCGGGTCCGGGTAGAGTCCGCGCTTGCGCCGGCGGCGTTTCTCGGCGGCACAGGTCTGGTCATAAATAAGGACGGTGACGCCGGAGTTCTGGCGCAGTTCCTTTTGCACGGCATCCAGATCGTCGCGGTGACGGATGCTGACGCCATCGGCGAAATGGGTGCCGATTGGATACTTGTCCGGCTCGTCGGTGACTACGACAACCCGCTTAGCCCCTTCGGCCGAAACCTGGCGGCTGATGATCGCCGGATCAAGCGGGCCATCCATGGATTGGCCGCCGGTCATGGCGACCGCATCGTTATAGAGGATTTTGTAGGTGATGTTGACGCCCGCCGCAACGCTGGCCCGGATCGCCATGATACCGGAATGGTAATAGGTGCCATCGCCCAGATTGGTGAACACGTGCTCGGTATTCGTGAACGGAGACTGGCCGATCCAGGGCACACCCTCGCCGCCCATATGGGTGAAGGTGGAGGTGTTTCTGTCCTGCCAGATAACCATGTAATGGCAACCGATGCCGGCCAGGGCACGCGAGCCTTCGGGAACCTTGGTTGAGGTATTGTGGGGGCAGCCTGAGCAAAAAGACGGGGTGCGCTGAATGGTTGACTTGCGTTCGGCCAGCGCCCGTTCCTTGCTTTCCAGAAACGCCAGACGTTCGCGGATGGCGGGGCTGTCATAAAAATTATGGATCCGATCGGCAATCACCCGGGCAATTCCGGCCGGTGTCAATTCTCCGGCCGAGGGCAGAATCCATTCACCTGTTTCATCGAACTTGCCGACGACACGTGGCCGGATATCCGGGTTCCAGTTGTAGAGCAGCTCTTTCAACTGGTTTTCAATGACCGCCCGTTTTTCCTCGATGACGATGATTTCATCCAGACCCTCGGCGAATTTCCGAATCCCGTCCGGCTCAAGCGGCCAGGGCATGCCGACCTTATACAGGCGGATGCCGATCTGTTCGGCCTGTTTCTGGTCGATTTCCAGATCATCGAGCGCCTGCAGGGTATCGAGATAGCTTTTTCCCGTCGAGACAATACCGATCCTGGGCGTCTTGCTGTCGATGGTCACGTGATTAAGCTTGTTGACCCGGGCAAAGGCCAGGGCGGCATATATTTTGTACCGTTGCAGCCTGAGTTCCTGGTCCAGCGGCGGGTCCGGCCAGCGAATATGCAGACCGTCTGCCGGCATTTCGAAATCTGTCGGGTAATTAATCTGCACCCGGTTGGGGTCGACGGAAACCGAGGCCGAGGTATCGATGTTGTCGGTGATGCACTTCATGCCGACCCAGCAACCGGAATAGCGCGACATGGCCCAGCCATAGAGGCCAAAGTCGAGCACTTCCTGTACATTAATCGGGTTCAGGACCGGAATATTGGCATCAATCAGCGCGTGCTCTGACTGGCTGGGAACGGTCGATGATTTGCACGCCGGGTCATCGCCAGCCAGCAGCAGGACGCCGCCATGCGGCGCTGTACCGGCGTAATTGGCATGGCGAAACACATCGCCGGAGCGGTCGACGCCGGGACCCTTGCCGTACCACAGGCTAAACACGCCGTCATAGTTGGCGTCCGGGTAAAGATTTATCTGCTGGGTGCCCCAGATTGCAGTGGCTGCCAAATCCTCATTAACGGCGGGGTGAAACTTGACATGGTGGGCATCGAGATGCGGCTTGGCGCGATGAAACTCCTTATCCATGCCGCCCAGCGGGGATCCGCGATAGCCGGTTACATAGCCTGCTGAATTGATTCCGTTGGCCTGGTCGCGCTGGCGCTGCATAAGGGTCAGACGTACCAGCGCCTGGGTCCCGGTCAGAAAAATCCGCCCGTTATCCAGGGTGTATTTATGATCGAGCGAAACTTTCAGCAAACCCATTCGTATCTCCCGTTCGCCCAAAATAACAATACATGCAGATGCTGCCTGTAAATGTAGTACCGGGCACGTAACCGTACAATCTTGGATATTCCAATTCGCCGAATTCGAAAGGAATCACGGCGAAAATCATGAACAGTGTTGTATTGTTTCGCTGTATTGGCAATCCGTATTGTTTTGTTTCTCTTAAATTATGAATGAAGGTGATTTAAATGCAATGTCAATTGCCGGTACGGTGCGCGGGATATACCGGCCAGAGACCCGTATTACCGGCGCGGGCCCGGCATTGGCGATAGAAGGCCCGGATAAAATCATCGGCTGGTCAATTCACGCAGTGCAATTGCGCGTGCCAGGCGTTATATACGGACAACTTGTATTTTATGGCTTCTCATTTCGCGAAATTAACACTCCATGATTGTTCTAGTGACTGGTGCAGCCGGATTTATCGGCTTTCATACAATTTTGACCCTGCTGAAACAGGGCCAGCATGTTGTTGGTGTTGATAATCTGACCGATTATTACGATGTAACCCTGAAGGAAGCGCGCCTCGGCCGGCTTCTGGCCCACGAGAACTTCAGCTTCATCAAGGCCGATATCGCTGACAAGAAGGCGATGAGTGATCTCGCCGAGCGGCATCCGGATGTCACACATATTATTCACCTGGCGGCCCAGGCCGGTGTTCGCTATTCGCTGATAAACCCTTATGCCTATACCCATGCCAATGTTGACGGGCAACTTGTCATGATGGAAACGGCCCGCAAGTTCGCGCATTTGCAGCATATGATGTATGCCTCCTCGTCGAGCGTATACGGGACAAACACCAAACTGCCGTTCTCTGTGGATGACCGAACGGATACCCCGGTATCTCTGTATGCGGCGACCAAAAAATCCGTCGAAATGATGGCCCATTCCTATGCCCATATGTTTCGGCTGCCGTTGACCGGGCTTCGCTTCTTTACCGTTTATGGCCCCTGGGGCCGACCGGATATGTCGGCCTTCATTTTCGTCAAGAAAATCCTCGACGGTGAGCCGATCCCGGTCTTCAACAATGGTGAGATGCGGCGCGATTTCACCTATATTGACGATATTGTCGCCGGTATTCTGGGTGGTCTCGACAAACCGCCGGCCGGTTCAAACGCCGCCCCGCACCGGGTCTATAACATCGGCAACCACAAGTCGGAGCCGCTGATGCGGTTTATTTCGTTGATCGAAGAGGCCCTCGGCGTAAAAGCCGAAATTGACTTTCTGCCCATGCAGCCGGGCGACGTCAAGGAAACCTACGCGGATATCGATGCGACAACGCGCGATTTCGGGTTTGTTCCCTCGACGTCCATTGATCAGGGAATACCGAAGTTTGTCGCGTGGTATAAATCCTACCACGACCTCTGAGGGGACGGCCTGTGCAACACGGCACTGCCATTGGAGATATCCCGACACGCCATTATCTGGCCCTGTTGTTTCTGGCGTTGCTTTGGAGTTCCTCGTTCTTAGTAATTAAAATTGCCGTGGTGACCATCCCGCCGCTGACCTTGACGGCGATCCGGTTGTTTGTCGCCATGGTTTTCTTATGGACCATATTGATCATCCGGGGCGAGCCGCTGCCGCAATCGGGCAAAGCCTGGTTGATGTGTTTTCTCGTCGGTTTCTTTGGCAATGTTCTGCCGTTCAGTCTGATCAGCTGGGGCGAAGAGGTGGTTGAAAGTGGTCTGACGGCTATTCTGATGGCGATGATGCCCCTGTCCACCGTTGTCCTGGCGCATTTCTTCACGGTTGGTGACCGCATCACCACAAGGCGGATGCTGGGGATCGCCATTGGTTTTCTGGGGGTGATTATTCTGGTTGGCCCCTCCGTTTTCGGCGGCCTCGGCAATGATGCCCTGCGCCAGATCGCCATCGCCTCGGCTGGCCTGAGTTACGGGCTGACAACCGTCATCGCGCGCAATATGCCCGCGTCCAGTGTGCTCGGCCGTTCCGTTGCAATCATGATTGCCGGCTTTGTCCAACTGCTGCCTTTCGCCCTGTGGTATGAACAGCCCTGGACTCTGCAGCCGACGGGCCAGGCGGTTCTGTTTGCCATTCACCTGGGCATCATGCCGACAGCTGTCGCCTCGTTGATTTACCTGCAGCTGATCGCCGCGCGCGGGGCAAGCTTTATGGCCTATATCAATTACCTGATTCCGATTTTGGGGGTGATCTGGGGGGCGGTGATCCTGGGTGAAGCCATAACCCTCCAGGTTGTGGCCGCCTTGGCAGCCATTCTGACCGGTTTGTTCGTGGCCAATTCGCGGGCCCGTAAACGCCTGGACCCTAGCCTGTAGGGCTGGCGAATAGCTGGGCAAGGCCGGTGTCGGCGGTCGTAAAATCAGCAACCGTATAGCGATCCAGTTCTGCCATAAACGCTGACAGGGCCTGGTTCAGGGCACCCTGCAACCGACAGTTCCCGGATATCAGGCATTGGTTTTTGCTGCCGTTAAAACATTCCGCGAGATCCAGATCCTCTTCGGTCAGGCGCACCACGGTGCCGATATTGATTTCCGATGCCGGTTTGCCCAGGCGGATTCCGCCACCGCGCCCGCGTTCGGTATGAATGAGGCCGGCGATGCTCAACTGGTGCACGACTTTCACCAGATGATTGCGTGAAATCCCGTATTTGCCGGCGATTTCCTGAATGGTTGCAGGCACAGTGTCCTTGACGGCCAGGTAAATCAGGGTGCGCAGGGCGTAATCAGAATATTTGGTCAGATGCATCAAAACGTCCAGTTCCGGAAGATGTTGCGGGATATTGCGTTGCCGCTGAATATAACATATATATTAAATATATCTTTAATCATTGCAATTCAATTCAGGTGCTGATGAATGAAATATGCCGCCGTTGATGCCGCCTCCATCGAAAAACTGGTCCATCATTTCTATGCGCAGGTCGGTGCCGATCCCTTTATCGGACCCATATTCAACGATGTTATTGGCGAGAACTGGGACAGGCATCTGCAAACCATGGTGACCTTCTGGTCATCGGTGATGCTGACCAGTGGCCTTTACAAGGGCACACCCATGGCCAAACACATGGCCCTTAAAAACATTGAGCCAGCGCATTTTGACCGCTGGCTGGAGCTTTTCCGGCAATCCACATCCGAGCTGTTTGAGCCGGCAATTGCCCGCGAGTTTGTCATCCGCGCCGAACGCATTGCAGAAAGTTTCAAACTCGGCCTGTTCTATCGACCGCAGGAATTCAAGGTCGTCAATGCGCCACTGGGCAATTAAGAGGAACTGATCCTAGCGATACAGCTTTTCAAGCTGATCGCCATAGACTTCTTTGATTTTGTGGCGGCGGGCCTTCATGGTTGGGGTCATCTGTTCGTTATCAATGGTGAAGGCGTCCCGGGCGATCAGGAAACGGCGGATTTTTTCAATATTTGACAACTCCCCATTGACTCGGTCAACAGCCGGTCTGAGGGCTTTGTGCAGATCGGCATCGCCTGCCAGTTGGTCCAGTGTTTCGGGTTTGTCGTTGGCCTTTACCCACTCCTGCAACCAGTTTTTATCCGGCACAATCAAGCCCACCAGATGCGGCCGTTTATCGCCATAAACCATGGCCTGGGCGATTTCCGGCTGCAGGGTCAGCAGACCTTCAATGCGCTGCGGTGCAATGTTGTCACCACCGGAATTGACCAGGATATCCTTTTTTCGGTCGGTGATAACCAGATATCCGTCTTCATCAAAATGCCCGATATCTCCGGTATGAACCCAGCCGTCCCGGATGGTCTCGCGTGTTGCTGCCTCATCGCGCCAATAGCCCTGCATGATCAGGTCACCACGCACCAGAATTTCCCCATCATCGGCAATTTTCACTTCCGTATTGAGGAGCGGCGGTCCGACCGTGTGCATTTTCACCAGGGACGGTCGGTTGACGCTGATCACCGGCGCGGTTTCCGTTTGTCCATAGCCCTGCAGCAGGCGCAGTCCGAGGGCGGTAAAGAAGATGCCGATATCCGGATTGAGAGGCGCTCCGCCGGAAACCAGGGCTTTCAGGCGGCCACCAAAACGGCCGCGGACCTTGTCGCGAACCAGTTTATCAAGGACCCGGTCCTGGATCGCACCGACCAGGCCGAGGGCCTCGCCGTGGTAGCGTTTGCGGCCCAGCTCGAGGGCCGCCATGAACATTTTTTCCTTGAGACCGCCCGACTTTTTGACGCCCTGGGTAATCCGCTGATACATGGTCTCGTACAGCCGGGGGACGGCGGTCATGATTGTCGGGCTGGCTTCGGCCATATTCGTGGACAGGCTTTCAATGCCTTCCGCATAATAGATTTGCGCACCGATGCTGATCGGGAAGAAATGCCCGGCAACATGTTCATAGGAATGGGACAGGGGCAGGAAGGATAAAAACACATCATCGCCAAGGCCGATTTCGGTCAGTGCATCCGTGGCGCCCAGGGCATTATGAAACTGACTGCGGTGGTTCAGCATCACACCTTTGGGTTTACCGCCGGTGCCCGATGTGTAAATCAGGCAGGCGGTGTCTTCCATACTCCAGGTGCGCGCCAGCGCGACTGTTTCCTCCAGCGTTCCGGCCGGGTCGTCGATAACCCGGTCCCATTCCAGTAAAACTGCCGATTGGGGCGGGGTATCGGGGGGGTCCAGAGCAATCAGAAGCTTGACCTCGGGCGACTTGTCAAGCGCCGGGATCAGGCGCGCACTTAACCGGGCATTTGAAACAATGGCTGCTTTTGCGCCGCTGTCGGACAGAATATGGAAATGATCGTCGACTGTGTTGGTGATGTAGGCCGGGACCGTGATCGCACCGATGGCCATGATCGCGAAATCACTGATCAGCCACATGGGGCGATTTTCACATACCACCGCCACCCGGTCTCCGGGTTCAATACCCTGGTCCTTCAGACATCTGGCCAGTGCCGCAATCTGCGTCGCCACTTCGGACCAGCTCAGCGCCTGATAGGCACCGGCGCGTTTTTCCCATACAAAGGGGTTGTCGCCGTAGGCTCTGGCCTGGTCAAACATCATGGTGGCCAGGTTAGGCCATTGATACGTGGTCATTTAGACCGCCTCCCAAACATGAAATAGTCTTATATCGGATCATCGCCGTTGCCGGAAGCCAATTCCAGCCCTATATGCAGTGCAACACTTTAAAGGACCTGTAAAACATGACAACGACAGACTTAGCCCCATCGACAGCGCTGCCAACCTGGAATTTAGACGATCTTTATACAAGCCCCGAGGCGCCCGAACTGGAAGCGGATCTGGTTGATGCCGAACGCCAAAGTGAAGCGTTTCAGGAAAAGTATGCGGGCCGGCTGGCTGCGCTTTCAGGTGCCGAACTGGGTAAAGCCGTCGCCAGCTTCGAGACGATTTTGGATAAGCTGTTCCGGGTAATGAGCTATGCCCAGCTTCTGCATGCGGGTGATATGGGGAATGCCGACATCGGGCGGTTTTATCAGACCCTGCAGGAGCGGGTTACCGGGATCACCACGCTGACTTTGTTTTTCACACTGGAAATCAATCACATTGAAGATGCCAGATTATCAGAACAACTGGCCGACGCCGGGCTGCAGCATTATGCACCGTGGATCCAGATAACCCGGGCCCAGCGACCCCATCAGCTGGCCGACGAGCTGGAAAAACTGCTGCACGAAAAATCCGTAACCGGTGGTGCCGCCTGGTCGCGTTTGTTTGATGAAACCATGGCGGATATGCGGTTCGATGTGGCCGGCAAGGAACTGACCATGTCCGACGTCCAGAACCAGATGTCTGATCCGGATGGCAAAATGCGCGAAACAGCCGCACGGGCCTTATCAGCTGGCCTTAAGAAACACGGCCGCATCCTGTCGCTCATCACCAACACCCTGGCCAAGGACAAGCAAATCGAGGATGGCTGGCGCAAGTATTCCAGCCCCATGGCTTCACGCAACCTGGCCAACCAGGTGGAAGATCAGGTGGTTGATGCCCTGGCCAGTGCCGTGCGTGAAAATTACGGGGATCTGTCGCATCGTTATTTTGCCCTGAAGGCAAAATGGTTTGGTCAGGAAAAACTCGACTGGTGGGACCGCAATGCGCCCCTGCCGGATGCCGACAGCGCTAAATTCTCCTGGGACCAGGCGAAGCAGAGTGTGCTTTCCGCCTATGGCGGCTTTGCACCGGAAATGGCAACCATCGCCGGGCGGTTCTTTGACGAGCGCTGGATTGACGCACCACCGCGTGCGGGCAAAAACTCCGGTGCCTTTGCCCACCCCACCGTGGCTTCCGCGCATCCCTATATCCTGCTTAATTTTCATGGCAAGACGCGCGACGTGATGACCCTGGCCCACGAGCTTGGCCATGGGGTTCACCAGGTGCTGGCCGCACCGCAGGGCACATTGATGGCCAATACGCCGCTGACACTGGCGGAAACGGCTTCGGTATTTGGCGAGATGCTGACCTTTCAGTCGCTGCTGAAAAATGAAACCGATCCCCGGCGCAAGCGGGTCATGCTGGCCGGCAAGGTCGAGGACATGATGAACACCGTGGTCCGTCAAATCGCCTTTCATACGTTTGAATGCCGCGTCCATGGGGAACGGGTTGACGGAGAAATAAGCGCCGAGCGGCTGGCCGAGATCTGGATGGAAACCCAGCGCGAAAGCTTAGGACCCGTTTTCACCTTTGATGTCGACTACAAAACCATGTGGGGATATATCCCGCATTTTGTGCATTCACCATTTTACGTTTATGCCTATGCCTTTGGCGATTGCCTGGTCAACTCGCTGTACAGTGTCTTCAAAGACGGTCATCCGGGATTCCAGGAAAAATATTTTGAAATGCTGAAATCCGGTGGAACCAAGGGCCATCGGGAACTGCTGGCACCGTTCGGGCTGGACGCTTCGGATCCGGATTTCTGGAAACGCGGGCTGTCGGTAATCTCCGGTTTCATTGGCCAGCTTGAAGCGATGGCGGATTAAGCCGGTTCATGAGCGATGAAAACTCCCTCGCAGGACGGGTGAAACGCTACGCTAAGGTTGGTGCTGTGGCGGGCGGCTTTGCCGCGCGGGCGGCCGGCAACAGGATGCTGGGCACGGCACCGGACAACGCAAAGAATGCGGCCGATTTACAGGCGGCCCTGGGCGGGCTCAAGGGGCCGCTGATGAAGGTTGCGCAAATCCTCTCGACCCTGCCTGACATGCTGCCCGACGACTACATGGCGGAACTGGCGAAACTGCAGGCCCAGGCACCGGCCATGGGGTGGTCATTTGTACGCCGGCGCATGGCTGGAGAACTGGGGGCTGACTGGGCATCCCGGTATAGCAGTTTTGAACGTCAGGCCGCCGCTGCCGCTTCGCTGGGCCAGGTGCACCGGGCCGTCGGCCTGGACGATCAACCGCTTGCCTGCAAAATTCAGTATCCGGATATGGGATCAGCGGTTGAGGCGGATTTAACCCAGCTGAAAATGGTTTTTTCCCTGTACAAACGCTACGACAAGGCGATTGATCCGTCGAATATTCACAGCGAACTTTCAGAGCGCCTGCGCGAGGAACTGGATTACAAACGCGAAGCCCGCAACATGGGACTGTTCCGATATATCCATGACAAGGAGGCGGCGGTCCATGTTCCTGTCAGTCTGCCCGAGCTGTCGACGGCGCGCCTGCTGACCATGACCTGGATGGAAGGCACGCCGCTGATGCAATGGCTGGAAACAGATGTGGCCCAGCGCAACCAGATTGCCACCAACATGTTCCGGGCCTGGTATGTGCCGCTCTATTATTACGGCGTCCTGCATGGGGACCCGCATCTGGGCAACTACACGGTCGCTGATGACTGTTCGCTCAATCTCATGGATTTCGGCTGCATTCGGGTATTTCGCCCTGAGTTTATCGGTGCGGTTATCGATTTGTATCACGCGATCCGCGACAAGGATCAGGCGCTGGCCGTTCATGCCTATGAAACCTGGGGGTTTCAGGGACTGCAGAAATCGGTCATCGACATTCTCAATCAATGGGCCGAGTTTTTGTACGCGCCTTTGTTGCAGGATCGGGTCATGCCGATCCAGGAAACCGGCGGGGTCAGTTACGGGGCCGGTGTGGCTGCCAAGATTCACCGCGAGCTGCGTGAAATCGGCGGTGTGATGCCGCCCCGTGAATTTGTGCTGATGGACCGTGCGGCGATCGGCCTGGGCAGTGTGTTCACGCATTTGCGTGCCGAAATAAACTGGCATCGCATGTTCCATGAACTGATCGATGATTTTGATGTGGATGTGCTGGCCAAACGTCAGGCGGCGGCGCTTCGCAAGTTCGATATCCCGCCAAGCCGTTAACACACCGAAATTATTAGATAATCTTGTGTCTGCCGGGGTTAAAACGGTAATATCTGCATTCCCGTGGGCGAGGTTGGTACTTTTATGTCTTTGACTGCAAGCAACGTCGAAAAAAAGTTTTATAACAAGGGCGAAATGGTCTTCGAAGAAGGCCAGGCGGGCGACTGCGCCTATATTGTTGAAATGGGGCAGGTCGAGATTTTCAAAAGACTGGAAGGCGAGACTGTGCATTTGGCAGCCATGGGCGAGGGCGAGCTTTTCGGTGAAATGGCGGTGATTGACGGATCACCGCGCATGGCCAATGCCCGTGCCGTCGAAGACAGTGTGATTATTTTCCTGCCAAAAAAGCTGTTTAATTCAAAGCTGCAAAAATTTGATCCGGTGATCCGGTCGATGATCCAGATATTGCTCGATAACCTGCGTAATGTGCACAAGTCGTATATGCATCGTCCACGCAGCATTGAAGACTATTTGAACGCCATGGCATTTCATTCGGAAGGATTTCAAAAATACTTGCTGAAACTGCCCGATGATACGGCGAAGGTGGAAGGCCAGGTTCAACTACAGGCTATCGACAAGTCGATAACCAACCTGCGCGCCGGGTTCAGGGATCATAAAGATGTCCGCAGTAGCGCCTTGTCAGAAACCGATATTTCAAGCAGGCTAACGGCAAAGGACGGCAAAGGGACAGGCGCTTGAGGTTAGGCAAACGATCGCAGGGCAACAGGGACAACTGGGATTTCAACAATCTCAGTGACGAGCAGCAACCCCGGCTCAATCTTCTCGACCAGGAACTGCACAAACTCTGGGGCCTGGGTCGCAATCTGTTGCTGGTCTGGACGCCGGGCGAAAATTTCATCGACGTGCTGGTGATCCCCCATTACACCATCAGCGAACACGCCCAGCGGGCCGGCGAGGAAGCGGACCTCTATGCCAATTCCGCCCTCGGCCTGCGCCCTACCAGCTTTCTTGAGGATGTGATTGCAAACCCCAAGCATGTGACCCGCAACGGGATGGCCCATCTGGCCCGACTGATGGATTGCCAGACTTCTCGGATTCCGCTGCCCTTTCAACCGGGACCGGACCTGCCTTATCCGGTTATCGAGACGGCCATCAAACGCTACAGCATCTCCTACATTGATGACCGTGCCGTTGCCCTGTTTGATATTGTCGGGTTTTCCCTGCTGTCGCCTCTGGAGCAGGTGACACAGCTCAACAGCTTGTCCTATTCGGTCAATTCGTCCTATTCAAAAATGCTGGATAACAATATTGAAATTAATTTTGCCCGGACCACCACGGGTGATGGTTTCTATATCTGGAATCGCGACCGCAGCGGCCAGGCCAATATCAATTTATACCATTTCATGCATCTGGTGCTGGCCGACAACGCGATCGCCCGCAGCAAGGCAAAGGGCCAGACAACACCGTTGTTGCGGGCCTGTTTTCATATTGGCGGGCATTACGAATTTTATCAGTCGGAGGGCCTGAGCCCGACGGTCTACAGTTTTATTGTCGGCGATGTGACGATTGAGCTGGCGCGGATGATTGACCGGGCGCTGCCGGGCCAGGTTCTGGTCGGTGACTTCCTGGCGCAAATGCCCAACCGGATAACCGGGGTGATCACGCCAACCAGCACCACGG
The DNA here is from genome assembly GCA_013203595.1 of Rhodospirillales bacterium. Lineage (GTDB taxonomy): Bacteria > Pseudomonadota > Alphaproteobacteria > Rhodospirillales > Casp-alpha2 > JABMNT01. The sequence continues at coordinate 20,252 of JABMNT010000131.1, forward strand.
ATTTTATCGAACGCACCCAGGACACCTTGTCCAGCCTGAAGGGTCTGGTGCTGTCGGGCGACCATATCGAGCAAATTCAGTGTTACCTGACCGGAGCCCGGCGCGATGGCGAATTTGCCATTCAGAAGTTTTTGATTGCCGATAAACATGGCCGGACCCGCAATGTTTTTAATGCGAAAATCAACATCTACCGGTCCGGGTCCGAGCCGATCTTTCTCGGTCTGCAGGCCAGCGAACTGGATGACTTCAAAATCGAATCATCGGGTTTCAGCTAAGCGCCGGGCGGCAACGGGTCAGGTTAAAAATGGTTGGGCTGTCCGGCCTGCTCATGCAGGATGGAGGCGACCCAGTGCAAAGATTGAAATCAGGAGCCATCATGTCCGAGCCCATCTTCCACAATATTTCCAGCGCACCCACCCATGTAGCCCCTTTCAGCCATGCCGTTGAATGTGACGGCTGGATCCAGCTGACCGGGCAGATGCCGACGGATCCCGTCGATGATGCGGCACCACTGCCGGACGGGGTCGAGGCGCAGACCCGCCGGGTCATGGATAACCTGATTATTGTTCTTGAAGGGCTGGGGCTTGGCTTGCACCATGTGTTGTCGTGCCGGGTCTATATCACCGAATTCAAGCGCGATTATGCGGCCATGAATGCGGCCTATAAATCCTACTTCCCGGCAGACCGCCTGCCGGCCCGGACCTGTGTCGGTGTGACCGGGCTGGCCCGCGATGCACTGGTGGAAATCGACATGGTGGCGAAACGCCCGTAAACGGACAGACAAATAAAAGGTTTTGAAAAAATGGCGACACTAACCTACCCGACGTTAATGGAAATCGATTTTGGCGCGATCAAGGTGCTGGGCAAGGCAATGGCCCGCAATGGCATCAGCCGGCCCCTGATCTGCACCGACAAGGGGGTCATCGCCTGCGGGGTTTTCGATCAGCTGCGTGCCGTCCTGCCCAATGAGGTCACACCGACGGTGTTTGACGGGACCCCCGGCAATCCCACGGAAAAGGCGGTCCGTGAAGCCGCCGCCCTGTACCGGGAAAACGACTGTGACGGCATTATTGCCATCGGCGGCGGCTCTTCCATCGATCTGGGCAAGGGGGTAGCCCTGGTGGTCAGCCACGATGGCCCCATGAATGACTGGTCGGCCATGAACGGCGGCCGCGACAAGATTGGCACCGCACCGCCGATCATCGCCATTCCGACCACCGCCGGCACCGGCAGCGAAGTGGGTGGCGGCTCCGTGATCATCACCGAAGATGGCCACAAGGTGGTTATCCTGAGCCCCAATCTGGTCCCGAAAATGGCGATCTGTGATCCGGAACTGACGCTCAGCCTGCCCAGGAACCTGACCGCTGCCACCGGCATGGATGCCATGGCTCATTGTATTGAGGCCTATCTCACGCCAGCGATCAATCCACCAGCTGCTGCCATTGGTCTGGACGGTCTGGAGCGGGTAGTCACCTACCTGAAACGCGCCGTCGACGATGGCAATGACCGCGATGCCCGCTGGCACATGATGATGGCAGCCAGTGAGGGGGCCATGGCCTTTGCCAAGGGCCTGGGCGCTGTTCATTCCATGAGCCATGCGATCGGCGCCAACGAGACGCTGCGTCTGCACCACGGCACCCTGAACGCGGTGGTGCTGCCCACCGTATTGCGCTTCAATGCGGCCCATGTGGGCGACAAGTACGACCAGTTGCGCCGGGCCATGGGCCTCGCCGAAAACGCCAGCATTTCCGACTGGATCAGCGAGTTTAACAGCACCCTGGGCCTGCCGGAAAACCTCAGCGTCATGGGCGTGACCAACGCCATGATCCCCGATCTGGCGCAGCACTGCATGACCGACGCCTGTCATTTCTCCAATCCAAAGCGACCGACGGTCGATGAATACGAGGCGATGTTTGCAGAAGCCCTGGGGTAGGGGGTGGTTTTACGGCGTTGAGAGGTCAGTGGCTTCTGGTTCGGGCAAAAGCTTCTATTTGGCGGACTGCGCCTGCCACCAGTCCAGGGCGTCTTTCGCTGCCAGTTCGAATTCCGGCAATCGCCTGCGAACGCCTTCGATGTCTTCGGATTGTTGCTCGATTTCCGCAGCCATTTCAGATATCTGCACGGCAAACAGGGAGCCGGAAGCGCCTTTGATTGCATGTGCGGTCTCCCTGATGGCATCGGGATCTTTGTCATGCACAGATTCTTGGAGTTTTTCCAGATTGGTTTGAAGCGAGCTTTGCGCCTCGGCAAGAAGGCTGGATATGGCTTCGGCTGGTAACTGTGCGCGCAGTTCGTTCAATCGTTTCTCATCGCCTGTCGGGGCCTGGCTGCTTTTGGCGGGCATTGTTTTATCGGGCGCCGAATGGGCGGTTGCAGCAGGCGCGACGGCGCCATCAATTTCCGGGCCTGGTGCCGTTCCGCGACGGGAACGCCGCCGTTCTATCTGGTAACTTCTTGCCAGTACACGGGCCAGTTGCTGCTCCGTGTAGGGCTTCGTGAGGACCTCGTTCATGCCCGCTTCGATAAACGCCGTATGTCGATCAGCGAAGGCCTCTGCGGTCAGGCCGACAATTGGCAGATGTTGACCAGTTGCTGTTGATCGAATCGTTCGCGTTGCGTCAATGCCATTCATTTCCGGCATGTGGATATCCATAAGAATTAAATCAGCCCAGCCGTCTTTGGCGGCCTCGACTGCTAATTTCCCGTTCACCACATGCTTCACAGAATGGCCGAATTTTTCCAGAAAGGCCCTGGCGATGATTGCGTTCACATCGTTGTCTTCGGCAATCAAAACATTGAGGGGTTTAGAAAATTCAAGGGTGATCTTGGGATCGCGCTGCGAAATGGCCAGCGCTTCTTCCTTCGTGACCTCATGAAACGGCAGATAGACGATAAACTTTGAGCCGACACCCTGTGTGCTTTCAACATTTACTGTTCCTCCCATCAGTTCTGTCATCTGTTTGACGATGGAAAGACCAAGGCCAGTCCCTCCGAACTTTCTGGTGATGGAATTGTCTTCCTGGGTAAAGGCTTCGAAAATAGCATTAATGCGGTCGGAGGAAATGCCCGCCCCCGTGTCTTCGATGGTAAACAGCAGCAAATAATTCTTATCTGAAGATGCAAGGTTTTCCATATGGGTTGGCCATTCGGATTTTTTCACCGTTAAATTGATTTGGCCCTGATCCGTAAATTTGATTGCATTGCTCAGGAGGTTCCAGAGAATTTGCCGGGTTCGAACCGGATCTCCTCTGACCACATGGTTCGCATCACAGTTGACAACAAGCCTGAGCCCCTTGTCATCAGCCAGACTTTGAAAGGGAGATGTGATTGTCGAGACCAGACCGGTCAGAGAAAACACCTGCTCTTCAAGTTCCAGGCCCCCGGCCTCGATTTTGCTCATATCAAGAACATCGTTGAGGATTGCCAACAGGGTTTGGCCTGATGAAAGTATGGTATCCACTTTTTGCCACTGATCTTCGTCGAGTTCGGTACCTTTCAATAACTGGGCCAGGCCAAGAACACCGTTTAACGGTGTCCGGATCTCGTGACTCATGGTCGCTAAGAAATTTGATTTGGCACGGTTGGCGAATTCGGCGTTGTTCTTGGCTTTTTCCAGATCCTTGGACAGGGCGGTTTGCTCGGCTGCGACCTGTGCCAGTCGTTCGCACATTTCTTCAAGATCAGTTGATAGGGCGTTAAATTCTGTGATATTACCGCGCGGCCAGGAATCCGGAGAAACCCCGGTCGCCACCAAACGGGCATATCTGGTCACCTTTCCCAATGCGGCATTCATCCCCCGTGCCCAGAACGGTGCTAAAAGCAACCCGATAATCGGAGAAGCGATAAAGGCGATCAGGATTAAACCAATGGTTTCCCTGATTTTGGGATTGTTGAGGCCCGCGGGAATACGGCTGACAAACAGCCATCCAAGGGCACCGGAAAAGGAGGCCGCCGTATGATATTTCTGGTCTTTGAAATCAGTTGTGTCGGTGGCTGAATGATTGGCCAGGCCATTTCTGACAATGGGAAGACTCAGTAAATTTAACCGGGCAGCCGAGGGAGATCCGGTTTCCGCAACAACTTCACCATGACCATCAATGATCCAGAAATCTTCGCCGCCGCTGCCGCTGGCAATTTGGCTGATCTTTAGCAGAGAAGTGATCGGCAGTTCAGCGATCACTACCCCACCGATTTGGCCAACGGGTAGACCAACACCGATCGTCACCTTCCCCGTTACCGCAGAGAGAAATTTATCACTCCAGACGACGGCACCTTTCGTGTTTATGGCGCGCACCAATTTATTCTGAGAAAGATCAACTCCAATCATTTCCTGGCTGCGTTCAGGGCTTACATTGCGGATGCTGTTGGCGGTGATGATGCCGTCGTCATCGACCAAATAAACCGCTTCGAAGGCGTCGCCACGCGCGGCATCAAGCATGTCTGCAACACGTTCCTTCGGCAGATCGTGAGCCGTTTGCCCGACCAGCAGGACCCGCTGCTCCAGCCCCTCAAGAAAAATCTCTATCCGGCTCGACGTTTCTGCCGCCGCCCGCGCGACCAGCGCTTTGTTGGCATCGACAATTTGCGGCAAACGAACGGCCAGTATGGCGGTGCCAACGATCGTCAAAGTGACGAGGGTCGTACTCACCAACAGGAAAATCAGTGATGTCCGTAACCGCCTTTCTCCGAAGATATTCATTCGACGACAAACTCACCGTTTTTTACGGATACGAAGAACTGTTTTCTGTTGCTGTCACCGAAATCATCAAATTCGAGGACCTGTTGCAGCCCCTTTTTGGGGCCAAGGTTGAGCAGGGCCTGTTTCAGTGTCTCGCCTTCCCGACGCTGTTGCAATGCGGCAAAAAGCATTGTCGTCGCGTCATAGGCGGCAAGACTTGCATATCCCGGGGTCTTTTTGAACCGCTTCTGATAGGCATCGTGGAAACCGGTGTAATGGGCCTCTTTACTGTATCTGTCGTAGGTCTGAAGGATGGTCAGTCCTTCAATCGCCCGGCCACCCAATTGAATCAGTTCCTCCGATGCAGCCCATTCCGCTGCCATCAGTTTTACCTTGCTGCCTGTTTTGCGAATTTGCTGTGCCAGTTGCGCTGTATCGACGCCATTTGCAACAAGCAGCATGGCGTCCGGTGAGGATGACAACAAAGGCGCGACAACGCCGCTATAGCCTGTTGTCGAGGTCGCGTCGAAGGAGGTGGCGTTAATCAGTTCACCGCCCAGCTTTTCAAAGGCCGCCTGGAACTCTTTCAGCCAACTTTCAGAGAACAGTCTGTTCTGTGCGTCGAAGGCTGCCGTCACACGTCGGCCGCCTTTCGAATAATGGTAAGCCGCGTAGGCGCCCGCATTTTGCCTTGTTGTCGAATTCATCCTGAAGAACGGGTCGTCCTTGCCTGCAAAAAACAACGAAGATACCGTTGGCGAAATCGTCACCACATTGGTTTCAATAATTGCCGGCAGCATGGCCTCGGCGATGGAACTCAGGTTGGGTCCGATAATCGCCTCGACGCCTTCTCCCGCTAATTCCTGGACGTTCTTTTGCGCGGTGGCCGGGTCACCGTTGTTGTCGCGAACCACCAGTTCAAGCATGCGACCATTGATTCCGCCCTTTGCGTTCACTTCAGCGATTGCCAATTGAACCGCGTTTCGGGAAGCCTGGCTGATATCAGACGAGCGTGCGGTCAGCCCGCCAATAAACCCGATTTTTATGGGTGCGCTGTCTCCGCAAGCCGTCAACAAAATGGAGAGAACAACAGGCAGCGCGGTTGCCCTGATCGTGTTTAGGAGATTTATAATCATATACTAATTCCACTCAAAATTGCCCGTAGCTTCATTTCGGCCGAGCCCGCTGGCAATTCATTTTTTGTCATATCAAAACATTCAATGGAACTGCAGAAAGATACACTCACGGAAAGGAACTATGCTTATAGCAACTATATACAGACAAAAACATGAATTGTAGACGGGCTATTTGTGAATTGATATTACAAAAATATGTACTTGTAGGTGGATGTCAAAATCTCCAAGCATAATCTTTATTATGATTAGCGTTTCCCGCTTTTGTTATTCATAGCTGGCTGTGATGGAAGACATGGTGCCATCCCCGCTTTGAAATCCGCTATGTTTTCTTTTGCCGGAAAGGCGTGGGTCTTTTTTCCATTGTGATTTCGGCCGAGATTGATTTTAAACACCCGTGCCAAATTCACACCTCATTCACATCCTATGCATACCCCATACACAGTGTTGCGGCAGACTTTCAGAATAAGGGCAATATTGTGGATTTCCTGGCACCATAATAAAAGTGTCATTCGGTAACCGGCGACATGAAACCTGATGTGGTAAAACTAAATGACTTCAATGGGGCCTGAACGGCGAATTGCGATTGGCTATCAAATGATCACGCGAACAGTTTGCACCATCGGTTTTGCCGTCGCCTTGATCTGGGGATCATCGGCTGCCGCTGGGGTCGGCTACAAATGCCCGCAACGGATCGCTGCCAATGACCGGGATTTCCTTTCCATCCATACGAAAGATGTCTTGAGCCGGATCTACCAGGACCTGGGTTGCACCACCGATTTTGTGGTTGTGCCGCTCAAGCATGCGCTTCGTAAATTCAACGCCGGGGCTGTTGATGGCGAAGCCCTGCGGGTGCCGCTGGTCGAGACCCATTACACGGTCCCTTTTTCCAGATCAGCCATACCCATCTATACCTTGACTCTGGCCCTCTGGAGCCATCCTGACCCGCTGGTTCGCAACACGCATCCAATCGGCTATGTGCACGGGATACTCTGGCAAACGGCCTTTGTAAAAGGCAAACAGAGTGTGAAGTTTCACAGCGAGGACGAGATGCTTGCCGCCTACGGGCGGGGCGTGCTTGGTGGTTTTCTGACCAACGATTTCACGGTCAGATCAAAAGTAAACGCGCCCATCCCGATCCGCACAGAGATCGTCGGGGAACAGCAATTCTATCACTACACGCATATTGAATTTGCCAATTTCATGGATACTTTCTCCCGTTATCTTGAAGACAAAAAACCGTTTTCAGAATTTCACAACTAGGCGGATTGCAGGGCGAAAACCCGATAATTTCCTAACGCGCAGCGAACCGCCGCCGCGCTTTTTCGCGGGCGATGGCGGCGGCTGTTTCGCGATTTTTCGGCGGGCTGCTGGTTTCCAGTGATGCGATCAGGCTGCGGGCGGCGGCGGTGACGTCCTCAACGGCCCGGGTAAACGCCGCCTCGTTGACCGCCGACGGTTTTGTAAACCCGCTCAGCTTGCGCACGAACTGCACGGCCGAAGCGCGAATTTCGTCGTCGGTCGCAGGGGGCTCGAAATTAAACAGGGTGCGGATATTGCGGCACATGGAGCTGTCCTTTTGCTCAGGTCAGGGATGGCCGAGGATAGGCCTGTTCAGCTTTTTGCGCCAGCCAGGTGCCTTTCATATCAACAGGAAAGGCACTAGCCGATCTGATCGAGGCGGTCGATGCGGCGGATGCTGGGAAACAGTTTGATCCACAATAGCGTCACCGCGACGGTGGTGACGCCACCGACCAGCACCGCCGGCACAGTGCCGATGCCGCCGGCCATCAGCCCGGCTCTGAAATCGCCCAGTTCGTTGGACGCGTTGATGGAGACCGCATTGACGGCGCTGACCCGGCCGCGCATGGCGTCGGGGGTGGCGATCTGGACCAGGGTCTGGCGCACATAAACGCTGACCATATCGGCCGCCCCATAGACGGCGAGCGCGACCAGCGACAGCCAGAAGGTGGTGGACAGGCTGAACACGGATATGGCCAGGCCAAAGACGACAAGGGAAAAGAACAGGGTCGGGCCCATATGACGCGGTGCCGCAATCTGCGTGAGGATCAGGCCAATGGCCAGTGAGCCGACGCCGGGCATGGCCCGCATGACACCGAGCCCGCCCGGGCCCACATGCAGAATATCGGCGGCAAACACCGGCAACAGGCCCATGACGCCGCCAAACAGCACAGCCAGCAGATCGATGGAGACGGCACCGAGCACGATTTTGTTGTTCCAGATATAATCAAAGCCGCCGAGAACGGTGTGCAGGCTGACCGGTTCGCGGGCCGGGACTTTGAGATCAGCGTTAATCAGCGTGGCCGCAATGCCGGCGATCAGAAACATGATCAAGGTGAAGAAATAGACCCCATCGCCAAAACCGGCGATCAGGAACCCGCCCAGCGCCGGTCCGGCCAACTGGGCGGCTTTGTTGGCCGATGTGGCATAGGCCACGGCCTTTGGAAACTGCTCCAGGGGCATCAGGTTGGGCAGCACCGCCTGAGAGGCCGTATGGTAAAATGACCGGGCGGCGCCGTGTACCAGCAATATCGCAAGAATGGGCCAGACCGTGCCCAGCCCCTGCCAAAACAGGGTGATCAAGGCAGCGACGACGCCCATGTGGATGATGTTGCAGACAATCATGATGCGACGCCTGTCGAAGTGGTCGGCGGCCATACCGGCCAGCAGAAACAGGATCAGGGCCGGGGCGAACTGGGCGAGGCCGATCAGCCCCAGATCAAGGGGGTCGCCGGTCAGCTTGTACACATGCCAGCCGACGGCCACGGTCAGCGAATGGACGCCGATGGCATTGCTGGTCCGGTTGCCGACAAACAGCCAGAAATTGCGGTTGCGCAACAGCGGAGCGGGTGGTGCCTGTTCGGCCATGGGGCATACTTTGCGAATCGGTCCGTTTGAAATCGGGTTAGTTTGAAATGATGTTGTGGTCCGGCCCGAAAGGGAATTTGGTAATGTTTTCGGCACCATCTTCGGTAACAACCAATATATCATGTTCCCGATATCCGCCAGCCCCGGCATGGCCTTCGGGCAGCATGATCA
>JABMNT010000132.1 GCA_013203595.1 Rhodospirillales bacterium
GCCGAATGGACCCCGAACGTCAATCCCTAACGCCTCTAAAAATTAACCTCTAAAAAACGCCGTCGACCCGGCTGACGCCCTGTGCTCCGATTAAATCCGACGGTAGTCATGAATAATGTGGGCTAGCTTCTCAAATTTCAATGCTTTTTACCCTTGATATGCGATGCCACACGAATTCCCTCGGAGGCTATAATTAAATGGATAAGCGATAAGTGAAAGGTTTGATTTCCAGCTTCCGCCTGGCGCTGTTTCTCCTCATCAACCGTCACCTGCGTTCTGTGACCAGGCACGCCTCTTTCAGCCTATTGACCAAACCGCTGGCGAAGGGTGGCCAGAATGGCTCGAAATATCTCCGGTTTCTGGCGGCGACCGGTAAAATGATAGATTCGTGAATCCGGAAACGCCGCAGATTCGCGGTTTTCCATGTCGAAAAAGTTAAATTCTTCACAGGCGACAAAGCGCAACCGGACCGGTCCGCCATCCAGGTCCACCGTCACCCGTTTTTCCGGTGCGAAATCATCGCGGGGAACGGAGCGCTCAATCATCCGTACCAGCGCCGACTGTTCGCGCAGCCATTCATCGTTGGCATGCGCTTCCGACCACCAGGCGTCGAGAAACCGGTTTCTCAGCTGTCGGTCCGGGCCAAAGAAAAGCACCCCGCTGTTCAAGACAAAACAGGCGTTGTAGGCCCAGGATATTTTCGACATCACGGTCAGGGTGATATCCGCAGTGGTGTCGAAGGCATCATCGATGGGCTGAAACAAAAGCGCATCGGCATCCAGAAAAACCAGCCTGTCGTCGGCCGCCCGGTCCGATGCATCGCGCATGCAGCGGATTTTCTGAATCAGCAGATTCTCGAACCGGATCGCCTTGATTTTCATGGCCCGGGCAAAACGACTGGACGGGAACCGCTTGAAGAGCGCCTTCTTGAGGCGCTTGCGAATACCAACCTGACGGGCGTTCAGGGCCAGCGCCAACTTGCGTTTTTGCGGCTCCGACGTGCTTTCCCAAATGCCCTGAAAATCCTCGATTTTGGCATGCCAGTTGACCACTTCAAGGGGCTGGAACCGGCGTTCCAGTTCCGCAATCTGATCCGTTTTCAGGCCAAAGTCATAAATGATCAGCGGCGCGTCCTGGTAATGGGTTCGAACCTGGGCGCAATTCTCCCGCATAAAAATGAAATACTTCGCATCACCCGCCATCATGAAGTGCATATATAAGAGGCCCTATTAATTGGCATTTCGTCTCGCAGGTTATCTATTGCCAGCGTTGCTACCGGTTCGCAATGGTTTGTTGCCTCGCCTGCCGGACGTTGCTAAAGCTATGGTTCCTTTGGGGCGCCTTGTTTTGTCAAGCCAAAGGCTTCTTTTCGTTGCCAATTTCAATGGGATTTTCCAGGTGTCTGTTGTTTCACGTAGTGCCGTTCGGCTCGCCTATCATCTTCTCAAATGGGCAGGGGATGAGCCTTCAAAGGCCTCAGCCAGCCGTTTCCGCAAAATACTGGACCATGCGCGACGCCAGCGGCGCCGGGACTTGCTCACCACCATCGTCGGCAACAGCAACGGAACCGTTGTTGAGGGCCCGTTTACAGGGATCACATTCTCGACAGCCACATGCCAGCATGACGTCTACATCGGCGCCAAACTCCTTGGCTTCTATGAACGGGAGATTCAGGATCTTTTGCTATCGTGGCAGGGCAAATCCTTTGATGCCATTGTCAACGTGGGATCAGCGAGCGGTTTCTTCGCGCTCGGCAGCAGCAAACTGCTGCAGCCCAGACAGATCTGGGCCGTCGATATTGAAGAAGCTGAACTGAAAATCTGCCAGGAGAATTTTGCCCTCAACAAACTCGACGGGGTGGTGCACTATCGGTCCGCCATGAACGCACAGGAATTGGCCGATATCGCCAGCGAACATCCGAAAACTTTGATCATATCCGATTGCGAGGGCTTTGAGGCGGAGATATTCACCAGCGAAACCGCAGCAAGCCTCAAAACCGCCCACCTGATCATTGAATGTCATGATTTTGTCGACCCGGCAATCACCCGGACGTTGAAGGATCTGTTTTCAGAAAGCCATGACCTGACCATCATCGAGGAGGGCAGCCGTGACCCCAATGGGTCTGAACACCTGCGATCCCTGTCCAGCAACGACCGCTGGCTGGTAATTTCCGAAGACAGGCCTGAAACCATGCACTGGCTGATTGCCACACCGAAGACCTGACAGCAGATACCCGACGATCAATTAATTCACCATGACCGCGGCGTTTCGCTGATCGGATTCTCTGGCCCGTTCAATAAGCAATTGCGACCGCCGCGCCCGGGCTATCAATTGTGCCTGGACATCGACGTCATGAAGGCCGCGGACAAACACCGCAACCATTTCCACGAACTGATTAGGGTTGTCGAAAGCGATTGTCTGCGATCGTCCCTGCCGGTCGGTCAGCCGGACAGAGGGCTCACGGGACTGGGGTTTGGAGAAAAACGGCTCCGCCACCAGCGAAGCTGCCGATCCGGTAACCGTTAGGTGGTTTTCATAGGCGTATCCGTAGCCCCAGACCAGATGGGCCGTCGCCCCCCCGGCAAAGGCCATCAGCGCCCGGCCACCGGTGTCGACCTGATAACCGGAGTCTGTGACCAACTGACATTCAAGACTTTCCAGTTCTTCGTCAATCAGGTCATCAACAAGGCTGAGCAGATAAAAGCCCACATCCAGCAAGGCACCACCGCCCTGGTCCGGGTTATAGCGAAAATTGTCCGGCGCCAAATGGGGAAACCGGAAGCCGGCCTCGATATGGCGCAGATCTCCCAGCACATGGCTGTCCAATTGCTCACGGACGGCGGCAAAATGCGGATGATAGCAGGGCCCGCAAACCACCGCCAACGACAACCCCCGAGCCGTTGCCACGCCAAGCAATAGCTCCGCATCCGCCATCCGGGTCGCCAGCGGCTTTTCGCACCACAGATGCTTGCCCTGCGCCAAAACCTGCTGACCCTGGCTACAATGCAGTCCCGTTGGGCTCGCCAGGTAGACCACGTCAACGGCCGGGCTGGCCAGCATTGGCTCAGGCGATGACCAGGCCAGACACTGATGGGCGGCGGCCTGCGTGGCCAGGGTTTGCCCATTGCGGCTGCACAGCCCGATCAACTGAACATCCGGACTGGCGGACAGGGCAGGCAGCACCGAACGTACGGCATGGGCGCCAATTCCCCACACAGCCACACCAACCGGCCGGTCGTTGTTTGACGGGTTACGCATCAGCTCTTATTTCCAGCCTCGGGTGCACGGTTTCACTGGTACCAGACCTCCAAGCATGTTCATTACACAGACGAACCGATAAATCTATGGAAAGCGGATGGGTATTCCGCAGGCACATCATGTCCGACCACAAGCCAATTGCCGACTTATTGCCCGATGCCGGGCAGCGCCGCCATCTGACCGGTATCGGGCTGATGGTGCTGGCCATGTTCATCATTCCTTTTGTCGATACCATCGCCAAGGAACTGAGTTCACGCTACGCCACCACGCAGATTGCCTGGGCCCGGTATTTTTTCCATTTTGTCCTGATGCTGCCGCTGGTGCTTTATAAACACGGTCCCCGGGCCCTGTTTCCGCTTCATCCGGGCGCCCAGATCCTGCGCGGCGGGTTGCTGATGGTCTCGACCTTTATGTATTTTTCCGCTGTCGCATTGATTCCTCTGGCCGACGCCCTGGCCTTGGTTTTTATTTATCCGGTCGTGATGACCGCGCTTTCCGCCCTTGTCCTCAAGGAAATCGTCGGGGCACGGCGCTGGTCAGCGGTTTTTGTCGGCCTGGTCGGCGCCTGCATCATTATCCGCCCGGGGCTGCTGGCTGTCGGCCCCGGCACCTTACTGGCGCTGGGCGCAGGGATCACCTACGCCTGTTATCTGGTCGCTACCCGCCGACTGGCCAATCACACCCCGCCGCTGGTGACCCTGACCTTTACGGCCCTGATGGGGGCGGTGGTGTTTTCCATGCTGGTGCCGGCTTTCTGGCAGACCCCGAGCCCCGTCGATATGCTGTTGATGGGTCTGATGGGGGCGCTGGCCGCCTGTGCCCATTATCTGATCATCCGGGCGTTCGATTATGCCGAAGCCTCCGTGCTGGCGCCTTATGGTTACGCGGAGGTGATCATGACGATCGCGCTCGGTTACCTGATCTTCGGTGATTTCCCGGATGCGTTCACCTGGCTGGGGATCGCCATCATCATCGCCAGCGGCATCTATATATCCTTTCGCGAACGCAAGAGACGGGTGCAGGTACCCAAAAAAAAGGGCCGGGTATAAAACCCGGCCCAAGTTAGTGCTCTTGAGGGAAGGGATGGATTTCAATCTTGAAATCCTTCCAACCCCTGCATTGTGCCGGATCTGCGGTGCTGCCGCTGTGACCGGCATCACATAGCGACAAAAATAATTCACCTCGAATTTTATATAATAATATCAAGGTGCTATCAGGAAAAACCGTCCCCACGCCCGATCAATTCGACGGGCCTGACGGAAGTTGCGGAAAATCAGGCGGCAATTGACCCAGATCAAGGCGCCATCCCCTGTATGGCAATAACTTACCGTCAGCAGTTCCGAGTACGGCTGTACGAACACGAGGGATGTACCCATCGATAACTTTTCGCACAATGGAGCAGAAAATGAACAAGACAGTTAAAAATCTAGAGAACGCATCGAGGAGGAATTTTCTTTCCGCTACAGCCGCTGTCGGCGCCGGATTTGTCGTTACCGAGGTCGCATCCTCGGCAGCCAAGGCCGCAACCCCTCAAACAGCAGCGCCCGTTTCCGCAAAAACGGAAAAAGAGATCGCAGCACTGCCACGTATCAAGCAGGAGTTGGTGGCTCCGCCATTTATGCCCAAGCATGACCAGGTCGCCAAGGGTGGCCCGAAAGTCGTTGAAATACGCTTGGTTATCAAAGAGAAGATAATGGTTCTCGATGACGAAGGCGCTGAGATCTGGGCCTTGACCTTCAACGGTTCCGTACCCGGACCGATGATTGTCGTGCACCAGGATGACTATGTGGAACTGACCCTGGTCAACCCGGACACCAACGCCATGGAGCATAACATCGACTTCCATGCCTCAACCGGAGCGCTGGGTGGTGGCGGGCTTACCCATGTATCGCCGGGCGAAGAATGTGTATTGCGTTTCAAGGCAACCAAAGCCGGGGTTTTTGTCTATCACTGTGCCCCTGGCGGGGTCATGATTCCCTATCATGTGGTCCATGGCATGAACGGTGCCATCATGGTATTGCCACGCGATGGCCTCAAGGACAAAGCCGGACAGCCGATTACCTATGACCGGGCCTATTACATCGGCGAGCAGGATTACTATCTGGCCAAGGATGAAGACGGCGAATACATCAAATACGAGACCGCTGGCGAAGACTATGCGGATTCACTGCAAGTCATGGCCACACTGACCCCGAGCCATATTGTTTTCAATGGTGCCGTCGGGGCGCTGACCGGCGACAATGCCTTGCTCGCCAACGTTGGCGAGACGGTGTTGATGATCCATTCACAAGCCAACCGCGATACCCGTCCCCACCTGATCGGTGGACACGGCGACTATGTCTGGTCGACGGGTTCCTTTACCGACGATCCGCAAACCGGGCTGGAAACCTGGTTCATCGCCGGTGGCGCAGCCGGTGCAGCGACCTATACCTTCAAGCAGCCCGGGCTCTATGCCTACGTGAACCATAACCTGATCGAAGCCGTGCTCAAGGGCGCTGCGGCCCACTTTAAGGTTGAAGGCAAATGGGACAACGACCTGATGATGCAGGTCAAAAAACCCACAGCCATTTAGTCCTTTTCAACTGCATGCCCTGCCGGGAATCCCGTAACCAACGATCCGGCAGGGCATTAAAATCAGGAGAGTACCGTGAAACTTAAATATTTGATATCGACCTGTATCGGCAGCGTCATGTTTGTGTCCGCAGCCGGGGCGATCGCTGCCGGTGATGCGGCCAGCGGTGAGAAACTGGCCAAAAAATGCGCGGCTTGCCACACCATGGACGAAGGCGGAAAAAACCGTTTGGGCCCCAATCTCTTCAATATTCTGGACAAGCCGGCTGGGGCCGTTGAGGGTTACAAGTATTCCTCGGCCATGAAGGAATCCGGAATCACCTGGGATGCGGCAACCTTTCAGGACTTCATCGCGAAGCCCAAAAAAGTTGTAAAAGGAACGAAGATGAGTTTCTCCGGCCTGAAAACGGCGGCGCAGCGGGCTGATCTGCTGGCTTATTTTCAGACTTTACGCAGCTCAACCGCTGAAATCGAGAGCCATGGCAACGCTGAAGACGGCAAGGTCGTTGCCCAAAAGCATTGCATTGTCTGCCATAGTTTCGAGAAAGGCGGCAAGACTGTGTATGGACCGAACCTGTTTGACATGGCCGGAAAGCCGGCTGCAGCCATCGCCGGTTATGACTATTCGGACGCGCTGAAAACGTCCGGACTGACCTGGACGGATAAGAACCTGATCGGGTTTTTAGCTGATCCCGAACAGTTCCTGAAGGGCACAAAGGCGCGCTTTCCCGGCTTGAAATCGGCCCAGGACAAGGCCGACATTCTGGCCTATATGAAGACCCTGAAATAAGCGGGGGCAGGGAGCTCGCGATGCGGCTTCAGCGCGTCCTGATCAGCATTTCATTGCTCGGATTAATCGCCGTCGGTCTGGTTTACACTCTAAAAACCAGAACCGACGGTTCGCCGGTTCCGCCGCTGGCCGGTTTGCACATGATCCCGGTTGCTTCCGGTCACTATGATCTGACCATTCTGGTCCCCGATTCCTTTGGCCGGACATACCATTCAAAGCCGGTGACAATCGCGCAGCCCTTTCATATCAGCCAGCACGAAATCACCATCGATCAATGGAATAGCTGTTATGCCGGAGGCGGCTGCCCCGAAGAGGCAAAACAACGCCCCTATCAGACCGGCAACCATCCGGTCACCCGCATTTCCTGGTACGACGCAATGCTGTTTACCCAATGGCTGTCGGCAAAAACCGGCGACAGCTATCGGCTGCCGACCGAGGAGGAATGGGCCTTTGCGGCGATGGCCGGCAAGGATTTCACCCGGCAAACGATTGATGGCCTGATTGAACAACGCCAGATGATCCAGACCGCATCAATGAGCCGGTTCCGCCAAACCCTGCCTGTCGGCAGTAATGGCCAGAACGACTGGGCAATTGCCGATATGACGGGATCTGTCTGGGAATGGACTCTGACCTGCTGGTTCTCGTCCGATGAGGAAAACCAGCGACCGTGGTCGATTGCCCAGCTGAGCGACCCGGATCTGTGTCCGAACCGGATCGTCCAGGGCGACGAACGGGCCCATGTGCCGTTTTTTATCGATAAAGTCTATACCGGTGGATGTGGCACCGGCAGTCCCGTTGATCATATCGGTTTCCGTGTGGTCCGGGGCGAGGACACATTGTCCACGCCCGGCTGACTCAAGACGCCCTGAAATTCCACTTACAAAGTAAATGATCTAAATCAAGGCGGTTGCTCGTGGATTATGATTTTCTCCACAATCAGCCCATTTTCTTTCGGGTTTAGAGGAGGAGATCAGATGTCAGATACACCACTGGATCAACCGCATACGCAGCCAAAACAGGCAACGGATGATGAGTTGGATCCAATACCGTTTATGCAGCAACTTTTAGACAATCCGTTTTTGCTTTTATTCCTGGGAGTTACCTTTCCCACGGTTTTTTACATTATCTGGGGGATCATCGAAATTACGTCGATCCCCTTAGCTAACTGAAGGGGGTCGCATGTCTATTTTCCCACCCGAAAAACGGATCTGGTGGAAGGAGCCCATTGAGCGCTCCGAGATCCTCTGGATCGTTATCGCCTTGGTCTGGTCACTGATCATGTTTGTCATGATGCCCTACTGGCATATTGCCGGAGAGCAGAATTTATCCAATGAAGCCTACCGGATCAGACCGGAAGTCTTTGCCGAACGCACCGAAGCGATGGCAGAAAAGTATACTGTTCGCGAAGAAGGAGACACCGGAATCCCGGTTGTTCACCCACCCGCCGGCAGCGATATTTACATGCTGGCGCGGCTTTGGGAATGGTGGCCGGTACTGGAACTCGAGAAGGACCAGACCTACCGGCTGCATTTGTCTTCCATGGACTATCAGCATGGGTTTTCGCTGTTACCGGAAAACATCAACCTGCAAATCCATCCGGATTACGAGATGGTGGTCACCATCAAACCAAACCGGTCGGGTGAGTATTCTGTGGTCTGCAACGAGTTTTGCGGCATTGGTCATCACACCATGGTCGGCAGAATTCATGTCGTGGACAAATAGGGGACGAGATCATGATTAATACAACAAATTACCGAACTTGCCCCGACACCGGGTTCAAGATCGACCTAAGCGCCGATAAACTGATTAAATGGAATGCCGTGAGCGGCGTCGTCTTTTTGCTCATCGGCGGTCTGTTCGGGCTGGGTGTGGCCCTGACCCGCTGGCCAGCCGTGCATCTGCTGCCTGCCGACTGGTTCTATCTGGCCCTGACCGCACATGGCTTTGATGTCCTGCTGGTTTGGATCATCTTCTTCGAGGTTGCTGTGCTCTATTTTGCCGGTGCCGTTCTGCTGGGTTCCCGGCTGGCCGCCCCGAAAGTTGCATGGCTGGCCTACTGGATGATGCTGGGCGGTGCCATCATCACCAACATTGCCGTCCTGCGCGGTGATTCAACAGTGATGTTTACCTCCTATGTGCCCATGAAAGCGGCACCGGAGTTTTACTTAGGAATCATCATCTTTGCCGTCGGCGTACTACTCGCCTGTATTGTGTTCTTCGGCACCCTGGTCATCGCCAAACAGGACAAGACCTACACCGGCTCGGTGCCGCTGGTGGTGTTCGGTGCCACCGTCGCCGCCATTATTGCCGTGTTCACCATTGCCGCAGGCGCGATCATTCTGATCCCGACCCTGTTATGGTCGGTTGGCTATGTGGGTCACATCGACACCCTCATGTACAAGATTGTCTGGTGGGCAATGGGCCACTCCTCGCAGCAGGTCAACGTTGTTGTCCAGATTTCCCTCTGGTATGCCCTGGCAGCCATTCTGTTCGGGGCCAAGCCGCTGTCGGAAAAAGTCAGCCGCACGGCATTCCTGCTCTATATCCTGTTCCTGCAACTGGCCAGTGTGCACCACTTGCTGGTCGAGCCGGGGCTAAGCTCCGAATACAAAATCTTCAACACCAGCTACGCGCTTTATCTGGCCGTGCTGGGCAGCATGATCCACGGCCTGACGGTTCCGGGCGCGGTTGAGGCGGCCCAGCGTAAGAAAGGCTACAACAAGGGCCTGTTCGAATGGTTACGCAAGGCGCCCTGGGGCAATCCGGCGTTTTCCGGTTTCGCCCTGTCCGTGGTCCTGTTCGGTTTCCTGGGCGGTATTACCGGTGTCATGATGGGGGCCGAGCAGCTCAACATCATCATCCACAACACGCTCTATGTACCAGGCCACTTCCATGGCACCGTGGTTGTTGGCACCACCCTGGCGTTCATGGCCTTTTCCTACTGGTTCGTTCCCGTACTGTGGCAGAAGGAACTGGTGATGCCGGGTATTGCCAAATGGCAACCCTACCTGTTCGGTATCGGCATGGGGCTGGTTTCGGTGTTCATGATGGGGGCAGGGACCCTGGGCGTTCCCCGCCGCCACTGGGACATCAACTTTTCCGACGCGGCGATGGCCTATGAGTTCCCGGGTGCTGCACATTTGATGATGGGCCTGAACGGCATGGCGGCACTGGTCGGTGGCCTTGGCGCAGCCATCTTCATCCTCAATATGGTTGGCACCATTCTGTGGGGCAAACCGAAAACAAAGGCGGCGCCAGCGGCCGAGCCGTCAACCGATACCCACGGTGCCCAGGTATTGGCGAGCCACGGTTCAGCCGAAGGCATGTCTGTTCCCGGCACCTTCACCCTGGCCATGGTCTTCCTCGTTGCCTTCGTTCTCTACTACTTTGTCAACTGGAAGTATCTGGCCGGTGTATGGCCACTGAGTTAAGCGTTCAGGGCGGCGGTGGATGCCGCCGCCCCGAATACCTTCGCTCCACACGGCCATCGGCCCAACAAGACAGGATCGGACAGACAAAATCATGAAAGCCCAGTGCGCCTTGTTTTACAGCGTTTTCAAAATCCGGATTGGCCTGGCGATCATGGCCAGTGCGCTGGTCGGGAGCGCTGTCATGCCCGGTCCTGCCTTAACCGGCTGGCAGCTTTTAATCCTGGCCCTGACCGTACTTGGATCGTCGGCTGCGGCAGGTGCCTTCAACCAGCTAGTTGAACGCGATCTGGATGGGCGCATGAAACGCACCGCAAACCGGCCTTTCGTTACCGGACGGCTTCGCGCCGGGCCCGGTTGGTATATAATCATTCTGTCTTTGCTGGTGGTTTCCGTTGGAACCGCCTTTTTTGCCCTGAACGGAGCCAGTGCGCTCTATGTATTTCTGGGGGCCTTCTTCTATGGCGTTGTCTATACGGTCTGGCTGAAGCGCCGGACGGTCTGGAACATCGTCATTGGCGGGCTATCGGGAAGTTTTGCCGTGCTGGCCGGTGCCGCCGCGGTCGATCCGGGCCTGTCGGCGACCGCTCTCGGCCTGGCCGTGATTTTGTTCCTGTGGACGCCACCGCATTTCTGGAGCCTGGCCGCGGTCCTGCGCGACGATTACGCGCAAGCCGGAATCCCCATGCTGCCGGCGATAATCGACGAACGGGCCGCAGCCTGGACCATATTGATCAACACCGTCGGGCTGGTTATCGCATCGATGATGCTGACCATGTACGGATTGGGCTGGTCCTACTGGCTGATGGCGGCAACAGGCGGCAGCTATTTTCTCTATCGCAGTGTTCAGTATGTGATGGCGCCATCACCGGAAACCGCCATGAAAAACTTCTTCGCCTCGCTGGTGCAGCTTTGCCTTTTATTTATCGGTGTTTTCCTGGGAGCCATGACAGGCCTATGAGACCGGCATTTCGGCGCATATTCGGGGTACTCGGTCTGTGTGGACTCTGGGTTTACGCGCTTCCGTCAGCCGGCGCCGAAAGCCCGACCGCAGCCTTTCAGGAAGCCTCGGCCCTGGCAACCAGCCAGTCCGCTATCGGCAAACGCATCCCCGACCTGAGCTTTCGCGACGGCCGCGGCGGCACCGTCCGGCTATCCGATTATCTGGGCAAGCCGCTGGTTCTGAATTTTATCTATACCGGCTGCGTGCAGAGCTGCAACGTCAATACGGCGTGGCTGGTTGAGGTTTTCGACACGGCGAAGGAAGCCCTGGGCAATGACAGCTTCACCGCCCTGACCATCGGTTTCGACACCGTGCATGACTCGCCCGGACGAATGCAGGACTTTGCCAGCCAGCGGCGCGCCGATGAAATACCCGGTTGGCATTTCCTCAGTGGTGATGCCGACAGCGTCGGGCAGTTGACGCAAGTGGCCGGCTTCACCTATTTCAAGTCGGCCAAGGGCTTCGATCACCTGGACCAGGTAACTCTGATCGACGGCAACGGGGTTATTCAGGCCCAGGTATACGGCGAGCTGTTTGCAAAACCGACCTTGATTGATCCCCTCAAAGCCCTGGTTTTCGGCACGACAACACCGTATCGGAGCCTTGACGACCTGATCAAGAAAGTCCGCCTGTTCTGTATCCTCTATGACCCGGCGACGGAACGTTATAAGTTCAATTATGCGCTTTTCATCCAACTTGGAGTAGGGGCCTTGTTTATTGGCGCTGTCCTGGTTTTTTTGGGACGCGACCAATTACAACAATACCGTCGCCGCCGCCTGGCAAAACGGTTGCCGGCCGCCAGTGAGCAACCGCAGGCAAGGCATAACGACGCCGTTTGATGAAAAAGTTGACTAGAAATCCATGCTGAACGCGATCCACTATCCCATTCGACGCCTTTTCGAAGGCCTTGAATCCGTCTTTGACGGCCCCTTCGGCCCGGCCTGGAATCCGATCCGGCAACTGGGAACATTGGCCTTCTTCTTCTTTTGGATTGCTGCCGTCAGCGGCATCTATCTGTTCATTTTTTTCGATACCAGCCTGTCCGGTGCCTATGACTCCATTGCTTATCTGACCCGGGAGCAATGGTATCTGGGCGGCATCATGCGCAGCCTGCATCGCTACTCATCCGATGCCATGGTCGCCTGCATGATATTACATTGTCTGCGCGAATTTTCCATGGACCGCTATCGGGGCGCGCGCTGGTTCACCTGGTTTACCGGCGTTCCCCTGATCTGGCTGCTGCTTATATCAGGGATCAGCGGCTACTGGCTGGTGTGGGATGAACTCGCCCAGTATGTGGCCATCGGCTCCATGGAATGGCTCGACTGGCTTGGAATTTTCGGGCAATCGGTGGCCGAGAACTTTCTGACACGCGGCAGCCTTGATGACCGCTTCTTCAGCCTGCTCGTGTTTATGCACATTTTCGCACCGCTTTTTCTGCTGTTTGTGATGTGGGTCCATATCCTGCGGGTCAGCCGGGCAAAAACAAATCCACCGCGCGGCTTGGCGATCGGCAGTTTTCTGATGCTGCTGGCTCTGTCCATCGCTGTGCCGGCCGTCAGCCATGCCCCCGCAGACCTGGGGCGCGTACCGGCGACGCTCAATCCCGACTGGTTTTTCATGGCCCTGTATCCGCTTTACGATCTGGCCGGCGCCGGGCCGCTCTGGGCGCTTGGTTTTGGCGGCTCGCTGCTGCTTTGTGTGCTGCCCTGGCTGCCACCGCTGAAGCGGGCAAAAGCCCCGGTGGTTTTTCTCGACCAATGCAATGGCTGTACCCGGTGTTTCGAGGATTGTCCCTACAGCGCGATCACCATGCAGGCGCGCACCGATGGCCGGCCCTTCGAGATGGAGGCGGTGGTCAATGCGGATCTGTGTACGGCCTGTGGGATCTGCGTCGGATCCTGTCCGATGTCGACACCGTTCCGCCGCGGCGCGGCGCTCGAAACCGGGATTGATCTGCCGGGCCTTTCCCTCGACACCGTGCACAAGAAAATCAACGCGGCGATCACCGAGGCCAAGTCCAGTGCCGGCGACCGCCCCAGCCTGCTGGTTGTCGGCTGCGACCACGGCGTGCCTGTGGGCGGCTATGGTGGCCACGGCATGGCCCCCGTATCCTTGCCCTGCATCGGCATGCTGCCGCCGTCGTTCCTGGATTACGCGTTGTCCGGAGACCGGGTTGATGGGGTGATGTTGACCGGTTGCGCACAATGCGACTGTCATCACCGGCTTGGCATCCAATGGACCGAAGAGCGGCTGACCGGCATGCGCGACCCCTATCTGCGCAAACGCGTTCCCCGGGACCGCCTCGATGTGTATTGGGCCGCAGCCAATGAAAGCGCCGCACTGGGCCAGGAGATCGATCATTTCAGGGAGCGGCTGGAGCAGCAGAAACAATCCGCCGATGGCGAGAAGCAATCAACATGAACAGCCCTGATAACGTTTATTTTTTTATTGTTCCGGTGCTCATATTCGGCCCCCTTTTCCTGTGGATCCTGTATAACTTCGGAATCAAGGAACTGGTTAAAATACCGGGCGAGCTGCGCCGCAAGCGGAGCCGCGAGGCGGCGCAGGCGGCGGCCTTTGAGGCGGAGCGCCAGCGCAAGCGGGGCACCGGGGCGGTCTGGCTGGTACGCGGACCGAACACAAGCCTTTTCGGGGTATTCATGCAGGGCCTGACCTTCGCCTGGTTTGCCGGCAGCATCGGTTTCTTTGCCTCGTCACTGGCCTATGAATACAGAAGCCCGGACATGGCCCTGATCAAGCTCAGCCTCAACCATGCCGGCCAACGCAAAGTCGAATGCACAACCCGGAGCGCCAAGGAACTGGCCAAACTGGAACCCAATATGCGGGCCAAACTGTCATGCCCGCGCGAACGCTGGCCCGTGCATGTGGAACTTGAACTCGATAGCCGGGTCCTTTTCAAGGAAAGCGCCAAGCCGGCCGGGCTCTCCACCGACGGCCCCTCCAGCTTTTATAAGTCCTTTGTCGTGCCGGCTGGCCAGCACCAGCTGACGCTGCGTCTGCGCGACCGCGGCGATACCGGCTTCGGTTTCGAGGCGACACAGCAACTCACCATCGCGCCGCGCCAGGTGATCGCTGCTCAGTTCAACGCCGCCAGGGGCGGTTTTATTATCCGGTAGGGAACGACCATGAACGACAGCAGAAAAATACCCCAGATAGAATGGCGGGCCGAATTCGAAACCGGCGATGCGGCCATTGATCACGAACACAAAGACATGATTGAGCGCATCAATCATTTTCTTATTGCCGCCGACACCGATCCCACAGCCGATGATCTGCTTGCCCATCTTGGCGAAATCCATGCCTGGATATCGGCGCATTTCGCGCTTGAGGAAAAAATTATGCGCGATCAGAAGTACGACGCTTATGAGCCGCATAAAGACGATCATGAAACATTACTCGATGACCTGCGCGACATCATGGAGGAAATCGAGACGGAGGGATACGCAGGGGCAGGGCAAAAACTTCAGCAACGCCTGTCGGACTGGTTTATCAATCATTTCAAAACCCAGGACGCCCGCTGGCATTCGTCCCAGGCAAAAAACCCCTAGGGCGAACAACTGCGGGTAGGGCCGCTATGCATCAAAGGCCGTTCTTATACACCTGGCGGTCAACATTTTCAGGCGGTCATTTCGGCGGAAGGTGACCCAAGGCGGACGAATTCGCGCCTGATAAAACAGGTCGTTTCTGCCATTAGGTGAGGGTCGCTCTATGGTTTTGCCCTTGATTGGTGGACACCTAGAATAGGCGCTTAGCGCTTGAGGAGGTGTCCACCAATCAAGGGCAAAACCACGTCTCGCGCAAAAATCGTGAGGTCGAATTTCGGCGGAAAATTGGTATAGAACAGACATAATTCCGGGTGACCGGTACAACGCTTAAGGTGTCATTTCGCCGCCATTCGCACAGGCCTCCTGCATCAGAACCTGCCAGCCGCGCTGTCAGACATATTCCGTAAAGCGACCGCTTGGTTTGATTTACCGCAGTGAAAAGCCGTGCAACGGAGGGCGGCCTGAGCCGTCACGACCCCAGTAAATCGAGGGGCAGGGTCTGTTCCTTGTTGGTGCCACACAGGTTTTCCAGTTCGTCCAGGAGGGACGGGACGTCTGCAATCGACTTGCCGAGGATAAAGCGGCCACCGGGCGCCAGGCGGATGCTGGGGCCTTTCTGGCAATGCCCGAGGCATACACTGCGTTCGATCCTGATATCTATTTTCCGTTCGCGAATTCCGGCTTCCAGGGCATCGGCCAGGGCCCGGCTCTGGCGCGCCGCACAGGACGCTTCGTCGGCCCGGAAGCGCCGGTTGACACAAACCATCACAAATTTGGGTTTGATGGCTTCGGCTGGCGTGTCAGATGGCGGCAAGGCAAACCCTCAGTGGTCGCGAATGATAAAAAACCGGTCGAGCTGGGCCAGCCCCAGAACCCGCATGACCTGCGGACTGGGCGCCGCCAGTTCGAAGCTGTGGCCGCGTCGCTTGGCGACCTGCCGCCCGTCCAGAAGGCTGGCAATGCCGGAGCTGTCGATAACACTTACGCCTGACAACTCGACCACAGTCAACGGATATTTACCGACAACATCGAGCAGGATCTGACGGACCTGAGCGGAGCACGACAGGTCGATTTCGACCCGAAAATGGACGTAGGTACAGCCATCCCTGATCTCGACTTCATGGTTCATTCCCAGCAACCCTACGCCTTATTATTCTTCCATCGAAATGAAAAACTGAATTTCAAGTTTCAGATCACCCGATCGACAAAACCGTTACCCTGTCAAAACGTTTGCAGCGCCTGAAGAGGAACAACTCATTTATCGACCGTCCTGCGACCGCGCTCCGTCAACCTGCAAATCTGCCAGTCGGGCTTGATGGGGTTTTCAAACCAGGGTTCCGCCCAGCCATTTTTGAGGCAGCTTTTTATGGTGCGGTCGCTGACACGTTTGCCGTTTTCATCAAACAGCGGCAGTTTTCCACCCGCCTGGTGTAAACCGCGGACCAGCCATTTGACCTGTGCGACGCTTGGAGAAACTGCGTCACCGCCGGCATGACTTTCGTTTGATTGCTCTTCTGCCTGTCTCGCCACGCCGTCAACCTCCCGTTCCCCTCTGGATGTACAGGGCCATGCCCGGCTGCAAAATTCAATTCACCAAATGGTGTTTAATTTACATGCTGCCAATTTGCGCCGCAATGGCTTTAACCTGGGCAACATCCGTGATGGCGCCGCTGAAACAGGCCTGGATGGCCTGTGACAGGGGCTTTAACAGGCGCACATCCCTGGGTTCCGGTTCGCCGCCCCGTGACGCTATAATTGAACTGGCCACGTTGCCAAGCGAGTTGCACAGCTCTGCCACATGTTCGTATTTGCTGCCCCTCAACTTTTCATCGGAAGTATCGGTAATATCCAGCAACGCCAGCAATTCCGTGCGTATCGCCGGATTGACCTTGCCTCCGCGTTCCAGAAGCGGAACCAGATTGGTCACATGGGCGGCAATTTGAATACCAATAACATCGACTTTCAGCATTTTCAGATCACTGGTTGCCTGATGGATCATGTTTTCGACATCGGCAAAGCTCAGGACTTCGCCATTGGCCCGGGACTTCAGAGTATTGGGCGCATCAATACCGGGCACCCCGCCATCCTTGCGGCGGATCGGGCCAATGTAACCGTCGGCAATAACGAACTTTTTCCGGGCATCAATGAGGTCCTGTACCCGGTCCAGGACCTGCGCCGTGGAAAACGGTTTGGCGATAACTGTGTCGGTTCCCGACTCAACGATCCGCCGGACCAGCTCCGGGGTGGGTTCGCCAACCATTGTGATGATCGGAATAAACGGGTTGTTGCCGGCTTTGCCTTTACGGACTTCGCGGACATATTCGATAAAGTCGCCATCCTTGATATCGGTCGAACCAACCAGCAAATCCGGCATGCCTTTCGACAGAAACCCGCGGATATCAGCCATCGTCCGACCGGTACGCAGTTTTCTGTAACCGTGATTGTGGAGGATGTTCTTTACGCTCTGACGGGAGTTAAGATCTTCATCAACCAGGATCACATCACATTCTGTAAAGTCTTGAGCCATATTTCCGATTTCTGCCCTGCCGGCCTATCAACCAATTGTTTTTATTCTAGTCATTAGTTTAGAGCAATCAATCCGGTTTATGAAATAGGTCAAAATAGATGCCTGTGCCGACAATCACCCGGCACTGGAAATCTCCACATTGGCCACCGCCTGAGCGGCAATGCCTTCGCGCCGGCCGGTGAAACCCAACTGTTCAGTTGTCGTCGCCTTCACATTCACACGATCCCCGGCCAGCCCCAGAATCTCGGCCACGCGATCGCGCATTTGCAGGCGATGGGGGCCGATTTTCGGCGCCTCACAGATCAGGGTAATATCAACATTTACGATACGGCCGCCGCGGCCGCGAATGAGATCGACCGCATGGCTGACAAACTGGTCCGAGGATGCACCGCGCCAGCGGGCATCGGATGGCGGGAAAAAATGCCCGATATCGCCTTCTCCGATGGCTCCCAAAAGCGCATCGGTCAGCGCGTGCAGGCCAACGTCGGCATCCGAATGCCCGTCCAGTGACTGCGAATGGGGAACGGCGACCCCACATAAGATGACCTGGTCGCCACTTGTGAAGCGGTGCACATCGAAGCCGGACCCGGTTCGTGTCTGCATCTGCGGATTTCCTCCCAAACGCCTGACAACATCCTCGGGCGTCGTTATCTTGATATTTGCCGGATCACCGTCAACGGCCACAACCTCCAGGCCGGCGGCTTCGCATACCGCGGCGTCATCGGTCAGATTCTGGCCAGCCAACCGTAAATGCGCCGCCAGAATATCGCCATACCGGAAGCCCTGGGGCGTTTGCGCGCGCCGCAGGGCGGCCCGGTCCTCGGTCGCCATGATGCGGTCACCGGCAACCCGTTTGATGGTATCGGTCAGGGGCAGGGTAGGGACCACACCCGGCACCGTCTCGAGCGCCGCCAGCACCCGGTCGATAATCGCTTCACTGACATAGGGGCGGGCCCCATCGTGGATTAAAACCAGATCCGGTGGGTTCTGGCTCAGCTGTTGCAGCCCCAAACGCACGGAATCCTGGCGCAGCGCGCCTCCGAAAACGGGGGCCTCCAGACCGAGGTCTTTGGTCGCTTCCTGGTACAGCGGCAAATCATCGGGATGAATTACCACGCGCACCTGGGAAATGGCCGGATGGCGCTGCAAGGCAATGACGGTCTGGCGCAGAACCGGCGTGCCGTTGACCGCGATATACTGCTTTGGCATTTCTCCGCCAAATCGGTGACCGCGCCCGGCAGCGACAATAAGTGCAATCGTTTTTTTCACCAGAACCTGCCTTTGGCTGTTACATTTGGCGCGAGATTAATCAGCCCCCCATCGAAAGCCAAGGTCAAACCTGATTATGACTTGCCAAGCGCGCTAACTAGAGCAATCTTCTCGACTTACGAAAAAAACCCATGGTCTTAGCGGAACCCCTTCAATGGCTGACCTGACACTTCTGAACTTCAGCGCCCTCATCGCTCTCTTGCCGGTGTCTCTGGCTGCGCTGTGGAAGCCAAAGGCCGCGGACCGCATTCACTGGCTGTTATTGATGGTGGCCATAGCCGGACCCGGGTTGCTGCTGTTTTACATTTCCGCAGATGGCTGGCAAACGGATTTGTCGACGTCAATCTGGGTTTCCATTGACGCCAGTCTGGTTCTTTTTGCCGCGACCTGCGCCCTGCAACCGGCCGCCTGGCGGCTGCGCGGGTTAATCACGCCCTATATGTTCGTGCTCGCTATATTCGCCGTTATCTGGAGCCATGCAGCCACTGATTTCACGGTCCTGTCGCCGGTGTTTTCAAGCGGCTGGATCGCCGTTCATATCTTTGTCTCGGTTACCACCTATGGCCTGGTTACGATTGCTGCCGTGGCTTCGCTGGCGGCGATTTTGCAGGAACGGGCCCTGAAGGCGAAACAGCAAACCCACTGGCTGCGTGGCCTGCCTGCTCTGGCCGATTGTGACCGGCTGGTGATGCGCCTTCTGTGGGTGAGCGAGGCGGTCCTGGCCCTTGGCCTGATCAGCGGCATCGCCGTGCAGATTGAAGACACCAGCGCGCTGTTTAAGCTTAATCACAAATCCATTCTTTCGGTGACCGCCTTTGTCGTGATTGGCTGCCTGTTATTTGCCCACTACAGATCAGGAATACGCGGCCGCAAAGCGGCGCGCCTGGTGCTGCTGGGCTATTTACTGCTGTCCCTCGGCTATCCCGGCGTCAAATTTGTTACGGATGTCCTGCTGGCCGGATAAAACGCCGTTAGCTGTATCAGTCTTCTTGTGTTTTAAGCGCCAATTGCCTAATTAATGGGCAGTGAAATAGAGAAAGATCTTTGTCGATGAAAATTGGTCCCGTTCAACTGGATAACCCGATCATTCTTGCGCCGATGTCGGGGGTGACGGATTTACCGTTCCGACGGCTGGTAAAGCGTTGGGGAGTCGGCCTGGTGGTATCCGAGATGATCGCCAGTAAAGCCATGGTCTATGCGGCAAAGAAGACCATGAAAATGGCAACACACTGTGCAGAAGAACATCCCATGTCGGTGCAACTGGCCGGCTGTGAGCCGGAGATCGTGGCCGAGGCGGCGCGTCTGAATGAAGATCGTGGTGCGGCGATGATTGACATCAACATGGGCTGTCCCGTCAAGAAAGTCACCAATGGCGATGCCGGCTCAGCGCTGATGCGCGATGAAAAACACGCCGGCGCGATCCTGTCGGCGGTTGTTAAGGCGGTCTCCATTCCGGTGACCCTGAAAATGCGCACGGGCTGGAATGATGACAACCGGAACGCGCCGTCTTTGGCTAAAGTCGCCGAAGATTGCGGTGTCCAGTCGCTGGCTGTGCATGGCCGCACCCGCTGCCAGTTTTACAAAGGTCACGCCGACTGGAAATTTATCCGCAAGGTCAAAGAGGCTGTAAATCTGCCGGTGTTCGGCAATGGCGACATCAATACGGTGGAGGACGCCGCCCAGATGCTCGCCGACTCAGGCGCTGACGGCGCGTTAATCGGGCGTGGCACCTATGGACGGCCCTGGTTTCCCAACCAGGTCTGGCATTTTCTGCAGACCGGAGAAAAATTGCCGGACCCGTCGATTGAGCTGCAGCTGGCGACTGTGCTGGAACATTACGAGACAATCCTCAGCCATTATGGGGTATCAGCCGGTGTTCGCATCGCCCGCAAACATCTGGGCTGGTATTCGAAAGGCCTTCCGAAATCCACGGAGTACCGGGCCCTGATCAACGGCCTTGATGATCCGGTGCAGGTCAAAGATGAAATCCTCCGGTTCTATGACCCGCTTATTGAACGAATTGCCGCCTGATGGCCATTCGCGCCCTTGTTAGCGACAGCGAACCGCCCGAGCGCATTAACGGCGATCATCTGCTGAATGCCATTACCGCAGCACTGCTGGCCGTCAATGAGGAAAATGTCGTGGTATACGCCAATACCGCCGCCGAACAGCTGTTTCGCTCGAGCGCTGAATATATGGTGAGCAAGCCGTTAACCTATTTTCTACCCGCCGACAGCCCGGTTTTCGCCCTGATCACGCAGGTACGGAGCCAGCGCAGCGTGGTTTCTGAATACGGGTTGACCCTGGAAACACCACGCATTGGAATCAATTTCATGAATATCCAGGCGACCCCGGTTGTCGAACAGCCCGGCGTGGTTGCCCTGACCCTGCAACAGCGCTCCATTGCCGACAAAATCGACCGCCAGTTAACCCACCGGGGAGCAGCGCGATCGGTAACCGCCATGGCCGCCATGCTGGCCCATGAAGTCAAAAACCCGCTTTCCGGAATTCGCGGTGCCGCGCAGCTGCTTGAGCAAAACGCCAACGAAGAAGATAAGCCATTGACCACCCTGATCATGGATGAAGCCGACCGGATCTGTGATCTGGTCGATCGCATGGGTGTTTTTTCCGATACCGGACCGCTCAAACGCGAAGCCGTGAACATACATCAGGTCCTCGACCGGGTTCATAAACTGGCCAAAAACGGTTTTGGCAGCCATCTGGTCTTTGTTAACGAATTTGACCCATCGCTACCGTACGTCCTTGGCAACAGGGATCAGCTGGTGCAGGTGTTTTTGAATTTGGTCAAAAACGCGGCCGAAAGTGCGCCTGCAAATAACGGGCAGATCACCTTGTCAACCGCCTACCAGCAAGGTGTCCGCTTTGCCGTACCCAATAGCGACCAGCGCGTGCACCTGCCGCTGCAAATCAGTGTGACCGATAACGGCCCGGGCATTCCAGACGATATCAAACCCTACCTGTTTGATCCGTTTGTTACGTCAAAACCCCAGGGAAGCGGCCTCGGGCTCGCTTTGGTGGCGAAAATAATTGGCGACCATGGCGGTGTCATCGAATGTGATTCAAACCCGAATAAAACCACCTTCCGGGTCATTTTACCCATGTTTACAGAACCCCGGAACGCAGAATGATCTCAAAAACCATTCTCGTTGCCGACGACGATGCCGGGATTCGTACCGTCGTCACCCAGGCCCTCAACCGCGCCGGTTACGATGTGCGCGCCACCGGCAATGCCGCAACCCTCTGGCAATGGGTCAATAACGGCGAAGGAGATCTGGTGATCACCGATGTGGTGATGCCGGACGAAAACGGTCTCGATCTGGTTCCCCGCATCCTGAAAGTCAGGCCAAA
Organism: Rhodospirillales bacterium; assembly: GCA_013203595.1. Taxonomy (GTDB): domain Bacteria; phylum Pseudomonadota; class Alphaproteobacteria; order Rhodospirillales; family Casp-alpha2; genus JABMNT01. Next base: position 21,785 of record JABMNT010000132.1, read on the forward strand.
GCTGCGCGTGGTCGTGATGAGCGCCCAGAACACCCTGCTGACGGCGGTCAAGGCGACGGAACGCGGTGCCTTTGAATATTTACCAAAACCCTTTGATATCAACGAATTGGTGAACGTTGTTCGGCGCGGACTTGAAATTCCTGCGGAGTCTGGACAGGCCCGCGCCGAAAGCAGCGAAGAAGCCTTGCCGCTGATCGGCAGATCACCGGCGATGCAGGATATTTACCGCACCCTGGCCCGCCTGATGGGGACAGATTTGACCGTCACCATCACCGGCGAGTCGGGAACCGGCAAGGAACTGGTGGCTCGGGCCCTGCATGATTACGGAAAACGCAAATCCGGTCCCTTCGTTGCCTTGAATATGGCGGCAATTCCAAGGGAACTGATCGAAAGCGAATTATTCGGCCATGAAAAGGGGGCTTTTACCGGGGCCGCCAGCCGCGCCGCCGGCAGGTTCGAACTGGCAGCCGGTGGAACGCTTTTTCTCGACGAGATCGGTGATATGCCGCTGGAAGCGCAGACGCGATTGCTGCGGGTGCTGCAGGAAGGCGAGTTTTCCACGGTCGGCGGGCGAACCACAATTCAATCGGATGTGCGCATCGTTGCCGCAACGCACCGGGATTTAAAACAACTCATTCGGCGTGGCCAATTTCGCGAAGACCTCTATTTTCGCCTCAACGTTGTTCCCCTGCGGCTGCCGCCCCTGCGCGAGCGGACCGAAGACATACCGGAACTGGTACGCGCGTTCCTGACACAGGCGGTTGAACTGGGACTTCCCTGGAAAATCATCGATACCGACGCCATGACCCGTCTGAAGGCCCATACATGGCCCGGTAACGTGCGTGAACTTGAAAATATGATTCAACGTCTGGCCGCCTTGTATTCACACGAGGTTATTACGGCTGACGATATTGACCGTGAGCTCGGCGAGGTTTCGACTACGTCCACACATCCCGACAGCAAGGGGCTGGCCGATACGGTTGAAGAGCGCCTGGCGACTTATTTCAGTGCCCACGGAGGCGAATTGCCGTCGGCCGGCCTCTATGACCGTATTATCAAAGAAGTCGAGCGACCGCTGATTACCCTGACACTGCAGGCAACGCGAGGCAATCAGATCAAGGCGGCGGAAGTGTTGGGCGTCAACCGCAATACCCTCAGAAAGAAAATCAGGGATCTGGATATTCCTGTTATTCGAGGCGGCAAATGATCCGCCCGACGCGCATGATCCCGTTTATTCCCGGTTTAGCCGCCAAAATGGGCAATAGCCGCGGCTTGTCCTATGCCCTGGCCGCGGCAGCCGTGATCTCCGGCATCGCTACCGTCGCCTCACTGACCACACCGGATTCCGACACCTTTAATGTTTTAACCGTCGTTACGCTGCTTTACATTGACGGTATCATCCTGCTGCTTTTATCCGTTGTCGTGGGACGTCGCTTGTTTTTATTGTGGCGGGAGCGGCGGAACAAGGCGGCAGGCTCGGGCCTTCAGGGCCGCTTGGTCACACTTTTCAGTTTTGTCGCCGTCACTCCGGCCATTCTGGTCGCCGTATTTTCCGCGTTGTTTCTCAACCACGGACTGGAAGTCTGGTTTTCCGATCGGGTAAATACGGCACTTAATCAATCGCTTATTGTTGCCAAGTCGTACCTGGATGAGCACCAGAAAACCATCAGCTCCGATATTCTGGCAATTGCCAATGATTTGAATTTCAATGCAGCACGGCTTTTCAGCAACCCGCTGACCTTCAACCAGATACTGACCACGCAGTCACTCGACCGCTCCCTGTCGGAAGTCATCGCCATCGATGGTGCCGGCAATGTGCTGGCGCGATCGAATTACAGCACGACGGAAAAGCTGGAGTCTCTGCCGCCCTCGGCTTTCGTCAGCGCCGATTCCGGAAAAATCGCTGTTCTGGATTCGTCCGATTCCAAGCGTGTGCGCGCCCTGATCAAGCTGGAACGGTTCATTGGCACCTATCTGGTTGTCGAACGGTTTATCGATAACCGGGTGAGTGACCATATCACCTCGATCCACAAAGCCGTCAGCGAATACAACGAAATGAAGAAAAAACGCGGTGGGTTCCAGGTTACCTTTGTTGTTATTTTCGCGGTGGTTGCGCTGTTGCTTTTACTGGCTGCGGCCTGGATTGGCCTGACCGTGGCGAAACAATTGGCGACTCCGATCAGCCGCCTGATCGGTGCCGCCGAGGACGTCAGTAAAGGTGATCTGAGTGTACGGGTGAGTGTGGCCGAGGAAGACGATGAAATCCGGTCGCTCGGCCAGGCCTTCAACAAAATGACCAGCCAGCTTGAAACCCAGCGGGACGGCCTCGTTCAGGCAAACCGCGAACTGGACGAACGGCGCAGATTTACCGCAACGGTGCTTACCGGTGTTTCGGCGGGCGTCATTGGACTGGATGCCCAGGGCCTGATCCATTTACCCAACCGTTCCGCGTCATCCCTGCTGGCAGTGGATCTGGACGCGGCTGTCGGTCGGCCGCTCGGCGAAGTTATCCCGGAAATGCGTGAATTGCTGCATGCGGTCATGGAGCAGGGCGGACGCATGCGCCAGGACGAGATCGAATTAATCCGTGACAACACGCCGTTAACCCTGCATGTGCGTATCGCCACGGAATTCCTGGATCAGGAAACCATCGGTTACGTTGTCACCTTTGATGATGTCACCGAACTTTTATCGGCACAACGCAAGGCGGCCTGGGCCGATGTGGCGCGGCGTATCGCCCACGAAATCAAAAACCCGCTGACGCCGATCCAATTGTCGGCGGAACGCCTGGAGCGCAAATATTTAAAGGAGATCAGCACAGAACCGGAGGTTTTCAAGGCCTGCATTGGCACCATTATACGCCAGGTCGAGGATATCGGCCGGATGGTGGATGAGTTCTCGGCGTTTGCGCGGATGCCGGAACCGTCCATGCAAACGGAAAATATTTCGGAAATCTGTCGCCAGGCTGTTTTTCTCGAGGAAAACAGATATCCGGAGATCAATTTCACGACCCGTTTTCCTGATAAGGATGTGTCGATCAATTGCGACGGCCGGCAAATCAGCCGCGCGTTGACCAATCTTCTCAAGAATGCCTCGGAATCCGTGATCAGCAAAATTGAAGAATCAGGAGATGACCCGGGAACCGGCGAGATTGTCATCAGCCTTGAGCAAGCCGCCGCAGTAACCGACGATAACCCGCAGGGATCAGGGTTTGTTACCATTAAAATTGTTGATAATGGCAAAGGTTTACCCGTTGAAAACCGTGACCGCCTGACGGAACCCTATATGACCACGCGGAGCAAAGGCACCGGTCTCGGCCTGGCCATTGTCAAAAAGATTATCGAAGATCACGGCGGCAACCTGAAACTGGCTGACAACCCGCAGGGGGGTGCCGAAATTTCCTTCACCCTGGCTGTCCTGTCCTCCCAGGAACTGGGCAATTCACTGGCGAAACCTGAAAAAAGTCCGCTGCAGGCAGAAATTCAACTCGCTATGAGAAGTGCCGGGGAATAAAGTCGCAGCCATGAACCAAGATATTTTGATTGTCGAAGACGAAAAAGACATCCGAACTCTGGTCGCCGGGATTCTGGAGGACGAGGGTTACGAAACCCGCGCGGCCGCAAATAGCGACCAGGCCCTGCTCGAAATTGAGACGCGAAGGCCACATCTGGTGCTTCTCGATATCTGGCTGCAAGGCAGCCGCCTCGATGGCCTGGGAATCCTCAAATCCGTCAAGCGTGATCATCCGGACTTGCCGATACTGATGATGAGCGGGCACGGAACCGTTGAAACCGCGGTGCAGGCCATAAAAGACGGTGCCCACGACTTTATACAAAAACCGTTCAAAACGGACCATCTGCTGCTCATGGTACAACGCGCCATTGATGCCGGGAAATTACGCCGCGAGGTCAAGGAACTGCGCCTGCAGGCCGGGCTCAATAGCGAAATGATCGGTAAATCAGCAGCCATCCGGGACATCAGGCAGGCCCTAGAGCGGGTCGCCCCGTCAAACAGCCGGGTTCTGATTACCGGTCCTGCCGGTTCGGGCAAGGAGATTGCGGCACGAACCATCCATAAGCTCTCAAAACGGGCCAACGGGTCCTTCGTTGTCGTCAACTGCGCGACCATGACCCCTGAATCCGTCGAAGAATCGCTGTTTGGCAGGGAGACCCAGCTGGCCGACGCTTCGACCTCGATCCAGGTCGGAACTTTCGAGACAGCCCATAACGGCACCCTGTTTCTCGATGAAATTGCGGATATGCCCATGGAAACCCAGGGCAAAATTGTTCGCGTCCTGCAGGAACAGAATTTTTCCCGGATCGGTGGATCAACGCGGGTCCAGGTCGATGTTCGGGTTATCGCGGCGACGACAAAATCCATTCCCGAGGCAATCGCCAGCGGGCGGTTTCGTGAAGATCTGTATTATCGCCTGAATGTGGTTCCTCTGGAAATTCCGTCCCTCAATGCCCGTCGCGAAGATATCGAGAGTCTGGCCGGACATTTTATGGCGCAGGCGGCCGCCTCGACCGGACAGGCGCCCCGAAAAATCGGCAACGACGCGCTGGCCGCCCTACAGACCTATATATGGCCAGGCAATGTCCGGGAACTGCGCAATGTTATTGAACGGATGCTGATCATGGCCCCGGGCACGCCTTCACAAGCCATTGGAATATCCGGATTACCTCCGGAAATCGGAGCCGATGCCCCGATCAGCCGGGCCGCCTCTGATCAGAATCAGGAAATCATGGGATTGCCACTGCGCGACGCCAGGGAAGTCTTCGAGCGGGAGTATCTGAATGCACAGATTGTCCGGTTTGGCGGAAACATATCGAAAACGGCTGAGTTTGTCGGTATGGAACGCTCGGCATTGCACCGAAAACTGAAATCATTGGGTATCCAAAGCCCGGAACGCCCAACGACCGATGCCTAGAGCGTTTGCATATCAATATGAGGGGCTCTGGACCGTCGGTGCAGGAAAGGACTGAACTGAAATGAAAGTGATCGTTTGCGGGGCAGGGCAGGTTGGCTCCAGTATTGCCCGCCATCTGGCGCTGGAAAACAATGATGTGACGATTGTTGATCGCTCTCCTGATCTGATTCGTCGCATTAGCGATACTTTGGATGTAAACGGAATTGTCGGCCATGCGTCGCTGCCGGATGTGCTCGAGCGCGCCGGGCTGGCGGATGCGGACCTGCTGATCGCGGTCACCTATTCCGATGAAGTGAACATGGTTGCCTGTCAGGTCGCCCATTCCCTGTTTGCGGTGCCCACTAAAATCGCCCGTGTTCGCCAGCAGGGCTATATGGACCCCATGTGGAGCAATCTGTTTTCGCGCGACCACATGCCAATCGACTTTATCATTTCCCCGGAGATGGAAGTGGCGCGGGCCGTGAGCCGCCGCCTGCGAGTGCCCGGCGCATTCGAAATGATTCCCCTGGTCGACGACAAGGTGAAGCTGCTGGGCGTGCGCTGTGAAGACGACTGCCCGCTGGTGAATACACCGCTGCGTCAGCTGACACAGCTGTTTCCCGATTTAAATATCGTGATTATTGGAATAACCCGCGACAACAAGGCCATCATTCCCAGCTCCGACGATCAAATGCTGCCGGGAGACGAGGTCTATTTTGTTGTGGACAGTGAACAGGTTTCCCGCGCCATGGCCGCTTTTGGTCATGAAGAGACCGAAGCCCGCCGGCTCCTGATCTTCGGCGGCGGCAACATCGGCCTGTTTCTGGCACAGGAAATTGAACGCGAACACGAATGGGTCAAAACCAAAATCATTGAATCCGACCGCGAACGGGCCGAATATATTGCCGGCGTTCTCGACAAGACAATGGTTCTGCAAGGCGACGTCCTGGATCAGGATATTCTGGAAGAAGCCAACGTCAGCGCCACCGAAACCGTGGTCGCCGTTACCAACGACGACGAAACCAATATTCTGGCATCCCTGCTGGCGAAACGCTACGGCTCGCAGCGCGCCATCACCCTGATCAACAAAAGCACCTATGAGCCGCTCATCAACTCACTGGGGATTGATGTTGTTGTCAGCCCCAGAAACATCACCGTTTCAACCATTCTCCAGCACGTGCGGCGCGGTCGCATCCATTCTGTTCACACCCTGCGCGAGGGGTTTGGCGAACTGATCGAGGCGGAAGCCCTGGAAACATCCAATCTGGTCGGCAAGCCCCTGCGCGAAGTCAACCTGCCTGCGGGGGTCATCCTGGGTGCGATAGTTCGCAATGATGTCATGATTTGCCCGACAGGGAGTACCATCGTGCAGGCGAAAGACCGGGTCGTGCTGTTCGCGGCGACCGATTCCATCCGCAAGGTCGAGAAGATGTTCTCGGTCCAGCTTGAATATTTCTAGGGTCTGCCCGAACAGGAAAGCAAATATCATGTCCCGAATTGCCTACGTTAATGGCCAGTATGTCCCCCATTCACGCGCCTTCGTCCATATTGAAGACCGTGGCTATCAGTTTGCCGATGGCGTTTATGAAGTCTTTGCGGTGCATCACGGCCGTCTCATCGGTCAGCAGGGTCACCTGGACAGGCTGGCCCATTCCCTTGCCGCGCTGCAAATTGACTGGCCCATGGGTAAACGTCCGTTCATGGTCGCGGTCAATGAGGTTGTCCGCCGCAACCACGTGACCAACGGCCTGGTCTACATCCAGATCACCCGCGGTGTCGCCCGCCGGGACCACGGGTTTCCAGCCCAATGCGAGAGTGCGCTGGTGATCACCGCACGCAAAATGCCCGCGCTCCATAAACCCACATTAAGCAAGGGCATCAACATTATCACGATTCCCGATATTCGATGGAAACGTAAGGATATCAAGTCGATATCCCTTTTACCTAATTGTCTGGGAAAGCAGCAGGCGCGTGAGGCCGGGGCCTTTGAAGCCTGGATGTACAACGAACAGGACGAGATAACGGAAGGCACCTCATCAAATGCCTGGATTGTAACCGCCGATGGCGAACTGGTAACCCGGGATGTCAGCCATTCCATCCTCAATGGCATCACCCGTCTGGCGGTGCTGGAAGCCGCCGCCGCCGCCGGACTGACGTTTTCGGAACGGGCCTTTTCCCGACAGGAGGCCGCAGAAGCCAAAGAAGCCTTCATTACCAGTTCGACCTCCCATGTCAAAGCGGTAACACGCATCGACGACGCCCCGGTCGGCAACGGTCACATTGGCGAAATGACGGCCAGATTGCTTGATCTTTACGTCGCCTATATCGAGGAAAAGGGCGGGCCGGTGAAAACCGATCGCTGGAGCTGACGGCCCGCATAATGACTGAAACTCCCGTTCCCCGCGCAATCCTTTTCGATTGGGACAATACCCTGGTCGACAGTTGGCCGGTGATTCATGACGCCCTGAATACCACCCTTGTCGCCTATAATCATGAACCCTGGACCCTGCAGGAAACGCGTACCCGTGTCCGTAAATCATTGCGCGAAAGTTTCCCCGACCTGTTCGGTGACTTGTGGCAGGAGGCAGCAGCTGTTTTTTATGAGCGCTACGGTAACATTCACGCCACAATGATCGAGCCGATCAGCGGTATTGCCGACTTGTTATCGGAAATTTCTGAATCAGGGATTTACCTGGGTATCGTCAGCAACAAGCGCGGCGACTTTCTGCGCAAGGAAGCCGACGCCCTGGCCTGGACCAACTATTTTGGCCATATCGTCGGTGCCACCGACGCGCCACGTGACAAGCCGGCGACCGACCCGGTCTTTATGGCCCTCGCAGATAGTGGTATCGTGCCCGGCCAAGACGTCTGGTTCGTGGGCGATACGGACATCGACATGGAGTGCGCGATTGCCGCCAATTGCCTGCCCGTACTGATGCGCGCTGAACCACCGGAAGTGGACGAATTTAATGACTTTCCACCACATTTCCACTTCGATTGCGCCGAAGCTCTTTGCAAGCGCCTGCGGAAGCTGTAAGCTTTAAAAGCGGCGTTGCTGATCCCACATAGGATGGTGGGAAATGAAGTCGTTGCGGTCGAGGAATTACCGAATAAAGTCGCAGTGATTTCGGCACATATCTGAAGTTAACGTGTTGCGATAACAAAAAAAGAAGGGGGGCAGATATGCCATCGGAAAAGTCCCAAAACGTACAGGACGTATTTTTAAACTATATAAGAAAACAAAAAACACCAGTAACGGTATTTTTGGTCAATGGTGTGAAGTTGCAGGGTATCGTTACCTGGTTTGATAATTTTTCCGTATTGCTGCGGCGCGACGGACACACACAACTGGTTTACAAGCATGCGATTTCCACTGTCATGCCGTCAACGCCGGTACAGCTGTTTGAACCCGAAAAAGATATCGATGACGAAGACTAGTCCGGAGGTTGCTTGAGCGCCCATCCCGGTTTCGAAGGCAACGGTAACGAGCGCCCCGCAGGGGGCGACAATTGCCTTGTCATTCACCCCGACTTAAGCCGTAACGCCACCAGCGAGCGGGCTCCCGAGGCAGGCCTTGAGGAGGGGGTAGGGCTTGCCCTGGCCATCGATCTGAATGTTCTGCATGCGGAAGTCATCCGCGTCAGCAAACCGAAACCGGCGACACTTATCGGCGGCGGTGGTGTTGAGCGGATCGCTGAAATCGTCGCCGGTGACACGGATGTCTGTGATCAATGTGATCTGGTAATCGTAAACACAGCCCTGACGCCCATTCAGCAGCGTAATCTGGAACGGGCCTGGCATTGCAAGGTGATCGACCGGACCGGCCTGATCCTCGAAATATTCGGAGCCAGAGCGCAAACCAAGGAAGGGCGGTTGCAGGTCGATCTTGCGGCCCTGAACTACCAACGCAGCCGCCTGGTGCGCAGTTGGACCCACCTGGAACGGCAACGGGGCGGCGCCGGCTTCATGGGCGGGCCCGGGGAAACCCAGATTGAAAATGACCGCCGCCAGATCGACCAGCGGATCACACGCCTGAAACGCGAACTCACTGACGTCAAACGCACCCGCACCCTGCACCGGCAGGCACGCAAGCGGGTGCCTTACCCGATTATCGCCCTGGTCGGATATACCAACGCCGGAAAATCAACCTTGTTTAACCATCTCACCAACGCCGACGTGGTTGCCAAGGACCAGCTTTTCGCCACTTTGGACCCGACCATGCGCAAGTTGACCCTGCCGTCGGGCAAACCGGTCATTCTGTCTGATACCGTCGGCTTTGTATCCGATCTGCCCCATGAACTGGTGAATGCCTTTCACGCAACCCTGGAGGAGGTGATGGCGGCCGATATCATCGTCCATGTGCGCGACGTCTCCCATGCGGATACCCAGGTGCAAAGAACCGACGTCTATGCCGTTCTGCAGGAGCTTGGGGTCGATACCAGCGCCAGCAATCACTGTTTTGTCGAGGTTCTGAACAAGGCCGATCTGCTCGATGCGGAACAACTGGCCTACCAGCAAAACCGCGCCGTGAACGACACCCGCCCACCTTTTCTGGTGTCGGCGCTTACCGGTGCCGGCTGCGCCGAATTGATCCGCGCGCTGGATCAGCTGATAACCGCAAATTATGAAGAAATCGAGCTGTGCCTCGACCATGAGGACGGCGCGACCCTGGCCTGGATCTATGAACATGGCGATGTTGTTGCACGCAAGGACGCAGCATCGGCGATTGAACTGGTCGTTCGCCTGGCATCAGCGGACGCTGAAAGGCTGCGCCGTCGGCAGGCCAAACGGAACCTGAAAGTTTAAATGCGGCTATTGTTATAAAATCAGGAATGTGATTTCATCGTTTTGGTTGCCTGTTGGTGACCCTAACCGCCCATCGCCTGTGAGGACCTTTCCTTGGCCAATTCTGGATGCCAGACCGACAGCGAATATAACCGGAAATGACGATTGGTCGGCGGAAACTGGCTGTTGGAGCCGCCCTTTTGTGCTTCACTTTTCTGGGGCTGGGCACCTCACTTCTCACCGGAGAACGGCTAAGAACCGCCGCCAACGAGGCCTGGATCGACAAGGGCAAAGTCGACGCCCGGCGAATGACGGAAAGCGTGCTGTTTTGGATATCCAAGGCCGAAGTTAATCTGCGGGCCTTGGCTGGCCAGTTTCAAAACCAAGATTACCGGGATCAGAAGTCATTTTTTGCGTTTATCGACAAGGCCGAATCCTGGGATCCGGATGTCACCTTTGACTCCGTTGTCTACGCACAACGGATTCTCCGCGAAGGCCGGACCGCCTATGAAGCACAGATCGACAGTCATCTGAAAGTCATCGGCAAACCGGATCTGCGGGCGCCGGAAGTGTTTGAAAGCTTCGCCGTCAGACTGGTTTCCCGTGAAGACGGGATTTTCCAGATGAATACGGACCTGACGACGCTTCCTGCCGTGAAGGTTGCCGTCATAACCGCCCGCCAGACCCCGGGGCATGTCATTCTCGGCCCCGCCTTCGAATCGAGCAAAGGCGGGCGTCACGCGGTCATTGCGACGGCAACGGACCTGGTTGACGGGACCGGGGTGATGGCGGCAACCATCGACCTGGTGAAGTTTTTTGCCGGTTTTTCAGCCGATTATCTGCCCAATGGTATTCAGGTCCGTCTCATAGAGCGCGACAGCGAATCGCACGCCGTGAATTCTTTCATTCCCATCATCGGCTCCAGGCAACCGCCGGCAGGTGCCGCAGACACGGAGATCATCCGGATAACCAGTGGCCAGGCACGCTGGGACCTGCACTGGGACATCATGCCGGACTACCTGGATGGCCCGGACGACAAACTGGCCCTTCTGGTCAGCGTCGGCGGTTCGCTGCTGACCCTGATGATCGCCTGGATTCTTTATGCGATTTCCATGCGGAATATTCATTTTCAGCAACTGGTTGAAGACAGAACGGCCGAATTGTCACAAAATTCAATGCTTATCCAACTGACAATGGATTCCATTGATCAGGGTTTCGCCGTCTGGAATGCCGATCGCAGGCTGGTAGTCTGGAGCCAAAGGTGCGTTGACTTCTGGCATCACCCGCCGGGGTTGCGGCCCGGAATGCATATGTCCGATCTGTTGAAGCATCTGGCCGAGCGCGGCGCACTGGGTGATGGCATCGTCGGGGATATTGTTAACCGTAAGCTCGAAGAGATCGTCGATGCGGGCGCCGCATCCGATGAAAAATTTGCAATGTCCGATGGCCGGCGTATGCATATCCGCCGTTTCCCGCTTACCCGCGGCGGCCATGTGTCAGTGTACACGGATATCACGGAGCGGGAACAGGCGACCGAGGAACTGTTGAAATCCCGCGATGATCTGGAAATCCGGGTCCAGGCAAGAACCCTCGACCTGCAGCGGGCCCGCGATGAAGCGATCAAGGCAAACCAGACGAAAAGCGAGTTTATGGCGAATATGAGCCATGAGCTGCGCACCCCCCTGAATGCCATCATCGGATTTTCCCAGCTCGCCGCCTACGAAACATTCGGTCCCCTTGGGAATTCCAAATATCAGGAAAACGCTTCCATTGTCGCCACCGCCGGCGAATATTTGCTGCAGCTGATTTCCGATATCCTTGATCTTTCAAAAATTGAAGCCAACGCCATCAGCCTGGACAACGATGCCATAGATCTAGCCGGTGTTACGGATAAAGTAGTCAGCCTTATCCGGCCGAAGGCGCAGACGGCTGACGTCGCAATAACCGCATCTGTGGATGAAAATCTTCCCTTCCTGCAGGGCGACGAGCTCCGGGTAACCCAGATGATCCTCAATTTGCTCGATAATGCCGTCAAATACACGCCCGCCGGCGGCTCTGTATCCATACATATCGGCACGACAGCCGACCAGGCCATTGAAATTAAAATTTCCGACAATGGGGTCGGGATTTCGAAAGACAATATTGCCCGCGTGATCCTGCCGTTCAATCAGGTTAACTCAAACACCATGGTCCGCAACGGCGACGGTATCGGTCTGGGTCTGGCCCTGGTCAATCATCTGATTGAAATGCACGGTGGCCGATTGTCGCTGAAAAGTGCCCTTGGTGAGGGAACGACGGCAACATTGACCTTCCCCAGCGGGCGCAGCATCAGCCCGTCCCCGAAAAACCCGGCTTCTTGAAAACTGTCAGGCCCAATGGCCGTTGATTAATCGAAGCGGCCGCTGGCCGCAATCGCTTGCAAATGATGACCGGGCCTAAAACAGGTAGCCGTAGCGGACACCCAGGGTTTCAAGGCCCTCGTTGAGGGTCACCGTATGGCGGCCACCGGTGGCATCGTTGTCCACTTCCTTTTCGCACAGGCTGGCGTTTGAGATGTGATCAAGCTGCACCATAACCGCATGGCGTCCGCCAAACCGGTAGCCCAAATTCAGGGCTTCCCGAAAGAGCAGGCGGCAGCCCAGGGATTTTCTGTCGGTCTTGCCCGCCTTGTCGCCGACAAGATGACCATCGTGAACCGCGCCACCGAAGCCGAAACTGGCAAACCAGCCATCCCAGAATCCATATTCCCATTCAAGCCCCATATAGGCCTGGCTGGTATCGCCGCTGGTATTGTAATTGATCCCCAGTTGCGGACGCGGCGACCAGATCACATCGAGAAATTCAGGTGACGCAAAAAGAACTTCCAGGTTGGTGTCCATCCCGTCTTCCTTTTTAGCGGAAAACGGGCCCACATCATGGGCCAGGGCGCCAATCCGGACTTCCGAGATGAAACCACCCCATGGTTTTGCTGTGATTGTGTTATTTGCCGGGGTCATTGCCATTTCCGAGGGCGCATTGACCGCCTGGCGGGCCACGGCCCTGGTCGGTCTGGCTTTTGCCACAGGGCGGGCTGCCGGTTGCGGCGCGGCGACGGGGGCCGGCGACTTCACCAGAAAGGGATGCTGCTGGTTCAGAAAAATGCTCATATCATAATTCTTGTCGACGGCACGGGCCTGACCCTGCAGGGCAAACACCGCAACAACACAGAGAACGGGAACACTTTTGCGCATGACACCACCCAGATTATCGTTATTTATGACTTTACCCCCCTGGCACGGGCTTATCATTCTATGCCCGCCGCGTCAGTTCAAGGACAGATTTCCTGCCGTCTCGCCGCTCACCCCTGTTTGACCAGTTCCAGTTCAAGCCAGCGCTCCTCATAATGAGCCAGCTCTTGCGTCAGCGTCGCCAGTTTTTCCGATAGGGCGATGATCTCCGTATTTGCCAGTCCATTGCCTGAAAGACTTTGATTTAAGGCGGCAATATCTCCCTCAAGCTGTTTGATCCGGGTTGGCAATTTCTCCAGTTCGCGTTTGTCCTTGTAGCTCATGCGGGCCCGTGCGGGCTCGCCCTTATCTGCAGCCGGTGCCGCCGCAGCGGCTGGTTTGGGGCGCGGGGCAGCCGGCCGGTCCTTCGATTGTTTCTTCTGCACCAGATAGTCGGAATAACCGCCCGCATATTCGGCAATGGTGCCATCGCCCTCCAGCACAACGGTCGAGGTCACAACCCGATCAATGAAATCGCGGTCGTGGCTGACCAGAATAATGGTGCCCTTGTAATCGGCCAGCATTTCCTGGAGCAGATCAAGGGTCTCCATGTCGAGATCATTGGTTGGCTCATCGAGGATCAGTAGATTGGACGAGCGGGCCAGATGCTTGGCCAGCAACAGGCGGTTTTTCTCGCCGCCCGACAGGCTTTTGACCGGGCTGCGCGCCTGCTTCGGATCAAACAGGAAATCGCGCAGGTAACCGACTACGTGGCGGGGTTCGCCCAGGACGGAAATGGAATCGCCGCCGCTGTCGGCCAGGGTATCCCACAGCGTGGCTTCCGGGTCGAGGGCCTCGCGGTTCTGATCAAACACCAGGGGTTCCAGATTGGTGCCGAGCCGGACCGAACCGCTGTCGGGTTGCAGTTCACCACAAATCATTTTCAGCAAAGTGGTTTTTCCGGCGCCATTGGGACCGATGATCCCCAGCCGGTCGCCGCGCATCAGGCGCATGGAAAAGTCCGAGATGATCACCCTGTCACCATAGCTTTTGCTGACCTCGGTCAGCTCAGACACCAGGCGACCGGATTTTTGCCCGGAATCAGCCTTCAGTTCCGCCATATTCTGGGTCTTTGGCCGGCCCTGGCGCTCCTCGCGCAGATCACCAAGGCGGCGCAAACGGCCCTGGTTGCGGGTCCGGCGCGCGCTGATCCCTTCGCGCGACCAGCGGGTTTCCTCGGCAATCAGTTTATCCAGCTTGGCCGTTGATTCCGCCTGCTGGGCGAGCAGAGTTTCCGACCACTCATCGAAGGTCGCAAAGCCCTTTTCGTGACGAAACACGCGTCCCCGGTCGAGCCACAGGATGGCCCGTGACAGCCGGCGCAGGAAGGCCCGGTCGTGGCTGACCGTAACAATGGCACCGCGAAAGCCCGCCAAGGTATCTTCCAGCCATTCAATGGCCGAAATATCGAGATGGTTGGTCGGCTCGTCGAGCAGCAATACATTCGGCTCGCCGACCAGTGCCCGGGCCACCGCGGCGCGGCGGGCCTCGCCACCGGACAGGCCCTGGGTCTGGCGTTCCGGGTCAAGGCCAACGTCATACAGGCAGGCATCGGCCAGATAGGTGGCATCGGCCAGATCGGCCGACAAACCCGAGGCAACGAAGTCCTGCAGGGTCTTGTGGGCACCGAACTGCACGTCCTGGGACAGATAGGCGATCCGGGTGCCCGGCTGCACGAAGCGGTTGCCGCCGTCGGGCTCGACGATCCCGGCCATCATTTTCAGCAGGGTCGATTTTCCCGACCCGTTACGCCCGACCAGGGCAATCCGGTCGCCTTTGCCAATATCGACACTCAGGCCGCTGAACAGCGGCGGCGTGATAAAGCCGGCAACGACATCGGTCAGGGACAGGATCGGAGGAGCCACAGTTTCACCTTTTCATGGGGAGATTGAAATATCTGCAGGCGTGATGCCCCAGCAAGCCCCGAGGCGCAAGGGGAATTGCCGGAAAAGCCAGAAAAGTTGCAATTATATCTACTAGTAGATACACTCATCCCATGACAACGGCAAAATCTCAGAAGAAGTGGCGCGACAAGCATCGGCTGGTGAAAACCCAGCTCAACGTCATGGCCCGCAAAGCGGTGCATGGCGAACTGGACCGCCTGGCCGAAAGTTTCGCGTTGCGCGGCAAGGGCGAGGCGGTATCCTTTGCTGTGTTCATGACCCAAGCCCTGCACCAGCGGGCCGAGTTCAACAGCGAGGCAGCGCGCATGCTTGATGATTTTGCCGCCGCCTTCCATCGTGATCGTGATCTGTATTCCAATTAAATGGCTAAATTGACTTTAAAATCCCCCCGCAATGCGGGAAAAGAGCCCATGCGCCCAGACCCGATCACCGTCGAGACCATCATCCGCGAAACCGCCGAGGCCGAGATATTACCGCGGTTCCGGCATTTGTCGGCGGCTGACATTTCGGAAAAAGGTCCCGGCGACCTGGTCACGATTGCCGATACGGAATCCGAGAAAGTGCTGGCACGGCGGCTCACCGAACTGCTGCCGGGCTCGCTGGCGATCGGCGAGGAGGGGGTGTCGGCCGACCGCGCAACGCTGGACCTGCTGGCCGGTGAGCGCCCGGTCTGGATCATCGATCCGGTTGACGGCACCAACAATTTCGCCAACTCCGTTCCCTGTTTTGCGGTCATCGTCTGTCTGGTCCAGCGGGGACAGACCCTGGCTGGCTGGATTCATGACCCGCTTGCCAATTCAACGGTGTACGGCGAACGCGGTGCGGGCGCCTGGGAAGACGGACAGCGCCTCACCGTCAGGCCAGCCGGACCGCTGGCGGCAATGACCGGATCGCTCAAGCGTTCGGTCCGCCGTCAACTGGCCGACCGGTTGGCCCAGGGCGAAAGCGGCTTGCCGACCATCGTCAAACGCTACCGCTGTGTGGGCCGTGAATATATGGATCTGGCCCGCGGGCAACTGGACTTTGTCGCCTACGGCGGCACCCTGAAACCCTGGGATCATGCGGCGGGAGTGTTGATCTACGGTGAAGCCGGCGGTCACGCCGCGATGACCGCAACCGGCGCCGGCTATCAGCTGATCCCGCCGTCAGCCAGCGGCGATATCCTGCTGGCCCCGACACCGGCGCTGTGGACCGCAGTCGGCGCGCTCTACGGGTAACGGTGGCGTCAACTGACGGCGGACCCGGCAAACAGCTTGAGGGCTTTTTCGATTATCACATCGGGCTCAAGTTCGGCGATACAGGGGAAGGCGCCGCCCCGTAAAGACTTGATGCAGGTCCCGAGACATCCCTCGCAGTCCATTGATTTATAATAAAAATCCACGTGACTTGGTTGCAGTTCAGGGGCGTAGGGGACAATCTCGCCCACATAGGCGGCACTGGCCAGACAGAGCGTCGGTGCACCGGCGGCCACACTCAGATGCATGACCGCCGTGTCCACCGAAACCACCAGCCGGGCCGTCTGCAGCAGGGCCAGCAAGGGCTCAAAACCGGCATCCTCAAATTCCACATTGGGGCGCGCCAGCAGGGCCTTGAACGGGGGATTGGCGTCCATCTCGCCCGGTGCCCCGGTGATCCGCACCGCCACATCATCGCCCAACGCATCAATCAGGGCGCCATAGACCGCCGGCGCCAATTGCTTGGCCTTGACCGCCGAAAACGGCTGAATGAGGACCAGCGGCGGCTCTGCCTTGGCGCTGACACTGGCTTTGATCCGCTTCAGGCCGGGTTTTGCCGGCTCACCGCTAATCCAGCTGGCAAATCTGAACCAGCGCAGCAACTTGTCGTGGCGGGCCGGACCGCTGTCAAACAGCCGGGTAAACCGCCCGGCGTTGCGATCAAGCCGGTTCTGGTACTTGGCCCAGGGCCGGGCCACCATGGCGATGCATTCCGGCGCCTGCGCGGCCAGGGCCATGGCCTCGTCCAGGTCCGGATGGCGCAGATAGTCGGTCGAGATCACACGCCGGTAATTGGCCTGGTAAAGCTGGTTCGACATCTCCAGCCGGTAGCGCATATCCCTGTGAAAGCGCTTGAAATCAACGCTCAGGGTGGCCACGGAGGCGGGCAGCAGAAAGCCCGTCCTGGCGCCATCCCTGCGCAGCAATACGGTTATTTTCTCGTCTTTGCCGGCACAGCGGCAAAACGCCTCGATAACATGGGAAAACAGAACTGTGTCACCCAGCCCGCCTGCGGACAACAGCAACACGCCGGCCGGCGCGCCGCTCCGGACCCGGGATTTTGCCCGCCAGCGCTGATAGCGATCAACCAGACGGAACAGTTTCACCATTAGCCGGCGTCACGCGCGCTAGTAGGCCGCATAGGATTTTTCCTCGACCAGCCGCGAGCCCAGCAGTTCGTTAATATCGCGCTTCAGGGCGGCGCGTTTGTCATTGGTTATGTAGACGGCGCGCGCCAGTTCGATAAACCGGTCGCCGAAATCGGACGCCCGTTCGCAGTCGCGGATATCATCTTCAATCTGCCACAGCGCTTCGTTGACGGCCTTCAGGGCCACCGTCAGCTGATCAAGGGTGTCGGAGCCGGGAATACTGGCATCACGGGCCGCGGTCAGGGTCTGCCACTCGATAGCCACGTTGGCGAGCTTGCCGGCGTCCGAAATCCGCTCCTTCTTGATATCGAGGATGGTGATTTTATCGATCAGTTCACCGGGTGCGATTTCCACTTGGATGGTGTCAGCCAATTTACGTTTCCTGCCGTTTCTGCAATGGATGGTTTGGATTAACCGCGTTTGGCCCCGGGTTCAATCATAATCCGCCACCCGGCGCCAGCCGAATAGACCGGCCGCCGGACCCGGCGGGAAAGTGTTTGTGCACACGCACAGAAAAACCACTGGGTTTCAGGGCCTACGGCCCCTATACTCCGCTCCGCAGAAAACTCCATTTTCATAAGAGACGGGACATATAGATAGATGACAAAGACAGCTTTTATCGGACTAGGGGTCATGGGCTATCCCATGGCGGGGCATAAGGCCAAGGCCGGACACGATGTGACAGTATACAACCGGACAGCGGCCAAGGCCGAAAAATGGGTCGCCGAACATGGCGGTGCCATGGCCGCGACACCGCGCGAAGCGGTAACCGGTGCGGAAATCGTCTGTGCCTGCGTCGGCAACGATGACGACCTGCGCAGCGTGGTCTATGGCGATGACGGAATTATTGCCGGCATGAGCGCCGGTGCGGTATTCATCGATCACACCACAGCCTCTGCCGAGGTCGCCCGCGAAATTGCCGAAGCCTGCAAGGCCAAAGGCATCCGCTTTCTCGACGGCCCCGTCTCCGGCGGCCAGGCCGGAGCCGAGAACGGCAAACTGACGGTCATGGCCGGCGGTGAGCAGGCCGACTTTGACGCGGTCGCCGCCGTCGTTGACTGCTATTCCCAGGCCTTCACCCTGCTCGGTCCGGTCGGCAGCGGCCAGATCTGCAAGATGGTCAACCAGATCTGTATCGCCGGCCTGGTTCAGGGACTGTCCGAGGGTGTCGCTTTCGGCACCAAGGCGGGCCTCGATATGACCAAGGTTCTGGACGTGATCTCGAAGGGGGCCGCCGGTTCCTGGCAGATGGAAAACCGCGGGGCAACCATGGTCAAGGACGAGTTCGAGTTCGGCTTTGCCGTCGACTGGATGCGCAAGGATCTGTCGATTGTCCTCAACGAAGCCCGTAAAAACGGTGCCCGGGTGCCGGTGACGGCGCTGGTTGACCAGTTCTATGCGGACGTCCAGCACCGCGGCGGTGGCCGCTGGGATACCTCGAGCCTGCTGCGCCTGCTCAACGACTAGGCGGCATTTCAGTTCTATTGACGGGGAAGGGGGCTTTGGGCCCCCTTTTTCTGTGGAAGGCGGCGCAAGCCCCGCAAAAACCCTGTCAGCCCCGGATTTTCCGCGCCGCCAGCAGCCGGGCCACCATTTCCGGGGCTTCGCCCAGGTAGTTGACCGGATCAACCAGCCGCTCCAGTTCGGCGGCATCGATGATTTCTGTGATCGATGGCTCCCTTTTCAGGGCCTCGAGCAACGAGATCTCCTGCTCGATGGCGGCCCGGCAGCAGACGTAGACCGCATCGTGCGCGTGCTGGCGACCCATCTTCGGGGCCAGCCCCATCATCACCGCTTCGGCGACGATCAGGCCATTGGTGAAATCAAGGGTGCGGCGCATGGCATCGGGGCGCACTTCAAGGCCTTCCAGGGCCTCGCGCGCGGCACGCAGGCCGCCCGAGGCCAGAATGAAGGCGGTCGGCAGGGCCTGCCATTCGACCTGCCACTGGCCGGTGGCCCGCTCGTGGTCGACGACCATGGCGTCGAGCATGGCCGAATGCTGTTCGCGCACCAGTTTGGCGGTGGCCAGCATCATTTCGCTGGAAATCGGGTTGCGTTTCTGCGGCATCGTTGAACTGGCCCCGCGGCCGGTGACGAAGGGTTCCATCACCTCGCCGATTTCGGTCTGCATCATCAGCATGATGTCGTAGCCGATTTTACCGATACTGCCGGTGACCAGGGCGAGAAAGCCGGTTACTTCGGCAAAACCGTCGCGGATGGTGTGCCAGGTGATCGCCGGCACCGCGAGGTCGAGCTCGGCGGCCAGCGCCGCCTGGGTCGCCAGCCCTTTATCGCCGAGCGAGGCCAGGGTGCCCGCGGCGCCGGAAAAGGAGACAAACTCGACCCGCCCGCGCAGTTCGGCCAGCCTTTGCAGATGGCGGTCGATGCCGCTCAGCCAGGTCGCGGCCTTGTAGCCGAAGGAGATCGGCAGGGCGTGCTGCAAGTGGGTACGGCCCGGCATCGGTGTGCGGGCGTGGGTTTCAGCAAGCCCGGCCAGAGCGTCGGCAATGGCGGTCAGGTCCTGTTCAACAAGATCAAGGGCATCGCGGATCTGCAGAACATCGGCGGTGTCCATGATGTCCTGGGTGGTCGCCCCCCAGTGGGCGTACTGGCCGGCGCCGTCGACAGCCCAGTCGGAAAGCTGTTCGACCAGCGGCAATATGGGGTAGCCGACGAGCTGAGAACGCTCCTGCAGGCGCTGCCAGTCGACGCGTTCGACGTTGGCAGCAGCGGCGATGGCTTTGGCGGCGTCATCGGGAATGATCCCGAGCCTGGCCTGAGCGCTGGCCAGGGCCACTTCCACGTGCAGATAGCGGCCAACCATGGCTTCATCGGCAAACAAATTGCGCATCCGGTCCGAGCCGAACATTTCTCCAAACAGATTGCTCTGCAATACCAATGGCGGCATGTGCCGTCTCCCTTATTAAGTGTGTTGTCGCAATGGTAGTAGTAGGCCTAGCGCAGGGCCATGGTGATACTCGGGGTCTTGTCGAAGATGTTCTTAATTTCCCAGGTATACATTTTATAGCGGGCCCCGCGCTTTGGCAGCTGTTTGACAGAGGTTGCGTTATGAGCGATTACGTTGGTGTCAGTGATGACCCGCAGCTCGCCGGTCATGCCCAGGCCCATGTCGTGCAGGGTGCGCCGCTGCTTGCGGCTCAGCGACCGCCCGGCCACCTGGACCCGGCCGGTTGTCGAGTTGTAGCTGATCGAGACCATATTCTCGTTGCGGCGGTAGAAGGTGACGGTTTTTACTTTTACCAGGTCTCCCTTTTTCTGCCAGTTGACATGAAAATGGCCGCGCTTGATATATTTGAACGACTTGGTGCTCGAATCCCGTTCGAAATCGGTTTTCAGGAGCTCCATCTGTTCCTTTTCTTCTTCGCGCGAGATTTCCCCTTTGTTGAGGCCGTCAAACAGCTCAACCCGGGCAATGTAGCCATCAAAAAAGAACTCGTAATACCCCTGGCGGGATATCTCCACTTCCGCATCAAAGCGAACCGGCAGATAACAGCCGCTGACGCCAAGGGTGATGACAAGCGGCAGAAAATAACGGAGCAGGGCGCGGTGCATGGTTTTCATGAGACGTGTTTTTTATCCAGGCTGATTTATTCGGACTCTACCGCGTTCCCGGGGTTTCCGGCAATAGCCTCGCCATCGCCAGACGGCCCGTCACCGGTTGCCAGTTGCTTTTTTGTCAACTGCCAGGCTGCTTCCATAGCCGGCAGGTCCATATCGGCTAATTTATCTCCCGCTGCACGCAGGTTGGTTTCCATGTGGCGGAAGCGTTTTTCGAACTTGTTGTTGGCACCGCGCAGCGCGGTTTCCGCATCGATTCCCAGTTTGCGGCCCAAATTGACACAGACAAACAGTAGATCCCCCAGCTCATCGGTCAGCCGTTCGGCGCTGCCGCCTTCGCTGATTTCCGTTTCCAGCTCGCGGGTTTCCTCGCGCAGCTTATCGATGACGGAGATCGCTTCAGACCAGTCGAAGCCAACCCGGGCCGCGCGTTTCTGAATTTTTTCGGCGCGGGTCAGGGCCGGCAGTCCGGTAATCACACCGGCCAGTGCACTGTCGTCGATGTCCTCGTCGGAACCCGATTTCGACGCCCGTTCGCGGGCCTTGATATCCTCCCAGGACACAGTCTGGGCGGCAGCTGTGGGTATCGATTGCGCGCCAAAGACATGGGGGTGACGGCGAATCATCTTGTCGATAACCCCGTTCACCACATCATCGAAGCTGAAAACCTGCAGTTCCTTGGCCATCTGCGCGTGAAACACTGACTGAAACAGTAAATCACCCAGTTCATCCTTCAGAGCGTCCATGTCATCGTGGGCAATGGCATCGGCCACTTCATAGGCTTCCTCGATGGTATGGGGGGCAATGGAGGCGAAGGTTTGCTCCACATCCCAGGGACAGCCACCATCGGGGCTGCGGAGCTTCGCCATTATTTCCAGAAGCTGATCCATGGGCCGGGGTTCTGTCATTTTACCACTCTCTGGTTTTTCAGGGTCATTGCGCACAATCCGCGTCCTAGTGCATAGCCCGTGACCCGTGCGATTCCAATTCGAAATAACAGGATTTATCAGGCCCCGGAAAATTTTCCGGGTAAATGGCGGAAAAGATTTGGCAAATGTTGCTGTTTCGGCGGAAATTCGTTAAGTATTGCCCATGAACACCCCCCGCTGTGAAAAACGGTAAGACGCATGCATAAACCGGTTGTCGGCATAATTGCCAATCATGTCCTGATCAATGACCAGTATCCGGCCCAGGCCACCGGTCGCATGAATATTGACGCCATCGCCGAAGTCGCTGGTGCCGTGCCACTGATCATCCCTTCGCTTCCCAACGCCGTACCGCTGGCTGATCTGATGAAGATTTGCGACGGCTTTTTGTTTACCGGCGGTCGCCCCAATGTCCATCCGGAAGAATACGGTCACCAGCCGACAGCTGCCCATGGCGAGTTTGACCGCGACCGCGACCGCATTGTGCTGCCCCTGATTCGCGCCTGTGTGGACATCGGACAGCCGGTTCTGGGCCTGTGCCGGGGCTTTCAGGAGTTCAATGTGGCCATGGGCGGAACCCTGCATCCGGAAATTCGCGACCTGCCCGGGCGCATGAACCATCGCATGCCCCCCGATGGCACCCTGGAGGAAAAATTCGAGCACCGCCATGTGGTCCACCTGAAAGCCGGCAGTCCGTTTACCCGTCTGTTCGGGGCCGACGAAGTGCTGGTCAATTCCCTGCACGGTCAGGGCATTGAAGAGGCGGGCCCCCGGGTCAGCATCGATGGTCATGCCCCCGATGGCACGCCGGAAGCCATTACCATCGACGGCGCACCGGGCTTTGCCATGGCCGTACAGTGGCACCCGGAATACAAGGCCGCCACCGATCCGGTCTCCCGGCCGCTGTTCGAAGCCTTTGGTGCCGCCCTTATCTCCTGGCGCACGCGGATCGCGGTGGCGGCGGAGTAGGGGCGCAAATCATGGGGACTTGCTGTCCCTGGATCGAATAAGCGATACCCTTCGGCGGCAAAGGCGTTTATAAGGATTCTATGGGAACCTGAGTGTCCCCGGGATCAGGGCAGGCTAGCTGCCTGAATGCCCGGAACCTCATAGCAGATCGGAGCTTCCGGGTTGATCAGATTTTCAAAAATGATGGCGTTGCTGGCCCTGGTGATTTGTATGTGGGGTGCAGAGGTGAACGCCGAACCGCTGATTACCAAGCAGTTTGACGGGCACGAACTTTCCAAAACCTGCAATAGGCTGCCTGCGGATTGCCAGCAGTTTATTCTTGTTGTCGCCAATGTGTTGCGCCAGAGCGACCTTTATAACACGACCCGAACCTGCATACCCGCCGCCATCACCGACGAGCAACTGACAAAATCAGTTCGCAGCTGGCTCGACAAAAAATGGATTTACTGGAAGCTTTCAGCCTTCGCTCTCGTCGCCTCGGCCCTGGCAGAGACCTACCCATGCAAATGAGCCGCCTGATACCCGCCGTCCTGATGCTCCTGGCAGTCATGCCAGGCAACAGCCTGCAGGCGCAGGAATCGGATGTCTTCTGGCGCCTTCAAAATGAACCCGTGACCGTGTTCGATGTGGGCATCAAACGCCTGCGTGCGGCCGTCCAGATCGCATCACAGCGCCTTATATCTCCTTCCGAGCCGAAACCCGTTTTTCGGGTCCAGTTTGACGAGAAAACCAGAAAAATCGTAGTCAGCATCAAGGCCGAGATGCGCACCACTGCGGTCTCCCAGAAAGGATGCTGGGCACTCCGGGCCAATGCCATCAAGGAGATATTTTCCGTCGCCAGTGCTTACCAGACAGCTCCCCTGTCCGTCGAAGCACGCATCCAACGCCGGCTGGCACTGATGTTTTCGCGCGAGCCTGTTCAAATTAACTCGGCCTATATCGGGCTCGGCGAACGGCTCGCAGAACTGACAATTGTTGACGTCGAGTTCGGCACCGAAACGCCGCCGCTCAGATTTGCCTGCCGGGCAACGGCGGCGGATTTAAAGTCACCTTGAATCGACGGCGCTACAGCGACACAATGTGTCCGCTGGCCACATAAAGAAAGAGGGGGAAGTAAGCACATGTTCCTGCGCATGCTAAACGACGACCAGAAGCGCTCTCTTTTGGTTATCGCCTTCCAGTTGGTCCAGACCGACCACAGCATATCCGAAAAGGAAGACGCCCTGCTTGACGAAGTGATCAACGGGCTGAGGACGGATATTCCGGTTACCCCGCAGCAACTGTATGAGCGGCCATCGCTGACGATATTTGACACCCGACCGGTACGGGTCGCCGTCATGCTGGAGATCCTGACACTTGCCGTCGGCGACAACCGGTTTCCCGCCGCCGAATCGAAAATGGTAAGCGCATTGGCCAAGGAACTTGGTTTTTCGGCCGATGATCTGGCCTGGATGACCAGCTGGGCCGGTCGGAGCGCGGCGCTGCTGGACGAAGCGCAACAACGGATGGCCGACAGCGCCTAATTTTCGGCCGGACGGCGGCGACGAAAATGCCGCTGCACGCGCCGGGCCACATGAAAGATCCCGAATACCGCAAGCCCCAGCCCGACGGCCATGAGAATCTGCTGTTCGATGGCCTTGATGTCGCCAAGCAAGGTCTCAACGGTTTTCCCGAAGACATAACCAAGTGCCGTAAAGGCGGCGGCCCAGATCGCCGCGGCGATGCCATTGAGGACCATGAATTCCCGCGCCGGTATCCCGGTCAAACCGACGGCAACCGGGCTGATCGTGCGAATCCCGTAGATAAACCGGAAGGTAAGGATGAATTTTCGGGGATGGGCCTCGATTGCTGACGTGATTTTATTGAAAAGCGGGCGTCGGGTAAGGCGCGCAACAAGCGGGTGTTGGGCATGACGCCGTCCCAGATAAAACCACAGCAGATCCCCGAAAAACGTCCCCATATAGGCGCTGGCGGCAACGGTAATCGGATTAATAATACCCTGGTGGGAGAGAAATCCGGCGACAACGACGATGGTTTCGCCTTCCAGGAAGGTGCCGATAAAGATCGCAGCGGGACCGTAGGTGGTTATGAAGCCTGCAAGGGTTTCCATTCAGTTCGGGTTTCCCGGTTTGTCGCTCAGGAAATGAGCGATCGTTATTATTTTCACATCCCATACAGCCCTCACCGGAACAACCAACCTTGAACGCGGGCACGGCTCTGCGTGTTACCGGCAAATGACTTATAAGGGCGGCCGCTGCAAAGCAACCCATAATCATCAACACCGCCGATACCGGCATGGCGCGGCCAGGCGATCCGGGGAAATTTCCGGAGATCACGCCGGCTTCGGTACCCCTTGCCTGGGCCCTTTGCAGACTCAGTTAAAGGCCGAATGAGAGGCGTCGGACAGGGAGCGGAGGCGGGTCGCCTCATGATATTCCAGTGGTCCGAAGAGGCGAACGGCCAACCGAAGCAGGATCGAGGCGGCGGACAGAAACAACAGGACCGGCCCCTTCAGAATAAAGGATTTGATCAGCCAGCGGTTATCGATCTCGTTGCCGGAGCCACCGGTTTCATCCATCACATAGGCGGTCGCAAAGAAATCCCAGGCGTAATAGATCAGAATACTGAGGAAGGGCAGCAGAAAGCCAATTCCGCCCAGAAATTCCACCCAGAGACGGCCTCTGCTTCCCAGTCGTGGCCGATAGATATCGAGGCGGACATGGGCGTTGTACACATAGGCGTAGCCGAGACTGCATAAAAAAACGACCGCATGCAGATGCCACTCCAGATCCTGCAGCACCGGCGAATTCAGGAACTGGTAGAGCTCATAATCAGAAATAAACGGAACAAACCGGACGAATTTTCTGAACAGGGCATCAAATATAATGACAAAAACCAGCGGCAGGATCAGCCAGGAAGCCAGCGTTCCGGCCCAGATAACGAGTTTCTCGAGGCCATTGGCGACACCCAGCAGGGCCTTGCAGTATCTATGCATTGGCGACTCCACAACTAGTCAAACAGGCGGTGGGGCAGGGTCATGGCGACTTCCGGCCAGGCCATGACCAGCCCCACACATAAAAGCTGTAAAAGCACGAAGGGGATAATGCCAACGTAAATTTGCCGCATGGTAATGGAGGCCGGGGCCACGCCTTTTATGTAAAACAGGGCAAGCCCCATGGGCGGCGTCAGAAAGGATGTCTGCAGGGTGATGGCAACGAGGATGGCAAACCAGTAGACCACGTCCGGCTGGGCGATATGGCTGCCGAAATCCAGCGGCGTGATCAGCGGTGCGAAGACAGGCACGATAATGAGCAGGATTTCCAGCACATCGAAGAAGAACCCCATGATGAAAATAACCGATATGGCGACCAGTAAAATGCCCCAGTTGCCCAGCGCCGAAGCGTCGATCAGGGCCAGAATCAGCTCGTCGCCACCGAGCACGCGAAACACATAGGAAAAGCAGGTGGCACCGATATAGAGGAAAAAAATCATGCCAATCATCAGCGCACTGCGATGCAGGCTGTCGCGCAGCCTTGGCAGACTGAGCTTGCCGCGCACAGCTGCCAGCAGCAATGCGCCACCGGCGCCGACAGCCGCTGACTCGGTGATGGTGACGAAGCCGGTCAGGATCGAGCCCATCACCATGGCGATGAGCAAAACCGGCGGCAATACGCCACGCACGAAGATCATAAATAATTCCCGTCCTGTCAGCGGCGTTTTCAATGGCGCCAGCCGGGGCGCCGCCGCCGGAACAAGGAAGGTGTAGAGAGCGATATAGATCAGATAAAGCAGCGACAATAAAAGCCCCGGATAGAGGGCGGCGGCAAACAGGGTGCCAACCGACATGGGCAGCAGTTCAGCCAGGAAAACCAGCAGAATGCTGGGCGGAATCAGGATTCCCAGGGTCGAGGAGGCGGCGATGGTGCCGAGCGCCAGAGACGGGCGGTAACCGGCGTCCAGCATGGGCGGCAGGGCGATCAGGGTGAGCACCACCACGGAGGCGCCGACAACACCGGTGATCGCGGCAAAGATGATGCCCATGATGGTGACCGCAAGCGCCATCCCGCCGGGCACCCGCCGGAGCAGCAACTGCAGGGTCTCGAGCAGGTCCCTGGCAATTTCCGCACGTTCCAGCATCACCCCCATGAAGACGAACAAAGGCACGGCAATGATCTGCAGATTTTCGGAAACGTACCAGATGCGCGGTACGAAATTGAAAAACTCGACGAAGGTGAAAACCCCCAGACTCCAGCCGATAAGCCCGAACAGGACCGACAGACCGGCCAGCAAAAAGCCGATGGGATAGCTGGAGAAAACCAGCACCAGCAGGGCGACGAACATGAACAGCGGTAAATAATCAGAAACCATTTACATCCAGTATCAGGCGGGGGGAATGCCGCTGCGCCCACAGTCTTGGTTTTTCGGCTGGCAGCCGCACTAATGCCGGCGCGATTATGCCAGCCCACCGGCCAAATGCAACCCGCAGTACCGGCAGCGGCATGCACTGAAGAAATTGCCAAGAAACCAGGCTTCCTGTAGATTAATTGTCCTGGCCGGATAGATGGCAGAAGCGGGTTCTGGCGGGTCAGGTTTCGGGAAATTCCATGCCGGTTCAAACGGAACTCACTTCCATTGCCATCATTGTTCTGGTGGCCCTGGCCTGTGGATTGATCTGCAGCCGCTTCAAGCTGCCGTCGATCATCGGCTATATTCTGGCCGGTATCGCTCTCGGCCCCTCCGGTTTCTCTTTGGTTGATGACCGCGGAGACATCGGCGTCGTCGCCGAACTGGGCGTTCTGCTTCTGCTTTACTCGATCGGCATGCAGCTCAGTCTGCGGGGGTTTCGCGCGATCTGGAAGACCGCCGTCGGTACCGCCCTGCTGCAGATCGCCGGCGCCATCGGTGTCATGCTGTTGCTGGGGCTGACCATGGACTGGCCGATCGGGGTCTGCATTGTTCTGGGGTTTGTGGTCGCGCTCAGCAGCACCGTGGTTGCGATCCGCATCCTTGAGGACCTGAACCTGCTGCGCACCCAGGTCGGCCAGATGACGGTGTCGATCCTGATTGCTCAGGACCTTGCCGTGATTCCGATGATTCTGGTGATCCAGATGCTGGCGGGGGGGCCTGTGGAAATCATCGATTTCGCCCGCATTCTCGCCGCCGCCGGATTTCTCGGCTTTCTCTGCTGGTATCTCAGCCGCCGTGCGCGGGTTCACCTGCCGCTGTCCGGCCTGTTGGCACAGGAGACCGATTTGCGGCCGCTCTACGGGGTCGGCGCCTGTTTCGGCTTCGCCGTGCTCGCCGCCTATCTGCACCTGACCCCGGCCTACGGAGCCTTTCTCGCCGGCCTGCTGGTCGGCAACAGCAATATCCGCAATGTGATGATCCGGAGTGTGCGGCCGATCCAGAACCTGTTGATGATGGCTTTCTTTGTTTCCATTGGCTTACTGGTCGATCTCACCTTCATCGCCGGCAACATCGGCACCGTGCTCGTCATCGTGCTCACCGTGACCGTGCTCAAGACCCTGTTCAACATCGGCGTCCTCCGCCTGCTGGGCGAGCCCTGGCCGCACGCCTTTATCTCCGGCCTGCTGATTGCCCAGATCGGCGAGTTTTCCTTCCTGATCGGTGAAACCGGCTTCGATGTGGGGCTGATCGATGTGCAGGAGAAAAACCTGATCGTCGCAGTCACCGTGATAACCCTGCTGATCAGCCCGATCTGGCTGGCCACCGCCCGGCGCATTGTGCGTATCGCCTTCACCAACGCCCGCACGCTCGGCGAAATCCTGGCCCGCTTTCGCGACGGCGGGCTCACCGCGATCATCCTGGCGGCCCGCAAAGCGGCACCCAGCCCCCGCGCCGCCAGCCTCTATTTCGGCCGCGCCGGCAACCGCCGCCATCGCGGGGTTATTGCCGAGGAGGATACGGAGGAAAATCCGGGAGCAGGGGGCCCGGCCAAGCCTTAGGCAGGAGTGAATCAGCAAAGCCAGTTAACCGCCCTGGTGGGCTTAATTTGGCCCTGTCAGACATATTTCTACTAGTAGATAAAATCGGAATCCAAAATAATAAGCAGGGCGGCAATAAGAATGCATCCCGAAGCGCTGGCACCGCCCCGCCAAACTTCAATCGGGTCAACGCGCGCGTGAAAAGACAGCGGTCCGCAATTTCCGGAATCTTTGCATTCCCGGCTTCCGTACTTTGCTGAAGGAGGGTATGTGGACATCCGAAAAAGAGGCGTTCCATTCAGACGAAAAACCATGACTGGCAGGACCAACAGCCAGCTGGTTATGAATCCACATTAACTTCCCCCGACGGATGGTACGAACCGATTGATCGGGCATTTCGGCGCGAACCTTTGAACCTCAAGTCGATCCTGCCAGAGCCAGGTGAACTCGCTTCAGCGCGCCTCCGTCGTCGTCCAAATCCATAGCTATCCGGTATCGACAGATAACCAGTCCCGTATAAAACTGTCTCCTCAGGTTTCTTTCTGGCCACCCCTTAAATTTTGCCCGGAGGAGTTCCGACCGGCACTTTTCGACGCCCGCTTTGCGTGCAAAAAATATCCCATCACCATCGGTTAATAACTCCAGACCATAGGTTGACGGTCCGGCATTTCTCACTGATCCGATTTTCTCCTGGCTTAAGTTCCGTGTCGATTTTGCCGCACTGATTATTTTCAGCCGACCTCCCATGAGCCCGTCGCCGGGTGCGACCGCAACGTCGAAGGACAGTTCGGAAAGGGAATGGAAACGCCGACGGTGACCTGACCCGGTTGACGGGCGGCGCGTGGTTTATCGCTAGCCTGAGATTTCACATGAAGCGAAAATTCGAATTTTTGCGGGAAGGTAGGTAGGCGAATTGATATCTAATTATCGCATAATTTATATTATGGAAAATTAAACTATATAATTATATATCAATACCTTAACCGTATATAATGATTGCATGGTGGATTCTGAAAATGGCTGCTGTGGGCGCCGGATTGTGGCCCGGGCGGCCCGGGTCCCGGCTCCCCTGTTCAGGCGTCAGGCAGCGAAATCTGAAATCCGTCGTAGGCCGCGTCGACCGAATCCGGCAGCAAATTGCAGAGCTGATCGTAGTCCAGATCGGGACCCAGATGACTGAGCACGGCATGCCGTGGGGCCACCCTGTCGATCCAGCCGAGGGCCTTTTCGACATGCACATGGGTCGGATGCTCGCGGTCGGTGAACACCCCGACCACCCAGGTGTCTATTCCGGCCAGCACCTCAAAGCCAGGTTCCGGCAGGTTGACCAGATCCGTCGAATAGGCAAAATTTCCGATCCGGAAGCCCAATGTCCGGGACCGTCCATGGTCCTGATCGAAGCAGCTGACCGGGACCCCGCAGACGTCGAAAACATCGCCGGCGGCAATTTCATGAGGCACCAAAGTCGGCTTGAAATAGTGGCCATCGCCGTCGACCGGCAACGGTCGCAGGGCGTAGGCAAAACGGCTCCGTATCTCGGCCAGCGTCGGGCGGTCCGCATACATGGGGATCGGTGCTGCCATCACCCGGTTGATCCCGCGCAGGTCGTCGATGCCATGCAGATGGTCGGCATGGGCATGGCTATAAATCACCGCATCAATATGTCGAATATCGGTGTTCAGGAGCTGCTGACGCAAATCAGGCGAGGTATCGATGAGCAGCGTTTTGCCCCGGGTCTCGATCAGAATCGACGGGCGCAGTCGCATATTTTTTGGATTTTCAGGATCGCATTTGCCCCAGCCGGTTCCAGCCACGGGCACCCCGCCGGAACTGCCGGACCCCAGAATGGTTACCCGCACGTGGCCGTCTCCCGGTCTGCCTTGGCAAACAGGTTAAAGAAATTATCCGTCGTCTGTGTGGCCAGTTGCTGCGCGGACACGCCTTTGATATCCGCCACCACGGCAGCCGTATGGGCGGTGAAGGCCGGCTCGTTGCGCCGGCCGCGCATGGGGATGGGGGCCAGATAAGGGGAATCGGTTTCCACCAGAATGCGCTCAATGGGCACATTTGCCACGGTGTCGCGCAAAGCTTGCGCCGACTTGAAGGTGACGATCCCGGAGATGGAGATGTAAAACCCCAGTTCAAGCACCGCCCAGGCCAGCTCCGGCCCGGCACTGAAGCAATGGATGAGGCCGGGAAACGGGCCTTTCTGGTATTCATCGCGCAGCATCTCGACGGTATCATCATCAGCATCGCGGGTATGGACGATCAACGGCAGACCGGTCCGTCGCGACGCCTCGATATGGGCCAGGAAACTCTGTTTCTGGGCGGCACGCGGACTATGCTCATAGAAATAATCGAGGCCGGTTTCGCCAATGCCGATGACTTTCGGCTTGTTGGCGATGGCGCAGAGCGCGTCAACCGAGGCCAAAGCCCCCTCTTCGCCCGCATTGTGGGGGTGCACGCCCACCGTACAGGACATGTTGGCATAGGTCGCGGCGACGGCATGGACCGCGTCAAACTTGCTCATATGGGTGC
The DNA here is from genome assembly GCA_013203595.1 of Rhodospirillales bacterium. Classification (GTDB taxonomy): domain Bacteria; phylum Pseudomonadota; class Alphaproteobacteria; order Rhodospirillales; family Casp-alpha2; genus JABMNT01. The sequence continues at coordinate 52,989 of JABMNT010000132.1, forward strand.
AAATCGTCACCATATAGCCGATCCCCGCGTCCATGGCGCGGGCGACCACGGCGTCGCGTTCATTATCAAAGTCCGGAAAATCCAGGTGGCAGTGGCTATCAACAAGCATGGGCATCAATCATGGTTAATTTTTGTTAACGATTTCGATGTCCGCGAACATACACAGCCATCCTGTCCGGAGCAATCCATGTCCTCTGGACCGGTAAATAAACTGGCTGAGGCTGGCCCATGGCGGGTTGCGGAGGCTGGCGGTCTGTCATAGGGTTTCGCCAAAGTTCATTGACACACAGGCCATCAGGGAGAATCGGGTTATGGAAACCAAAGCCGCCGTCGCATTCAAAGCCGGGGATCCACTACGTATCGAGACGGTCACCCTCGACGGCCCCCGCGCCGGCGAAGTGCTGGTCGAGATGAAGGCCACCGGGATCTGCCATACGGACGAGTTCACCCGCTCCGGTGATGACCCTGAGGGCCTGTTCCCGGCAATTCTCGGCCACGAAGGGGCCGGAATTGTGGTTGATATCGGGCCCGGCGTCACCTCTGTGGTCAAGGGAGATCACGTGATCCCCCTGTATACCCCTGAATGCCGCCAATGCAGCTACTGCACGTCGGGGCGCACCAATCTCTGCCAGGCGATCCGCGAAACCCAGGGCCAGGGCCTGATGCCCGACGGCACCTCGCGGTTTTCCCTGAATGGTGAAAAGATCTTCCACTATATGGGCTGCTCGACCTTTTCCAATTATTCGGTAATGCCGGAAATCGCCGTCGCCAAAATCCGCAAGGACGCGCCGTTCGACAAGGTCTGCTACATCGGCTGCGGAGTGACCACCGGGGTTGGCGCGGTTATCAATACAGCGAAAGTCCGGCCCGGCGACAATGTCATCATCTTCGGTCTGGGTGGCATCGGCCTGAACGTGGTGCAGGGCGCCCGCCTGGTCGGCGCCAATAAGATCATCGGCGTCGATCTCAACGACAGCCGCAAGGAACTGGCCGAAAAGTTCGGGATGACCCATTTTGTCAATCCAAAGGAAGTGGAGGGCGACCTGGTCCCCTACCTGGTTGATCTGACCGATGGCGGCGCCGACCATTCGTTTGAATGTATCGGCAACACCCATACCATGCGCCAGGCCCTGGAATGCTGTCACAAGGGCTGGGGCGAAAGCACGATCATCGGCGTCGCCGGTGCCGGTCAGGAAATCTCGACCCGTCCGTTCCAGCTGGTCACCGGCCGGGTCTGGCGGGGCACTGCCTTTGGCGGCGCCAAGGGACGCACGGACGTTCCGAAAATCGTCGACTGGTACATGGAAGGCAAAATCAATATCGATGACCTGATCACCCACAAGATGCCGCTGGAAGACATCAATCGGGCCTTTGATCTGATGCATGCGGGCGAAAGCATCCGCAGCGTCGTCGAGTTCTAGGACCGGAGACCATATATATAATATGACGATCATCACTGTCAGCGAACAGAAGGCCTTTGGCGGCAGCCAGGGGGTTTACCGCCATTCGTCCAAGGAAACCGCCTGTGATATGGAGTTCAGCCTGTTTACGCCTCCGGCCGCCGCCCAGGGGCCGGTTCCGGTGGTCTATTACCTGTCAGGCCTGACCTGCAGCCAGGACAATGTGACGACCAAGGGCGGTTTCCAGCGCATGGCGGCCGAACTGGGCCTGTGTATCGTCTGCCCCGATACCAGCCCGCGCGGTGCCGGTTATGCGGGCGAAGACGATTCTTATGATTTTGGCAGCGGTGCCGGCTTTTATGTGGATGCGACGCAGTCGCCCTGGTCCGGCATGTATCGCATGTACAGCTATGTCAGCAGTGAGCTCCCTGCCCTGATTGCTGAGCATTTTCCGGTTGATCCGAACCGCAGCGGCATTTTCGGCCATTCCATGGGTGGCCACGGGGCGCTGACTATCGCCCTGAAAAACCCGGCCACCTACCGGTCCGTATCCGCTTTCGCCCCGATCGTCGCGCCGATGCAGTGTCCGTGGGGGGAAAAGGCCCTGGCCGGCTATCTCGGCCCGGACCGGGAGACCTGGCGGACCTATGATGCCACGGAACTGGTGGCCAGCGGTTGCCGGGTCAACAGCCCCATACTGATCGATCAGGGCAGCGCCGACGGTTTTCTGGAAGAGCAGTTGAAGCCGCAGCTGTTCGAACAGGCCTGCCGGACTGCCGGCCAGGCGCTGACGCTTCGTATGCAGGACGGCTATGATCACAGCTACTATTTCATGGCAACCTTCATGGAAGATCATCTGCGCCATCATGCAGCGCTGCTCAAAGACTGATGATCCGCGCCCTCGTCATCGACGATGATGCCCGCACGGAAGCCCTGTTGGCCGATTATTTTGCCCGCCTGGGAGGCGATGGAGACGCGGTTTGCGCCTTTGCCCGCAGCGACCGGGAAGCCATGGAGATCATCACGTCGGGCGCCGAATTTGACGTCGCCCTGATTGCTGTCGACCGCTCCCCTATCAGCGGCGTCGGTTTGTTTCACCAGATAACCGACCGCACCTTCCGGGTGCCGCGCATCGCCCTGTCGTCGGGCCAGGACATTGGCCTGATCCGCCGCGCCATGAACGAAGGGGCCGTCGACTTTATGGTCAAGCCGCTGCTGTTCAATGATTTCGAGGCGACCCTGCTGCGCATTCTCGAAACCGTTGCCCGCCGCCGCAAGAACTGGCAGGACAGTGCCGCCTATTCGGCGCTCAAAAAAGAGATCGATATTGCCGCCGATATTCAGCAGCGGATCCTGCCGACCCGGTTCCCCGCCATTCCCGGCTACGAGATCGCTGCCCACATGCTTCCGGCCCGGGTCATGGGCGGTGATTTTTTTGATGTGTTTACCTGCGAAAACGGCGATATCGGTTTTGTTGTCGCAGACGTGTCGGGCAAGGGCGTGCCCGCGGCCTTCTATATGGCCGTCGCCCGCACTCTGATCCATTCGGCGGCCCAGTCAACGGCGCAGCCGGCGGACTGTCTGCGCCAGGTCAATGAACTGCTGTGTAACCACCAGATACCGGGGATGTTTGTTTCCGTCTTTTATGGCCGTCTGAACACCACAACCCACACCGTCACCTACGCCAACGGTGGCCACCAGTTGCCGTTCAGGATCGGCCAGGGCACGCCGGCCCAGGAACTGCACGGTGGCGACGGCGTGGTGTTGGGCGTGATGACTGGTCTCGACTATCAGCAGGCTCAGGTCCGCCTGCAACCGGGTGAATTTCTGTTCGTTTTCACCGATGGCGTGACCGAAGCCTTCGATGGCCACCGCCAGGCCTTCGGCGAGGACCGCCTGGCGGCCTGTCTGGATAACCTGACCCACGTCGCCGCCGCCGAGGGCATCGACCGGGTGAGTGCCGCCATCGATGCCTTTGTCGGCGACGCCGACCAGCATGACGATATCACCAGTTTGATCGTCAGGCGGCTGTAGGTATAATTGCAGAACCGGAAAATGCGGCAGCCTGTGAATAGGCGCAACCGGCATCGCTCACTCGGCCCCATAGTCTCCCACGAAAAAAATCGGGAAAGTTGAATTGCATTCATGCGGGAATCTGTGAGAAGCTGAATTCTACATATTATTGTGTGAGAACAGAATGACGCATACGGACCACCTGCAGGGACAGTACAGCGATTCTCTACTGAGCCTGGTGAAAGGCAAGGCACTTTACGAGGGTGATTCGAAGACTGCGTTTCAGGAAATTGCAGAAGCCGCAGCGGGTACGCTCAACGTAGAGCGGGCAAGTATCTGGATGTTTGCCGGTGATCAGACGAAAATCCAATGTGTTGATCTTTTTGAAAAAAGCAAAAGCTGGCATTCTGAAGGCGCTGAGCTGAAAGCCGTCGATTACCCGGCCTATTTTGCGGCCATGGACCAGGACCACGCCATCGATGCCCACGATGCCCATCTGGATCCAAGAACAAGCGCATTTTCCCAATCCTATTTAAGGCCCCTGGGCATTACCTCGATGCTCGACGCCCCCATCCGCTTTGGCCACACCATCATTGGCGTCATCTGCCTGGAACATATTGGTCCGGCCCGCCACTGGTCGTCGGAGGAAATCATTTACGCGGGCTCCCTGGCCAACCTCGTCTCCCACGCCATTGAAGCCAGAAAACGTAAAATCGCGGAGCAGGCCCTGAGAGAAAGTGAGCAGCGGTTTCGTGACTTTGCTGAATCGTCGTCGGACTGGATGTGGGAAATGGACGAGCATCTCCGTTTCACTTTCATGTCTGACAACATCCGAAGTATCGGCATGAACCCGGAAGATCTCTACGGCAAAACGCGAAGGGATATCATCGGTGACCAATCCAATGACCAAAAAGTACGCGAGCATTTGCAGACCCTTGATGACCACCTGCCTTTCAGAGACTTCGAATTTCTCCGGGTCCTCGAAGGCAGGGAGCCAGTCTGGACCCGGACAAGCGGCATTCCCGTCTATGACCAGGACAACAACTTCAAGGGCTATCGGGGCACGGCCATCAATATAACCGACCGCAAGGAGCTTGAGGCCGCCCGGGATGCGGCGATGGTTGAAGCGGAGCGGGCCAACCAGGCCAAATCAGAGTTTCTGGCGACAATGAGCCATGAATTCCGAACCCCCTTAAACGCAATATTGGGGTTTAGTGACATGATGAGGGGCCAATATTTTGGCCCCCTGGGTTCGGATAATTACCGCGACTACGCAAACGACATTCACCACAGCGGCAACCTCATGCTGGCTCTGGTCAACGATGTCCTCGACATTGCCGCAATCGAAGCCGGCAAGCGCTCGCTTGCCAATGAGCATATAAACATCAAGGCCTTGTTGGCAAACTGCATCAAAAGCATTGAGCAGGCCGCGGTCACTGCGGGAATTACCGTCACCAGTGACGTTCCCGATAATCTGCCAACCCTTTATGCGGACAAGCGATCAGTCACCCAGATCCTGCTCAACCTGCTGTCCAACGCGGTCAAGTTTACCCGGACAAACGGGACGGTGACGGCATCTGCCGAATTTGCCGATGGCACTTTCACCATTCAGGTGAGTGATACCGGTATTGGCATCCCGCCCGACAAGCTGCCGACCATAACCCAACCGTTCACCCAGTCACACCCCGATCCCCATCGCAGCCAAACCGGAACGGGTCTGGGCCTGTCGATCGTCGCCTCTCTTGTTGACCTGCATCAGGGAACATTCGCGATTGAAAGTGCGGTCAATAAGGGGACAACGGTAACCGTCGTGTTATCCTCCCAGGACACGACCGCCGGTTAAGCCCCCTCCTCCTCCGCATAGTGGGGAAACACCCCTTCCGGCTTGGCCACGGCACTGCCGCTGGCCAGGGCAGCACCGCTTTCAAGGGCACCAAATGAGCGCGCATCGGCAGCCACGGCTAGCTGTGACTTATCAAAGAGAAAAAAGTATGTCTGTTGTTAAAATTCATCCTGATTAAACGGTCTTGAATTTCGTATCCCGACATCAGAATTAGAAGTAAACTAAGCCCTCCGATCCCATTGCTTACGAAGGATACAGGGTCATGCTGCTGCCGACGTTGGCGCCATCTTTCCATATGTGGGTAACGTTCGCCTTCGTTGCCGCGTTGATCGTCTTCTACATATGGGAGCGGCTTGCGATTGAGGTCTCGTCCGCTCTCTGCCTCGCAGTAATGATAGTCGTCTTTCACGTCGTCCCGCTACGCGGCCCCAATATGCAGAACCTGTTGGACGCGCATACTCTGCTTGCCGGTTTCGGTAATCCGGCGCTGATCACCGTGCTTTCCATGATCATCATTGGTCAGGCGCTGGTGTCCACCGGCGCACTCAACAGGGTCGCCTATATTATGTATGACGTTAGCGGCGGCAACATGACTTATGCGGTAGCCATTATCCTGACTGGTGTTTCAGTAATGTCTGCTTTTTTGAACAATACCCCGGTGGTGGTGATTTTCATTCCCGTCCTGCTCGCCCTATCAGCGAAAATGGACCATTGCGCCGCGCAGGTAATGATGCCCTTGAGCTTCGCCGCTATTCTCGGCGGTATGACCACCTTGATCGGGAGCAGCACCAACTTGCTGGTTTCCCGCTCGCTTGCCGATCTGGGTTACGCGCCCCTTGGGTTTTTTGATTTTTCACCAATGGGCATCATCCTGGCGGCAGTGGGGCTTGCCTATATCTTATTCCTATGTCCGCTGCTACTTCCCAAGAAAACCTCGGAACGAGAAGGTTTGACAGCGCGCTCCGGACAACAGTTCCTTTCCCATCTCACCGTCCAGAAAAACTCTCCCCTGATCGGAGTCGTTCCGGTGGCCGGCCATTTCCAGGACTTGTCTGTTGACGTCACTGTGCTGGTTATCTGGCGTCAGCGCCGGGCGGTTTTACCGCCCTTCGATCAGTTCCCATTGGAACCCGGAGACATTCTGGTCATCGCGACAACGCGAAAAGTGCTGAGCGACATCAAAATGCACGAGTTTGGCGTGATTCCAAGCGATTCCGAACTGGAACTGGAATTAGGTCCGGGCGGGACCCCGCCTTCGGCCCATCGTCAAATTGTCGAAGCTATGGTGGCACCGGGCGGCGGCCTGGCCGGAAGAACAATTCGAAGCAAGCGGTTTCTGCAGAGCTATGGTTGCCTGGTTCTGGGGCTCCAGCGCCGAACCCGCATGATCCGCTCAAAAATGAACGACATTACACTGGAGGTCGGCGACATTCTGTTGCTTTACGGTACCGACGAAGTGATCGCTTCTCTACCAAACCAACGTGACTTGGTGGTCCTCGAGGAATCGGCGGTAGATGTGCCAACTTTTCGCCGCTCGAAACGGGCCCTGACTGTCTTCGTTGGCGTGATTATGCTCGCAGCAACCGATCTACTGCCGATCGTCGTGGCGGCGCTTCTGGGTGCAACCCTGATGATTTTACTTGGCGCAATTCGCCTGAGTGCGGCTCTACGCAGCATCGACTTTAAGCTTGTCTTCATTGTCGCCACATCCCTGGCACTGGGAACTGCGCTGGAAGTAACTGGAGGTGCCACATTCATAGCCGAACAGATTATGATCGGACTGTTTTTCGGTGCTGGTCCCGCCGTATTGTTATCTGCCCATTTCCTGATTGTGGTCATATTCACCAACTTGATTAGCAACAATGCCTGTGCAGTGCTGTTCACCCCGATCGGGGTTCATATCGCCTTGGCCGCAGGAATCGACCCACATATCTTTGCCGTCACCACCCTATTTGCCGCGAACTGTTCCTTCTGCACGCCGATCGGCTACCAGACCAACCTGCTGGTCATGGGCCCAGGCCATTACCGCTTTATCGATTTCCTCAAAGCCGGCGTACCGTTGGCGGTTCTTATCTGGGTTACCTTCTCGCTGGTTGCCCCGCTCTATTACGACCTGTAACCGCCAGTTAAGCCCCCTCCTCCTCCACATAGCGGGGAAACACCCCTTCCGGCTTGGCCACGGCACCGCCGCTGGCCAGGGCAGCCCCGCTTTCAAGCGCACCAAAGGAGCGCGCATCGGCGGCCACACCCAACTGGTCGAGAATACGGGCCGAGGCATCGGGCATGAACGGCTGGGTCAGGATCGCCAGATGGCGGATGGTTTCGGCCAGGGTATAGAGCACCGTGTTCATGCGGGCCGGATCTTCCTTTTTCAGCTTCCACGGTGCCTGCGCATCCACATAGCCGTTGGACTGGCGGATCACCACCCAAATCGCCTCCAGGGCCTCGTGAAAAGCCTGCACGTCCATTTTCTCACGCACATTGCCAAGCGCTGCCTTGGCCGCGTCGAGCATGACCTGGTCATCGGCGGAAAACGGGCCGGGAGCCGGCATCCGGGCGTCGCAGTTCTTATGAATCATCGACATCACCCGTTGCGCCAGATTGCCGTAATCGTTGGCCAGGTCACTGTTCATGCGACCGACCATGGCGCGCCTGGAAAAGTCGCCGTCGTTGCCAAAGGGCACCTCACGCAGTAGGAAATAACGGACCTGATCAAGGCCGTAGGTATTGACCAGTTCCAGCGGATCAATGACATTGCCCAGGGACTTGGAAATCTTTTCGCCCTCATTGGTCCACCAGCCATGAGCAAACACCCTTTTCGGCGCCTCAAGGCCGGCAGCCAGCAGGAAGGCCGGCCAGTAGACCGCATGGAAACGCAGGATATCCTTGCCGACCATGTGCAGATCGGCGGGCCAGAACTTTTTGTAAAGGGCTGCCTCGGTGTCCGGATAACCAACGGCGGTGATGTAATTGGTCAGGGCATCGAGCCAGACATACATGATATGCGCATCGTTGCCGGGCACCGGCACCCCCCAGTTGAATGTGGTGCGCGAAATCGACAGATCCATCAGGCCACCCTTGACGAAACTGACCACTTCATTGCGCCGGGTTTTCGGTAGAATGAAATCCGGGTTTTCATCGTAGAATTTCAGCAGTCGCTCGTCCCAGGCCGACAGGCGGAAGAAATAGCTGGGTTCCTCGACCCATTCAACGGGGGCGCCGGTGGGCGCCAGCTTACTGCCATCGGGCGCTTTTTTCAGTTCGTCCTCGCCGTAAAAGGCCTCGTCGCGGACCGCGTACCAGCCGGCGTAGGAGCCCAGATAGATATCGCCGGATTCCTCCAGCCTGCGCCAGATATCCTGACAGGCCGCCTTGTGGCGAGGCTCGGTGGTGCGGATGAAATCATCGTGGGTAAAATCCATGACATCAGCCAGATCACGAAAATTCTGGGACACCCGGTCGGTAAAGGCCTGCGGGTCAACACCGGCGGCCTGTGCCGATTTCTCGACCTTTTGTCCATGCTCGTCGGTGCCGGTCAGAAAATAGACTTCATAGCCGTCCAGCCGCTTGAACCGGGCCAGCGCATCACAGGCAAGCGTCGTGTAGGCATGTCCGATATGCGGTGAATCATTGACATAGTAGATCGGCGTGGTGACGTAGTACCGTTTGTCCATCGTTAGCCTAAACCCGGTTTTTCAATGGTGGCTTTCAGCGGTTGCGAAGCGCGCCATCGAATTCAAGAAATATGTTCAGGACCACTTGTTTGCGATCCAGGTGGATGGCCCCTGTCCGCTCCAGAAGCCCGCACATCTTTTCCCATACCTCAAGCCATCGATCAAGACCGGCTCCCGGGATCAGGCGCATGAACAGGTCTCTTTCATCGGCGAACCCCTGATCGCCGCCGGAACCGGCAGCCCCTGCTTCGGCAGCAAACCGCAAAAACCGCGCGAGGATGCATCTGAGCAGGTCCATGGCCGTATAAAACTGCGCTTCAGCGCCGGCTTTCGCCAGGCGATCCGCCAACAGATGCAATTTGGCGACACTGAGTTCAGGCAGAGTGGACAGCAGGTCAAGAATATCCCGATAGAGCTCGATCCCGCCAGCTGCAATCAAATCCACGGCGCGGCCAATACTGCCATCGGACAATTCGATCAGCCTGGCCCGGTCGTCAGCACCGAGATCGGGGGCATAGCTGACCAGCAAAGCGTCCATATGGGCCGCATCCAGGGCCTTCATATGCAGCATCCGACAGCGCGAGCGGATGGTTGGCAGCAACTGACCAGGGTTATGGCTGACCAGCAGCAAAAGCGCCCGGTTCGGCGGCTCTTCCAGCACCTTGAGCACGGCGTTGGCCGCATGTCTGTTCATTTCGTCGGCGCTGTCGACAATCACAATCCGCCAACCGCCTTCCGATGCGGTCATGCTGAAAAACTCACCAACGTCGCGGACGTCCTCGACAACCACTTCGCCGCGCAGCTTGCCCCTGTCGTTGAGCGACCGCTCAACGCTCAGCAGATCCCCGTGACTGCCGGCGGCCACCCGTTTGAAGACGGGTGACAGGGGATCCGTAAACAGGCTGTCCGGCACCATCGCCTCACCAAATAAACCCTGGCTCGGGCCATCGGGGTTTTGCGACAGGACGTGACGCGCGAACCGGTAGGCCAGTGTCGCCTTGCCGATGCCTTTCTGTCCACACAACAGCCAGGCATGGGCCATGCGGCCGCCATGAAAGGCGTCCAGCAGCACCCGCTCGGCATCGGCCTGGCCGGTCAGTTCCGGATTTAACCGGGCCGGTGGTGGCCAGGCGGGTTCGTCAACGCTGGCGGCTTTTTTGGCATTCATTGGAAGCGCCCGGGAAACTTATGCTGGAGGGCAGCCCAAATGGACTGCTGAATGGTATCCATATCCGCTGTCCCGTCGATGACCACGCAGCGTTCCGGATCGGCACCGGCGATTTCCAGAAACCCGTCGCGCAGGCGATTATGAAAATCGATGCCCATCCGTTCGTAACGGTCTTCGCCGTCCCCTCGGGCCATCGCCCGGCGCAATCCTTCCTCGACCGGCAGGTCCAGCACATAGGTTAAATCGGGCTGAAAATCGCCCAGTGTGATATGGTGCAGGCTTTTCAGTTTTTCCGGATCCAGACCATGGCCATAACCCTGGTAGGCCAGGGTTGAGTCGGCAAACCGGTCCGAGACGACCCAGTCGCCCCGCCGCAGGGCCGGCTCTATGGTTTGCGCCACATGCTCCGCGCGCGCCGCATAATTGAGCAGGGCTTCGCTCATCGGCTGCCAGCGGTCAATGGCACCGGAAACCAGAAGACTGCGGATTTGCTCGGCCCCGGCGGCGCCACCCGGCTCACGCGTCGTCAGGACCGGCTGGCCCGCTGCCGCCATGGCCGTGGCCAGCCTGCGAACCTGGGTTGACTTGCCAGCCCCCTCGCCGCCTTCAAAGGTTATGAATTTACCACCGGTCATGGGGTTAACCGGTCTGCCCCCATAGAATCGACGTTAACGCCGCGCCCAGCCGACCTATCAGCCCCAGCCGTTCCACATTGGCACCGGCAAGCAAGGGAATTTCGATGACTGCCTGATCCGGCGCCGTAATTCTAAGGACTGCAATTCTGTCACCAACGGCAATAGGGGCCGGGACCGGGCCGGTAAAGGCGACCGTGACCTTCATTTGCCGGCGGACCTTGCGCGGCAGCGTAATCTTCACATCCTGATCAATAACCAGGGGCACCGTCAGGCTTTCGCCCAACCAGACATCGGCATTTTCCACCTGCTCGCCCTTGCTGAACAGGGCATAGTTATCGAACTCCCTGAACGCCCACTCCAGCAACCGTTCCGGTTCGCTGCTGCGGTCTTTTTTGGAGGGCAGCCCGTTAGCCACCAGAATCAGGCGCCGGCCACCACGCACGGCCGATGCGGTCAGTCCGTATCCGGCCGCCTCCGTATGTCCGGTTTTCAGACCATCGGCGCCCATATCCTTATAGAGCAGCGGATTGCGGTTGTTCTGCTTGATCCCATTGTAGGTAAACTTCAGCTGCTTGTAATAATGATAATATTGCGGAAAATCCTCGATCGTGCGTTTTGCCAGGATCGCCAGATCACGGGCGGTCATCAAATGTTCGGGATGCGGCCATCCGGTGGCATTGCGGAAGGTCGAGTTTGCCATGCCGAGCGACCGGGCCTTTTCCGTCATTTCCTCGGCAAAGGCTTCTTCCGAGCCGGAGATCCCTTCGGCAACCACAATACAGGCATCGTTTCCGGACTGAACAATGATACCCGGGATCAGGTCGCCGATCGAAACCCGTTTTTTCGGTGACAGAAACATGGTTGAACTGCCGCTTTTGGCACCGCCCCGCTGCCACGCGTTAACGCTCACCTGAAACGTATCATCCAGCGACAGGGAACCATCACGGAGCCGACTGAACAGCAGATAGAGGGTCATCAATTTGCTCATGGAAGCCGGCGGCATGAGCTGGTCGGCATCTTTTTCAAACAACACGGCACCGGTTTCCATATCGAGAATGATGGCTTCCCGGGCAATTGTGTCAATGGCATTGGCCGGCGCCGTTGCAGCGACCATTGCGATGATAACAAAAACATAAACAGCTAACTTTTTAATCGAGAATATCACTATAATTTCCTGTTATGTTTGAACGGGGTCTGGACGCGCCTGGCTACTTGATAACAACTATGCGTGCTTCCGGGTATCCGGCTTCGGCAACGGCTTCGAGCAGTCGGTCGGCAGCGCTGACACTTTCTATAGGGCCCAGACGCACCCGATACAGGTCCCTGCCGTTAACCAGCACCTGTGACAGGCTGACGGACCCTAAGGGCGATAATTTTGCCTTGACCCGGTTGGCATTGTCAAACCGGCTAAAAGCACCCGCCTGGACAAATATATTGGTGTTGACGACGGCCGCCTGTTCAACGGCCTCCGACACCAGTGGGTCCTCAACCAGCGGTTCTTCAACCAGCGTCATGGGCTCGGCTGCCTGAGCGGTTTGAATTTCAGGCAGTGATCTCGGTGTCGCATCGAGGGCCTGGGCAGTTGTCGGCTGGGCACCGACAGGGCTCAGCGATTGCGTCTGCACTTTCGGTTTCGGCAGTCGGTCGATGGTTATCGGCGATCCGGCCCTGGCCAGTTGCGTCTGGTTGGTGATCCGTGCTTTCAGGGCGCGGGTCTGATCAGCCAGAACCTGGACCCGTACCCGGGCTGTCCCCTTGCGCTGAAAATCCAGCAATTGGGCACCACGCCGGGAGATATCTATGATCCGGCCACGGGCAAACGGGCCGCGGTCATTGACCCTGAGAATCAAACTGCGTCCGTTTTCCAGATTGGTAACCCGCACAAAGCTGGGCATGGGCAGGGTCCGGTGCGCCGCAGTCAGGGCGTTCATATCGTAGACTTCGCTGTTGGCGGTGCGCCGACCATGGAACTTTGCCCCGTACCAGGAAGCGATACCACTTTCATCATATTCAAAGTCTTCCTGGGGATAATACCAGGCGCCGGCGATCTGATAGGGCTTGCCGATTTTATATTCGCCGCCAGCCTCTGATTCCGGACTGGCAATCAGGCGCTTGGCTGAATGCACAGCCAGTTGGGTTTCCGAGCAGCCGACCAGGAACAATCCGGTCAAAACACTAAAAAAAACCCGTTTCCAATTCCCAACCATCAATATCGAACCTAATCTGCCAACCGAATTTTACATAGAATTTCTACATTTTGTATCAAAGCCGCAGGAATTTCACGCTATTTTGTGGTTTTTCATCAAAAAATCCCATCTATTTTGAAGCCCCGTTCAACCGCTCCAGCAGCCCGGCTGACGGATAGCCGTCGGCCGGCAGTCCGGCCTGCTGCTGAAAGCCTTTTATGGCCTTGCGGGTTTGCGAGCCGACGATGCCATCGGCATCACCGGCATCGAATCCGAGGCCGCTGAGTTTGCGTTGAATGGCGCTCACGTCGTGACTGGACAGGGGCCGGTCGTTGGCCGGCTTTTTGGCCACCAGTGCACTGCCGCCGGCAAACCGGTCGGCCAGATGTCCGACCGCCAGGGCATAGAGGATTGAACGGTTCCAGACCATGATCGTGCGGTAGTTCTTGTAGACCAGAAAAGCCGGTCCCTGATAACCCGCCGGCAGCACCACAGAGGCTTCAATGTCGGCAACCGGCAGATTTTTGCCGTTGGCCCGGCGCACCCCCAGTTTCTGCCATTCACTCAGAGGTTTGCGGACGTTCAGGCCGGTCAGCTCGTAGGCGAAGCCCTTCGGCAGGCGGGCTTCGCGGCCCCATGACCATTGCTTCTCCCAGCCCGCCCCCTTCAGGTAATTGGCGGCAGATCCAAATATGTCGGGCAGTGTATGCCACAAATCGCGCTTGCCGTCGCCATTGCCGTCCACCGCGAAGTCGCGGTAGGTGGTGGGAATGAACTGATGGTTGCCCATGGCCCCGGCCCACGATGCCTTGGTGTCCGGTGCGATGTCGCCGGTGTCGATCAGGCCGAGCACGGCCAGTAACTGTTCGCGAAAGAAACCAGATCGCCGGCGGTCATGGGCCAGGGTGACAAGAGCCGCGACCACCGGGAAGACACCGGTATATTGACCAAAATTGCTTTCCAGCCCCCAGAACGCCACCAGATAACGGGGCGGCACCCCGTATTTTGAGTGAATGTCATCAAGCAGCTTCTTATGGGTGACCAGAAGTTCCCGGCCCTTGGCGATGCGCTGCGCGTTGACCGCTTTTTCCATATAGGACCAGAAGGTCAGGGTGAACTCGGGTTGCTGACGGTCAAGTTCGAGGACCCGTGGAATCGGCTGAACACCGTCCAGGGTGCGGGCCACAACATCGGCGCTGATGCCCCGGGTTCGGGCATCCTGTTTCAGTTCCGCCAGCCAGGCATCAAAGGGTGGTGCCTCGGGGACAATCTTTTGAGCCAGGGCACCTGTGGATATCAGACAAAACAACAAAACGCCCCACAAGGGGGTCAA
>JABMNT010000133.1 GCA_013203595.1 Rhodospirillales bacterium
CAGCCTTCCGGTGAAATCACCGAATAAATGGAATGCTCAAGCATGATCACCCGGTTGGCCGTGGCCAGGGCAATCGCCCCGCCGGAGCCGCCCTCGCCGATGATCAGGCTGATAATCGGCACTTCCAGACCAAGCGAGACCTGAATGGAGCGCGCAATTGCTTCCGCCTGACCCCGGGCTTCAGCGTCGACACCGGGATAGGCGCCGGCCGTATCAACCAGGGTGATCACCGGCAGGCCAAAGCGGTCGGCCAGCTTCATCAGACGCTGGGCCTTGCGGTAGCCTTCCGGACGGGCCATGCCGAAATTATGTTTGACCCGGCTTTCCGTGCCGGAACCCTTTTCCGTGCCGATAACGACAACGGATGTTCCCTGGAAACGGCCGATGCCGCCGATGATCGCCGCGTCTTCGGCAAAGCCCCGGTCACCGGCCAGCGGTGTGAAGTCCTCAAACAGCTCGGCGATGTAATCAACGGCATGGGGCCGGTCATGGTGACGGGCCACCTGAGTCTTTTGCCACGGCGTCAGCTTTGCATAGGTGGTGACCAGCAGCTTTTCGACTTTTTTCTGAAGCTTGCCAACCTCTTCGGCAATATTGACCTCGGGTGAGCCGGTCAGGTGGCGCAGTTCCTCGATCTTGCCTTCGAGCTCGGCGATGGGTTTTTCAAATTCTAAATAATTATGCATAGGCGATATTTATCACAGGGTTTCCCGATTGACATCCCAAATCGACACCAATGGGGACATTGTTTGCGCAAATTATTTGTCCAATGCGGCAATCTGTTTGGCGGCGGCAACCATCACTTCGGCCTGCTTGATGGATGCAATATCGATCAGGCGCCCGTCCAGGGCAACCGCGCCCTTGCCCTCCTTTTGCGCCTGTTCCATGGCTTCCAGGATGCGTGTCGCCTTGGTGATTTCCTTTTCCGACGGACTGAAAGCCTGATTGGCCAGCTCGATCTGGGACGGATGGATCGCCCACTTCCCCTCACAGCCGAGCGTCGCCGCCCGCTTGGCCTGCGCCAGATAGCCCTCTGCATCGGAAAAGTCACCAAACGGACCATCGATCGGGCGCAGTCCGTTGGCCCGCGCCGCTATCACCATCTGGGTAATCGGATAATGCCACATATCGCCCCAGTGAACCTGCCGGTTGCCGGCATCATCCTTGTCCGTCAGTACATGGTAATCTTCATTGGGCCCGCCAATTCCCGTGGTCCGGGCTTTTGTCGATGCGGCATAGTCGGCGACGCCGAAATGCAGGGATTCGTTGCGCGGCGAGGCGGCGGCAATTTCATTGACGTTCTGCATACCCAGTGCGGTTTCGATAATCATCTCGAAGCCGATCCTGTTGGGATGGCCCTTGGCCGCCTCGATCTGGGTGACCAGCATATCGAGCGCGTAAATATCGCAAGCCGTTCCCGCCTTGGGGATCATGATCAGATCCAGATGCTGGCCAGCCTGCTCGACAATATCGATCACATCACGGTACATATAGTGGGTATCGAGACCATTTATCCGCACCGATACAGTTTTCGCCGACCAGTCCAGATCGTTGAGCGCCTCGATGATGTTTTTCCGGGCCTGCACCTTGTCGTCCGGGGCCACCGCATCCTCCAGGTCAAGAAACACGATATCGGCGTTGCTTTTCTGGGCTTTCTCGAGAAACACCGGATTTGATCCGGGAACGGCCAGTTCGGAACGATTAAGGCGGGCGGGGACTTGTTCGATGACGGTGAAACTCATAGGATTTCCTTCCGGGCGCGGTAGCGACGTTACCAGTTGATTGCTGCACTGCAATATGAGCCATGATTTCCGTGGATTCAAGCGAAACACCCGCCTGACGGAAACCAGGGAAAGGACCCAACCGATGAGCGATAAACCCGTCTTACTCTTGACCCGCAAATATTCCGCAAATACGGAAGCCCGGGCAAGCCGAGATTATCAGGTGATTTTCAATCCCGACGATACGGTCTACAGCAGTGACCAGCTGCTGGAAAAATGTGCCGGCGCCGACGCGGTCATCCCCTGTCATTCAGAGCATTTTAATGCCGTGGTGGCGGCACAACTCCCGGCCCGTGTCAAAATCATCGCCAACCATTCGGTCGGTGTCGATCATTGTGACCTGGCTGCCCTCAAGGCGCGGGGAGTGGTGGTCACCAACACCCCCGATGTGCTGTCCGATGCGACGGCGGAAATCGGCATGCTGCTGATGCTGGGGGCAGCGCGCCGCGCCAGCGAGGGCGACCGGATGATGCGCCAGGGCAAATGGGATTCCTGGAGCCCGGCCTTCATGGTTGGCACCCAGGTTACCGGAAAACGTATCGGCATCGTCGGCATGGGCCGGGTTGGCCAGGTCATGGCGAAACGGGCCCGCGGCATGGATATGGAAGTCCACTATTTCAATCGCTCGCGCCTGCCTGGCGACAAGGAAGCCGGCGCGATTTTTCATGACCAACTGGATGACCTGCTGGCCGTCGCCGACGTGCTTTCACTGCATTGCCCGACAACCCCGGAAACCACCGGATTCATGACGGCGGAAAAGTTCGCCTTGTTGCCGGACGGTGCGATTTTTGTGAACACGGCACGCGGTGCACTGGTCGACGAAGAGGCGCTGGTTGAGGCCCTGCGGTCCGGCAAACTGGCTGCGGCGGGACTCGATGTTTTTGTGACCGAGCCCGGCGGCAACCCGAAATTCGCGACTCTGGAGAACATCTTCATGCTGCCGCATATTGGCAGTGCGACCAGCCAGACCCGCGACGCCATGGGTTTTCGCGCGCTTGATAACATCGATGCGTTTTTCGCCGGCAAGGAACCGAAGGACCGGCTGGTTTAACTTGTCATAAACACATCATACCGGGTCGACTTGCCCAGGATCTGATGGGAACAGGCCCGAAGGCCGGGCATGGGGTCGGCACGCAGTGGCCACTTCAGGACAACCCGTTTTCCGGCCGTCGCCAGGGCCACTTCCATCAGCGCCGGCGCGTCCGGGTCCGCGCCCACCAGTTCGCGCAACTGGCGCATTTCCTTCTTGACCAGGG
>JABMNT010000134.1 GCA_013203595.1 Rhodospirillales bacterium
GTGCAGCGCCCGCTACATGCAACGCAATCACGGTGTGATTTCCGGCCGAGATGTGTTTGACGCGGGCACCCCGGAATTGCCGGGTTTCACCCGCGAGGCAGCGTTTCAGTTTTAATTTTTAAGGCAGAACAAGCCCTTAGCCGGGAACGTCGTTGCGAATCAATTGCGCCGCAGATTCGCGATTATAGTTAACGAAGCTTCGCGGAGACCGCAAAAAGCCGCGGAATTCCGGGGAAAACCGGGCCCTATTGACCTGTCTGTCTGTATCTGGCTGATTTACGCTGGAATTTTTTTATAACGTATGGAAATCCTGGGCTATGACGTTGAACCTGAATTCACTTCTGATGACACATCGAAAAACGGTTCGCCGTTTATCGATGGCTGTCGGTTTCATGACGGTGGCGGCGGCTTATACCGCGCTGACACCGCAAGTTGTCCATGCGCAGACGCTGGTCGATGCACTGACCGCCGCCTATTATAACAATCCCACCCTGCTGGCACGGCGGGCCCAGTTGCGGGCAACCGACGAAGAGGTGCCACAGGCCCTGTCCAACTGGCGACCGGATGTATCGATGAGCGTCGATGGCGGCTATGCCAGCTCGGTCAACACCAACTCAATCGGCTCCGGCCGCAACCAGACCCGCCAGCAGCAGAGTGCCGGTCTTGATATCACCCAGCCCCTGTTCCGGGGCGGGCGTACCCTGGCAGCAACCAGTGAAGCCGAAAATACCGTGCGGGCCGAACGTGCCCGCCTGATGGCAACCGAACAGACCGTTCTGCTGGATGTGATTTCCGCTTATATGGATGTCTTTCGCGAAGAGGCGGTGCTCAATCTGAACCTGAACAACGAGCAGGTTCTCAAACGCCAGTTGGAAGCCACCCGCGACCGCTTTGAAGTGGGTGAAATCACCCGCACCGACGTGCATCAGGCGGAAGCCCGCTTGGCGCGGACAACGGCCGACCGCGTTCAGTCGGAAGGCGACCTTGAGTCGGCGAGGGCGGAATACCGCAATGTTGTTGGCGAAGCCGCACCGGTCGATCTGCAGGTGCCGGCACTGCCGTCGGCTCTGCCGGCAACCAAGGACGAGGCCCTGAAACTGGCGGCCACCAAAAATCCGTCCGTCATCAGTTCCGAATTTGACCGCCGCGCCGCCGTTGACAGTGCCGACGGGGTATGGGGCGAGTTGTTGCCGGATGTGGAACTGACCGCTGGCTATTCCAGGGCCTTCGAGGGCGCGGCAGAACAGGGCAGCATTACCACGGCGGATATCGGTATCGGCATCAATATCCCGATTTATCAGCAGGGTACGGTTTATTCACGGCTGCGCGAAGCCCGTCAGACCTCGGCCAGACAGGCATACGTGATCGACGAACAGCGCCGCTCGGCGGTTTCCAGTGCAGCCAAAGCCTGGGAAGCCCTGATTACGGCACAGGCCCGTGTGGCGGCATTCTCGACCCAGATTGATGCCAATATCGTCGCCCTTGAAGGGGTTGAGCGCGAGGCCTCTGTCGGCTCTCGTACGGTTTTGGATGTTCTCGATGCCGAGCAGGAACTGCTCGATTCTCGGGTGTCGCATGTGCGGGCCCAGCGTGATGAAGTTGTCGCCATTTACGAGCTTAAATCATCGATGGGTCAGCTGACGGCGCGGGACCTGGAACTGCCGGTCACCTTGTATGACCCGCGCGAGCACTACCTCGAGGTCAAGGGTAAATGGTTTGGTGGCCGTTCCGGCGGCGACGCCCAATAATTCAATGAACCGCAAATGGGGGGCAAAACAGATCGTACGGCATTTCAGACTGGTAAATCATAGACCTATATGGTTACCGTTTGTTAACACAAAACCGCGTACGATACGAGAATCCCATGATCCGGTGGACAAGGTATGAGTGAAGAAACGGCACAGGTAGAAGACGGCCAAGAACCTTCGATGGAGGATATCCTCGCGTCGATCCGTCGTATTTTGGCGGAAGAGGACGATGCTCCGGCTGAGCCGGAGGTCATGGAAGAGCCCGCGCCGGAACCTGAGCCCGAGCCGGAAC
>JABMNT010000135.1 GCA_013203595.1 Rhodospirillales bacterium
GCCATAGTAGAGAACAGCCGGAAGCATTGCCGCAATCATGATATCGACGTAAGGAACTTCCAGAAATTCGGCCATCAGGAAGGCCGCGGCGCCCATGATCGGCGGCATCAACTGGCCGCCGGTCGAGGCGATGGCCTCAATGGCGCCCGCATCCACCTTTTTGTAACCGCCCTTGCCCATGAGCGGGATCGTGATCACCCCTGTTGTCGCCACGTTGGAGACGGCACTGCCTGAAATGGAGCCAAACAGGGCCGAGGCGATAACTGATATCTTGGCCGAACCGCCGCGCATGCGCCCGGTCGCGGCGAGGGCCAGATCGGTGAAAAATTCGCCACCACCGGCCCTGAACAGCAATTGCCCCATGAACACGAACAGGATGACAATCGATGCACCAATCGACAGCGGCGTGCCGAAAACAGCGCTCGGATCAAAGCCGATATACTGAACAAGATTGGTCAGGCTGGTTTCCCGGCCGACCAGATCCCCCGGCACCATATGGCCGACAAGGGCATAGGCGATAAACAGCCCGATGATCAGAAAAAGCGCCCAGCCGGCGGCCCTTCGCAATCCCTCCATGACCAGAACGACGATGACACCGCCGACGAAAGTCAAAATCGCCGGCCGTTCGCCGATGGAATCGATGAGGTCCGTCATGTTGTAGGACGTATAGAGCAGCGTGCCCAGACCGAGCGCCGCGAGCCCATAGTCAAGCAGCGGCGTCGTCGTTGTTTCCGCGCCGGACATCCGAGTGGTGATAAATACGGTCGCGATCGCCAGCCCCAGGATGATCGCCAGAAACTGTTCATTCAGGAACGCGACACCGAACCAGGCCGGCGCATCGGCATTCCAGAGAATACACAGCAGGGTAATAAGCCCGGCGATTGTCCGGGTCAGCAGCATCTTCACGGGACGCCCGGTTGCTTGTTCAGCCGCCATGGTGATTTTTTAAAAAATCCAGCGTCCGCTGTTTGGCCAGCGTAGCCGCCGCTTCAACGTAATTGGCGCGCACGTCATTGGCAAAGGCATGGCCCGCCGCATAGACGTGCACCTCGGCCGCCGGTGCCGCTTCGCGGACGGCGGCAATAACCGCAGGGGGAGTCAGTTCATCGGTTTCGCCGAAGTGAAACAGCATTGGACACAGAGGCCCTTCGGGATTGTTCTCCATATGCTTGGCAAGGGCGGTCCCGTAAAAGGCAACGGCACTGGTCAGTTCCAGTGAACAGGCAAGACGGTAGGCCTGCCCTCCCCCCCAGCAGAAACCGACAAGCGACACACCGGCGCCGGTATCGACCGCCTTTGCAGCCGCGGCAACATCCTTCCTGACGGTGGCGGGATCCAGCCCCAAGGCGATTTCCCGGCCCGTCGGCCCCTGATCAAAAGGCACAACCAGCCCCCGGGTATGGCGGTCAAACAGGGCCGGAACAATGGCCGTATAGCCATTATCGGCATAGAACTGCGCCACCGTCTTCAACTGATCGGTGACGCCGAATATTTCCTGCAGGATGACGACGCCCCCAAGGGAAGTTCCCTGCGGTGAGACCTTATACCCCTCAAAGGTAAACCCGTCTTCGGAAGTGATGGTGCTCATCGGCAGAAAATCGCTCATATACCTGTCTCCATTGTCGTATTCAATCCATTGCCAGGATTAGACAGCATCCGCCGTGAATAGTTAAATTCAAAACCAATCAGGGCTATTCATTTTTCAAATAGCCGCCACGCCCCCTCGCCAACTGGATGACCGCTAGGTGATTTTTGCGAGCAGCTTGTCAGCTGCCGGGCCATAGTCGGCCTCGCCGATGTCCACAGCCAGTTCACCAACGCGCTGCTGCCATTCAACGGTTGCCCTGGCCATGTCCCCGAACAGTCCCAACTGTTCAACGGTCAGTGCCACTTCGCGCATTTCTGCGGCGCGGCGCAGGCCATGGGTCGCCACCCGCTCCATCATGTAGGCGGCCCGTTTTTCCCAGCCGAAGCCGGGGAAGGTTTTTTCAAGGGAGCTGAGAACCAGGTGATCGACCCCGGCTTTGCGGCCGGACAGCACACATTCCAGAACAAGCGCTTCCATGCCCTTGACCATGACCGAACGGATCATTTTTACCGATGAAGCAAAGCCAACCGCGTCAGAGACGACCTCGGCCTCCATCTCGAGAGCCGAAAACACCGCCTTCGCCGCTGCCGCCTGCGGGCCGCTGATCAGCAACGGCACTTTATGACGTTTCGGATAAACCGGCGCCATGACGGCGACGTCCACATAGCAGCCGCCTGCGGCTTCAATAACGGCGGAGGCGGCTCGCTTTGTATCCGGCGCACAGGAGTTGCAGTCCAAATAACAGGCGCCCGGCCGGATCGACCGGGCCGCTGTCCGGGCAGCGACAAGCGACTGGTCGGCTGTCACCGTCGAAAAAACCGTCATCCGGTCGCCCAGCATGGCAGCCGGATCATCGAAGCCGGTCACGCCGGCCTGCACGTAATCCGCAACCTTGCCGGCACGGGTCTGTTCATCGCCAGCCGTGGTTTTCACATCAAAGGCGCGGATATCAAGCCCCGCCCCTTCCGACCAGCCACTGACAAAGGCGGAAGCCGCCTCACCAAAGCCCATGAATGCCAGTCGCAAGCCGGCCCGGTCATTTGTTTCCTGCGCGCTCATTGCTGCCTACTCCTGTTTTTCTTTTCCGCCTGCCCGTCAGCTATCGTTAATTTCAGTTTGCACCACGCCGCCCGGGTGTCACCAATCAAATCGGTCCGTCCACACATTCAAAAAACGAATAGAAATGGCACCTGCATCACTTGTTTTTAGAAACCTGCGCGGCGACGTCGCGGAGGATTTCAAGAAAACTCTTTTGCGTTGCCGTCGGCTGCCATCCATCGCGGACGGTAACGCCAATGTCGCGCTGGGTGCCCGGTATTTGCACGGGAAGCTGTTGCAGCAACCCCATTTTCTCTTCATGAAATATCTGGTGTGATGAGATCAGGGTGATGCGGTCACTATCGAGCAGCAACCCGCGTATCAACATCAACGAGCTGGATTCGATTATATTCTGGGGTTTGTCTTCCGCGCCGGCAAACATGTCTTCGAATGCCGTCCGCGTCGGTGCACCGAGGCGTGGTACCGCCCAGGAACAGGCGGCCAGTTGTTTGCGTGTAATATTCGTCTTTTTGGTCAACGGATGGCCGACCCGTGCAACAACCGCCAAAGGTGCATTGAGCAAGGATTCCTGGACCACATCATTGATCGGCACCGGATCGCGCAGGGCACCGATCATGAAATCAAGTTCACCGTGGCGCAGCGCATGCAGCAAATCATCATAAGGTCCGTCGACAACGCTGATTTTAACCAGCGGTTTCTCGGCGTTCATTCGATTGATTGCCGTTGGCAGAATATGGGTCCGTGCCAGGGGCAAGGAACCGATATTTATCAGTCCGACATCCCTGCCCAACCATTCCTCGATTTCTGTAAAGCCCTGATTCAACTCGGAAAAGGCCAGCTTCACCCGCTGCGCCAGAGCCTGGGCCGAGCGGGTCAACTCGATTCCCTCGCTCGATTTTATGAACAGCTCGATCCCCGACAGGCGCTCCAGGTCACGCGCCGCGCGGTGAATGGACGGCTGCGAAACACCAACCGAGCGCGCCGCCAGACTGAAGTTTCCCGCATCCATCATGGCCGACAGGGCCCGCAGTTGAACACTGGTCAGCAATTGCATGAAATGGCCAAAACCCTGTGTCGTTTTTTTCGGGCCCAGCCGGGTTGCTTCGCGCACGCCATTTTGCAGATGATCGAACATCCGCTCGACCCGCATCCGGAACAGCTCTCCCACCTGCGTGGTATAAACCCCTTCCGTACGCCGATCGAACAGCGACACACCCAGGCGTTCCTCCAGTTTTGCGATGGCCTGGGTTATCGCCGGCTGCGACAAATGCACCTGCTCGGACGCCGCTGATATGCGCCGATGATGGGCGACCGCCAGGAAAGCCCGCAAATGCCTTAAATTCGGGATGTCGTATATCAAAAGCCGAGCCCCCGAAAATTGCCTGTGACGATTTTGCCTATAGTTAAATCTTATAAGGGAATGTGGCAAATGAAATAGGTAATGCCAACAAATAAGCCGATAATTGTTTTGGTATGTAAAGTTAGATAAAACAGGCCATAGCTGAGGCTAATAGATATTTTCACCGACGAGGGAGATTAAACGATGAGACAGACATTTCGAATAGCGGCCATTGGTTTGGCAGCGGCAACGCTGGCTGGACTGGGATTGCAGCCGTCACAGGCGACGGCAGAGGATCTGAAGGGGAAGACCATTTCATGGACCATTCCCTTTGGCGAGGGTGGCGGGTCCGGACGCTGGGCACGGTTTATGGCACCTTTGCTGGAGAAACAGCTGGGCGCAACCGTGCGCCTGAAATTCGTTCCGGGCGGCGGCTCGACCAAGGGCGCCAACCTGTTCGCCGACCGTGCCGAGGCGACCGGGTTGGAATTGCTGGGAACTTCCGGGTCAACCCAGTTTCCCTTTTTGCTGGGCGATCCGCGGGTCAAGTATGACTATGCGCAATGGACGCCGATCCTGGCCTACGCCACCGGCGGCGTGGTTTACATAAGCCCGAAGCTGGGCGCCAAAACCGCAGCCGAACTGGTCAAAATCAATCCGGAAATGAAATACGGCTCACAGGGCGCGACATCACTTGATCTTGTGCCCCTGCTGGCCTTTGAAATGCTGGGTATGAACGTCAAGGCCGTGTTTGGCATGAAGGGCCGCGCTGATGGCCGCAAAGCCTTCATGACCGGCGAAGCCCAAATCGACTACCAGACCTCTGCCGCCTATCTGTCGAAAGTCACACCATTGGTCAAGGACGGCACCGCCGTTCCGATCATGAGCTGGGGGGCCCTGGATGCAGACGGCAAACTGGTTCGCGATCCGAACTTCCCTGAATTGCCGCATTTCGCCGAAGTCTATGAACAGGTCAAGGGCGAAAAACCCTCCGGCCCCGCCTTTGATGCATGGAAGGCCTTTTTTGTCGCCGGTTTCCCGGCCCAGAAATTTGTCGTCGTCCCCAAGGGCACGCCGGCTGCCATTATCAAAGTCTACGAGACCGCCATTGCCGAGATGTTCAAGGACCCCGAGTACGAGACCAACAAGGAAAAGCAGATCGGGCAATATCCTCAGGTTACCGGTGCTGAAGCCCAGTTGCGATTCAAGTCAGCAACCTACGTGCCACCGGCTGCCAAGGAGTGGGTCCGCAATTGGCTAACCACCAAGTATAACGTCAAGTTTTAACTCCCTGTCTACCGGGGGCGACGGCATGATGCCGTCGCCCCGGTTCTTTTTTATTGAAAGATCAAGTCCATTTTTGAAGCTCTGCTCGCTGCCTTCAGCCTGTTATTCACCATCCAGCACCTGTCCTTCATGACGGTGGGGGTTCTGCTTGGCCTGGTCGTCGGTATTTTTCCGGGGCTCGGCGGGATCGTCGGCCTGTCCCTGCTGATTCCCTTTCTGCACGGCATGGACCCGGTGTGTGCGGCGGTGACAAATTAGTCCACGGAAGCGGCGGATTTTCCGACGCAGGCGA
>JABMNT010000002.1 GCA_013203595.1 Rhodospirillales bacterium
CGGCCTGGCAACCGCCATTCCAGGCCGCAGCCCTTTGCTCGACGGCTTCGGGCTGATCGCTTTTGCCAGCGTGTTTCCAATTGTCGCTGTTTTCGGATACGACATGCTGACCCGTTGGCTCAGAGGCAGAAACAAAAAGACCATCAAGGAGAAGATGCATGAATCTTAAAATGATTATGGCTTTTGTCGCCGATGACAAAACCGATACCGTTATGGAGGCCGCCCGCAAGGCGGGCTGCACGGGTGCGACCGTAATTACCAGTGTGCGCGGCGAAGGCCTCGTCCCTGAGAAAACCTTTCTCGGGCTCGATTTATCGGCACAGCGTGATGTTTTGCTGTTTCTTGTTGCGGCCCCGAAAGCCCGCGAAATCCTGGAAACCATTGCAAAGGCTGGACGTTTTGATGAAGATCCGGGCTCAGGCATTGCGATCCAGATTGAAATCGAGGATGCCGTTGGCTTAAAAAGTCAGGAAGAGGCCCTGATCCATGAAATAGAGGACTCCTTATGAGCGAAAAAATACACACGACGGTTTCACAAGTGATGTCGACCGATCTCATCACCATTGATGCAACGGCAACAGTTCATGATGCCAGCGTGCTCATGCATACGCATCACACCAGTTCTGTTGTCGTCAATCGGCGTAATGCGGCGGATGAATTCGGCCTTGTTGTCGTCTCCGATATCGCCAGCAAGGTTCTGGCACAGAACCTCTCGCCCAAACGGGTCAATGTCTACGAAGTGATGTCAAAACCCGTTATCTCGGTACCGCAGGAAATGAATATTGTCTATGCCATGCGCATGCTGAGCCGCTTCAAACTGAGCCGTGCGCTGGTCATTGATCACGACCGCAATCCACTAGGGATTGTCACGCTGCGCGATATGGTTCTGCGCAACATCACGGATATAGAGGCCGAATAACAGGCGTTTTCATCTGCACGGGGCAATCACCTCTTGCCCCCATAGGCCGTGAATGAAAAGATGCGCTCTGCTGCTCGGAAAATGCCTTTTCCAATCGGCGTCTTGGTACACGGCCCCCGCGTATCTAACCTTACATGTTTAATTTTCAGGAGATTGACACTCACAATGTCAAATTCAACATCAGGCCTTGAGGCCATTCGCGACGTTCTTGGCACAAATGGCTACATAGACACGATGCCGGAACTCGACGCCTATCAGAATGAATGGCGGGGCCTGTGGAAAGGCCAGTGCGACCTGGTCGCCAAACCGAATTCTGTCGAGCAGGTCTCCAAGGTTCTCGCGATCTGTTATGAGCATGGAATCCCCGTTGTTCCGCAGGGGGGCAATACGGGCCTTGTCGGCGGTGGTGTTCCGAAAAGCGGGATTGTGCTCTCAACAGAACGCCTGAACAAAGTGCGTGAGATTGATCCCGTCAACTTCACCATCTCCTGTGACTCAGGGTGTGTGCTCGCGGATATCCAGACGCAAGCCGAAAATGTTGACCGCCTGTTCCCGCTCAGTCTCGGTGCCGAAGGCAGCTGCCGCATTGGCGGGAATTTATCGACCAATGCCGGTGGTGTGCAGGTATTACGGTATGGCAACGCCCGCGATCTGGTTCTGGGCCTGGAGGCGGTTTTGCCGGATGGCCGGATTTGGGACGGCATGCGCGGCCTGCGCAAGGACAATACTGGCTATGATCTCAAACATCTGTTCATAGGCGCAGAAGGAACGCTCGGCATTATCACCGGAGCCGTCCTGAAGCTGTTTCCCAAACCGCGCCAGAAGGAAACCTGCATTGTCGCCTTCCGCTCGGTTGAAAACTGCATTGCGTTATTTACCCGGATGAACGCCCAGGCCGGCGACGCCCTGACGGCCTATGAAGCCATGAATCAGTTGTCCGTCGAGATGCCGGTTAAACACGGACAGGGCATTCGCGATCCGTTTGAGAAGCCCTATCCCTGGTATGCCCTGATGGAGCTGACCAGCCCGCGCGACGGTACAGACCTGCGTGAGGCTCTCGAAAGCGTCCTCGGCCAGGCCTTCGAAGATGACATCGTGATTGACGGTGTGATTGCGGAAAGCGGTGCCCAACGTGACGATTTCTGGCGCATTCGCGAAATGATTCCGGAATGCCAGGCACCGGAGGGCGCCAGCATAAAGAACGACGTTTCCATCCCCATTTCCCGGGTGTCCGAATTCATAAACCGGGCCCATGAAGCCGTCGAGAAGGTCGTTCCCGGGATCCGCTTTGTTTCCTTCGGGCATATCGGTGATGGTAATTTTCACTATAACCTGAGCCAGCCGCTGGGCGCTGACCGGGCCGCATTCCTGGCCAAATGGCACGACATCACGGATCCGATCAATGAGATCGTGCATGCCCTCAACGGCAGCTTTTCGGCCGAACACGGCATTGGGCAATTAAAGCGCAATGAATTGCTGCGCTACCGGTCGGGCGTTGAAATCGACCTCATGAAGTCCGTAAAAGCCGCGCTGGACCCGAACGGAATCATGAATCCCGGCAAGATATTTAATTCCTAGAATGCAGATTTAATTCCTAAGATACAGGCTGCTTTTGAAGCCGACTTTTATCGGCCTCTTTAAAGCCGACGGAAATGACACCGGCCTGGTCAAACACCGGGCGTTTGATCAGGGCCGGGTGGTCAGCCATCAGGGCCGTTGCCCGGGCTTCATCAATTTCGTCTTTCAAGGCGTCAGGCAGACTACGCCACGTCGTGCTTTGGCGATTGAGCAGTTTTTCCCAGCCGACCGCTGCAGCCCATTTGCGGATCTCCGGCAAATCGATGCCGTCTTTGCGAACGTCAACAAACGAAAAATCGATCGCCTCGCTGGTCAGCCACCGGGTTGCCTTGCGGCAGGTATCGCAATTTTTCAGGCCGTAGACCACTAACATGGTGTAAAAGTCCTTTTATCGGGATTTATCGTGCATATCTAAAGCAGTGTTTGTATCCTCCCCTAAGCCCGAAACCAATGGAAAACCGAATATGCTAGCCCTGATTTCCCCCGCCAAAAAACTTGATTTTGAATCTGAAACGACAATGACGGCACACAGCCAGCCGGAATTTCTGGACAAGGCGAACAAACTGGTCAGCACCGCCCGCAAACTCAGTCGCGCAAAACTGGCCCATTCCATGAATTTGAGCAAAAACCTGGCCGAGCTGAATTACCAGCGATTCAAAGATTTCAACACGCCGTTCGATCTGGGCAATGCCAAACAAGCGGCACTGGTTTTCAATGGGGATACCTATGTCGGCCTGCAGGCACCGACATTTGATGAAAAGGATTTCGAATTTGCGCAAGCCCATCTGCGGATTCTGTCCGGTCTGTACGGCTTGCTGCGTCCCCTCGACCTGATCCAGCCCTACCGTCTGGAAATGGGAGCCCGGTTCAGCCCGCCACGCAAGAAGGACCTGTATGATTTTTGGGGGCCGTCCCTGTCTGATGCGATCCTCAAGGATCTGGAAACACATCAGGACAAAACGGTTATTAACCTGGCCTCCAACGAATACTTCAAGGCGATTGATAAAAAGAAACTGAACGGACACCTGATCACTCCGGTTTTCAAGGAAGTTAAAGACGGCGAAACGCGGATAATTGGCATGTTTGCCAAACAGGCACGCGGTATGATGGCCCGTTACATGGTTCAAAACCGTATTCAGACACCTGAAGGACTGAAGAGCTTCAATTTGGGTGGTTATAAGTACCAGAAGAATTTATCGGACGACACGCAATGGGTATTTACCCGCAAACAGCCACCGCCTGTTGGTGCAAAAAAGTAGACGTTGGGATAATTCAATGACCGCCTATCAAGCCCCCGTAGCCGACCTGATCTTCAATCTTCAGGAATTGGCAGGTATGCCCGACATCGCGGCCCTACCCGGCTTTGAAGAGATCACCCCGGATTTGATCGAGGCCATACTGAGCGAAGCCGGAAAGCTCGGTGCGGACGTCCTCGGTCCGCTAAATCACCGGGGCGACGTTCAGGGATGCCAGCTTGAAAATGGCGTCGTACGATCTCCCGACGGCTATAAGGAGGCTTACCGCCAGTTTATTGACAACGGCTGGAACGGAATGCCCTTCGACCCTGAATTTGGCGGCCAGGGACTGCCGTGGCTGTTGACCGCGGCGGTGGGCGAAATTGTCCAGTCCGCCAACATGGCCTTTGGCCTGTGCCCATTGCTGACCCAGGGTGCGGTCGAGCTTCTGTCTGCCCATGGATCAGACGAAATCAAAGCGATCTATCTGGCGCAGATGATTTCCGGTGAGTGGAACGGCACCATGAACCTGACCGAGCCCAGCGCCGGTTCCGATTTGGCAAATATCAGCACCAAAGCCGTGCGCGATCAAAATCACTACCGGATCAAGGGAACCAAAATATTCATCACTTATGGCGAAAACGATTTCACCGACAACATAGTCCATATGGTTTTGGCACGCCTGGACGATGCTCCACCGGGAATTAAGGGAATTTCGCTGTTTCTGGTACCTAAATTCCTGGTCAATGGCGATGGCACACTGGGCCGGCGCAACGATCTGAAAGCGGTTTCGCTTGAACATAAACTGGGTATTCACGCGAGCCCGACGGCGGTCATGTCCTTTGGCGACAACGACGGCGCCATCGGCTATCTGGTTGGCGAAGAAAACCACGGCATTGAGTATATGTTCACGATGATGAATAACGCCCGCCTGTTCGTCGGCCTGCAGGGCGTTGCCATTGCCGAGCGCGCCTATCAACAGGCCCTCGCTTACGCCCGGGATCGGGTGCAAAGTCGAAAACTTGGATCTGATGCCAAGGAGTCGGTTGCCATCATTGAGCATCCGGATGTAAAGCGCATGCTTTTACTGATGAAGTCAAAAACCGAAGCTTGCCGGGCTTTGACATTGTTCGTCATCGGCAAGCTTGATATTTCAAAATCACATCCGGATGAAGATACCCGCGCGCAGGCGTTTGCCTCCGTTGATTTGCTGACACCTGTGGTTAAGGCCTGGAGCTCTGATATCGGCATCGAAGTTGCCGGCACCGGCATTCAGATCCACGGCGGCATGGGTTATATCGAAGAATCCGGCGCCCCGCAACATTGGCGGGACGCCCGCATTGCCGCCATTTATGAAGGCACCAATGGTATTCAGGCCAATGATCTTGTTGGTCGCAAGGTCGGCCGCGACAGGGGTAAGTCGGTGAAACGGCAGATCGCGGAAATACGCAGCTTCCTGGTGGTTCTCGGGCAGGACAGCTCCGATGAATTTCAGGCTCTCCACCGCCGGCTCACCGATGCTGTTGCGGCATTGGATCAAAGCAGTGAATGGATTGTTGATACGTACCCGTCCGATCCGGCGAAAGTCGCCGCCAGTGCCGTCCCCTATCTGGACTTGCTTGGACGGACCGTTGGCGGCTGGTTGCTGTGCAAGGGCGCCTTAATCGCAAAAAAGCAGCTGGCGTCGGCAACAGGAGACCCCCGCTATTTGAACGGCAAAATCCTTTCGGCCCGTTTCTTTGCTGATCATGTATTGAATGGTGCCGAAAGTTTGTCGGAGACCGTCATATACGGCTGCATCACCGTTGCCGAAATGGATCCGCAGGCCTTTTAGGAAGCTTCTTCGCCCCGCATTACTGACAGGCCCGTTTTTACCTTAATAAAATCGGTTATAGCTTGATTTTCTAGAGACTTTCCAACACTCTAGCCAGATTCATAACAGATTGTGCGCAGACATGACCAGCTTCACTCGATATGTCTTGCGTCAGCTGATTGTGGGAATGGTCTTGGTTACTGCAGGACTTACCTGCATTCTTTGGCTGACGCAGTCTTTGCGATTCGTTGAAATGATCGTCAACCAGGGGGTATCGGCTGGAACCTTCCTCTATTTGACCATGCTCAAGCTTCCTGAATTCCTGACAATTATCTTACCCATCGCCTTGTTTTGTGTCACTTTGTTCATTTATTCCAAGTTGGTTTCTGACCGTGAACTGGTTGTTATGCGCGCAGCCGGCCTCAGCCAGGTATCCCTTGCAAAACCGGCCGTCATCCTGGCCCTGATTGTCGTCGGGATTGGCTATTCACTGAATTTCTATCTGATGCCGAATTCCTATCGCATGTTTCGTGACTTACAATGGGAAATTCGTAATTATTCGCACATTCTGTTAAAGGAAGGTGCCTTCACCAGCATCGCCGGAGTTACCGTTTATATACGGGAACGCACTAAAGATGGCCAGTTGCACGGAATTCTGGCCTACGACCAGCGAAACCCCGATAAGATTGAGACATGGATGGCGGCAAAAGGCGCGATGGTCGAATCCGACGACGGCCCACGCGTTGTCATGTTCAACGGAAACCGCCAGGTCGTTGATCCAAAAACCAACCAATTTTCCATCCTGTATTTCGATCAGGGTGTCCTCGACCTGATCGATCTGGGAGCCGGAACCAACACCCCAAAACAGCGCTACCGCGAAGCAAGAGAACGTGGATTAAGCGAACTGCTTAATATTGAGAACGAACCAAATGTGTCGAAACGGGACATCGGCAAGTTTACCATAGAAGCGCACAAGAGAATCACATCTCCGCTGACCGCATTGGGTTTCACCCTGATCGCTCTCTGCGTCCTTGTTTTGGGAAGTTTTAGCCGACGTTCCCAATCCAAACAGATAGCGGCGGCAATTCTGATTATGATCGGCCTGGTCGCCTCCTCCTACGGTCTGGAAAATACGGCCGCCAGACGGCTGAACTTAATCCCGTTGCTGTATGTTCACGCCATTCTCCCAATATTCATCTGCACCGCATTGCTTTTCAATCCCTTTGCAATGCGGCGTATCTTTCGAAAAACTTCGGCTGCGGTTTAACAGAAATGCGCGTATCAGGAACACTTTCAGTTTATATCGGTCGACGGTTTCTTCTCGACTTTTTGCTGTTGATGACATTGTTTATTTTTCTGATTTTCATGTTTGATACGGTCGAGTTGCTGCGCCGTGCGGCGTCAAAACCGAACATCAGCTTCGCCACCGTTGTCGGCATGTCGCTGTTAAAACTTCCGCACCTGGGCCAGGAGATATTCCCCTTTGCCGTACTGTTCGGCGGCATGGCTTCATTTTGGCGGCTGACGCGCAGCAACGAACTGGTTATTACCCGTGCCGCCGGCGTTTCGGCATGGCAGTTCATGTTTCCGGTGCTGGTTGCGGCTTTCATTTTAGGCGTCATCCAGGTCGGATTTATCAACCACTTCGCATCAGCGACATTGACTCGCTATGAATTGCTTGAAGCGCGCCATCTGAAAGGCAACGGCAGTTTGCTGGCCCTGTCAGGCTCCGGTCTTTGGTTACGCCAGTCCAACGAAACCGGGCAGTCCGTCGTCCATGCCGGCCAGGTGACACAACAGGGCCAGGATGTTTCGCTGAGTGATGTTGTGGTCTTTATGTATTCCGGTACGGACACATTCAGCGGAAGGGTCAATGCGCAAAAAGCCGATCTTGAAGATGGGTTTTGGCGGATGACAAATGCCTGGGTATACCAACCGGACCACAGCCCGGTTTTTCAAAAAGAACACTGGCTGGAAACGGATTTGACCTTAAATAAGATTCAGGACAGCTTTGCCCCGCCGGAAACCATGTCCTTTTGGGCTCTGCCTGGATTTATCAAGCAATTGGAAAAAGCCGGTTTCTCTGCGATAAGGCATCGACTTCACTGGCACACACTGCTCGCAGCACCATTTTTAATGTGTGCGATGGTTCTCATTGCGGCGACGTTTACGTTGCGTCAATCACGACGCGGGGCAACCACATTTGTGATAGCAGGTGGCGTTATGTCCGGTTTTCTTCTCTATTTCTTTTCCGATGTTGTGTTTGCTCTCGGCTTATCTGATAGCATCCCGGTAGCTCTTGCTGCCTGGACCCCTTCAGGGGTTGCGACTTTGCTCGGGTTGGCAATGTTGCTTCATTTGGAGGACGGATGATAATGTTTCTACGCCTTACCTGTATTGCGCTTGTGACGACTGCAGTCACTGCGGCGCCTTTTGACCTGGTCCAGGTTATTGGACACGCCCATGCCGCCGAGCCGTCTGTCAACTCCAACCGTCCGTTGGGTATTCTTATCACGCCGATCC
This sequence comes from Rhodospirillales bacterium, assembly GCA_013203595.1. GTDB lineage: Bacteria > Pseudomonadota > Alphaproteobacteria > Rhodospirillales > Casp-alpha2 > JABMNT01. The sequence goes on from JABMNT010000002.1 coordinate 8,069, forward strand.
CGGACCCGACCCAAAAGGACGGCGTTGCGGACGTATATGCGCCGTCGGCTGCAGCAGCACCGCGTCCTGCGCAGGCTGCCATTTTTAACACCATACCTGAAGTTGCTCCGCCCCTGGGTCTGTTGCTTGCACCGCTTCCCGACAATAATCCGGCTGAAGCGCCGCTTCCGCTGACCGGCATTACCGACGTTCAGATCCGCCCGGTCCAAATTCCCCTTACAACCCCTGAAGCGACCAACGCCAACGCATCCCAGGACCGTCCCCTCGGCGTGTTAATGGACCAAACGAAATTTGTCCCCGACCCCCAGTATATTTCCGGAAATGCGGGCACTGGCCCGGCCGGTGGATTTCGTACGCCAACCTATGATCCTCCGGCCGACCTGTGGAATGCGCAGGGGAAAACCGGAACCCGCCCCCTGGGTACGCTGCTGCTTCCGGGTAGCTACACACCGGCTCCAGCCGCAAAACAGCAAACCTCACCGACAATAGAGAACAGGCCCCTCCAGCGACCGGTTAGCCTGCCGGATCAGAAGGTGGACACTGCAACATCGCAGGAGCCGGCGGTTAACTTTAGTGCCGAGGAAATGGGTTTTGATCAGGAAAGCGGAATTGTAACCGCTGAGGGCAACGTTGAAATTCACTATCAGAAACGCAGCTTAAGGGCTGACAAAGTTACCTATAACCGCGACACGAACGAGGTCATTGCCGAAGGAAATGTCGTTATTGTAGAGCCAACCAGCGAGACTATTTTTGGCGACAAAATTCAGATTTCCGGTGACTTGAAAGACGGCTATATCCTTAATATCGGTATCATCCTGCAGGACAGGGCACGTATTGCCGGGTCCTCCGGTACGCGCACTGGTGGCATAAAAACAGACCTCAACCACGCGGTCTACTCACCGTGTAATCTTTGTAAGGATGATCCCAATCGTCCGCCGGTATGGCAAATCAAGGCGGTAAAAGTCAGCCATGACAAAAAAGCAAAAGTCATCGAATATCGCGATGCCTGGATCGAATTTTTTGGCTTTCCCGTTTTCTATACACCCTATTTCAGGCATCCGGACCCAACCGTCAAACGCAGATCGGGGCTTCTGTTCCCGACGTTCGGAAACTCATCTGATCTCGGAACGATTATTGAGCAACCTTATTTTTGGAATATTTCACCGAACGAAGATGCAACAATTACACCGATCCTCCTGACCGCTGAAAACCCCGTCCTGGCAGGCGAGTATCGCAACCGTCTCAAGGACGGCGCTGTTGACGTGACGGGAAGTGTCACAGCAAGCTCAAATGACGCCGATGACTTTAGTACTGAAAACGGACGGTTTGGGACGCGCGGGCATATCCTCAGCGAGGGTCGCTTCGACATTAACCGAAGCTGGCGCTGGGGGTTTGACGGCAACTGGACAACGGACGACACCTATATGCGCCGCTACGGGTTCACGTCCCCACCATCTTTGGAAAGCCAGTTATTTACCGAGTCATTTAAACGGCGCAGCTATTTTGCGGCAAGAGCTCACAGCTTTCAAAGTTTGCAGGCGGAGGATGATGCAGATCAAATTCCGGTCGTTTTGCCGCTCGTTGATTTTAACTATGTGGGCGATAAAGACCGGTTCGGTGGCAGCACAAACCTGGATTTCAACTTTCTGGCATTGACGCGGCAGGATGGCCTGGACACACGCCGCCTGTCCGCCCGATCCCATTGGCAACGCCCTTTTGTCGGCCTTCTCGGTGATGTCTATAATATTTCATTTGGCCTCAACAGTGATATTTATCACGTCAACAATCTGGCCCGTGGCGGATCAGAGGAAGACTACGACGGGTTTAGCTATCGGGTTACGCCGGAAGCCGCATTTAACTGGCGTTTGCCCTTTGCAAAGACAGAAGGGAATATCAGCCAGATCATTGAACCCATAGCCTCCTTTATGTGGAGTCCCTATGGTGGCAATTCAAACAAGATTCCCAACGAAGACAGCACCGAACTTGAGTTTGATGACACAAATCTGTTCAGTTCAAACCGGTTTTCCGGCCTCGACCGTGTCGAAGGAGGCCCGCGTATCATTTATGGTTTAAAATGGGGCGCGTATGGCGTCGACGGCGGCAAGACCAATGTCTTTGTCGGCCAGTCCTGGCGCCCCAAAACGGATGACACCTATGCGGCCGGCTCTGGACTCGAGGACAATTTTTCCGATCTGGTGGCCCGCCTCAACATAACACCGGGCCCACATTTAGATGCCTCCTTTCGGACCCGGTTTTCAGCCGAAAACCTGGCGCCAACCAAACAGGAATTGAACCTGAACGCAGGTGTACCTGCGCTTCGGGTTTCAGCCAGCTATCTGTTTTTGGAACGTCAGGTAGGCAGTGAATTTGCCGGTCGCGAAGAATTGTCAATGAATACCTCATCACAAATCGACAGATTCTGGCGTACTGGAATTAATGGCACACACGATCTACAATCCAAAGAAATGCGTACAGTTGGAATGCATCTGACCTATGAGGACGAATGTGTCACCTTTGTCTCGCGTCTGAACCGGACTTTCTTTGAAGACCGGGATCTGGAGCCGACAGATTCAATTACCTTTAATCTGGTGCTAAAAACAATTGGTGAAGTGAAGACAGGCGGGAGTTTATTCTAGTTGAGAAAATATAGCCACGATGACCCGGCGCAACGACTCTTCTTAAAACCACTTTGTGCCCCATTTTTATTACTGGTGATGGCCGTTATAAGCATGCCATCCAATGCCCAGCAGAACCTGCGCATTGCCGCAACCGTCAATGACGAGATGATTTCTGTCCTGGATTTGCAGAACCGGCTTACCCTGGTTGCCGCTTTCTCCGGGTTCGACAATTCACCGGAAACCCAGCAACGACTTACCCCGCAAGTCATTCAGTCGTTGATTGACGAACGTATCCGTATGCAGGAAGCCAAGCAGCTGGATATCACCGCCGCCGCAAACGAGATTGAAGCGGAGAAAGCCGACGTCGAACAACAAATTCGGATTAAACCCGGACAGCTTATTGCGTCGCTGGAAGCCAACGGGATCAATCCGACCACTCTGCTTGATCAGCTGGAAGCAAAAATTGTATGGACAAAAATAATCCGGGGTAAATTCAGCAGTACAGTGCAAGTCAGCGACGAAGAAATTGATGAAGTCATTGAGGAAATCAAAAACAGCAAAGGCCAGCCTGAATATCTGGTTTCAGAAATTTATCTGCCGGCCGAAACGCCGCAAGAGGTCAAGGATGCCACCGAATTGGCGTCCCGCCTTATTCAGCAGGTTCAGGGTGGGGCCAGTTTTTCCGCCGTCGCACGCAACTTCTCACAAAGCACCTCGGCGCAAAATGGCGGTAACCTGGGGTGGAATCAGGAAAACCAGCTGAGTGCCGATGTCCGTTCATACATAATAAGTCTGGAGCCCGATCAATTATCAATCCCGGCGCAGACCGCAGACGGTGTCTATATTTTTCAATTACGTGACAAACGCATTTCAAGAGGTCTTGAAGGCCCGCCCCAGGAACCAACAAAAGTAACACTTCATCAGTTGCACCTTGCTGCCAATCCGCAAAGTACGGCTACCGACATCGAGACAATACAAACGCAGGCGCGAAAACTCTCCGCAACGGCTACGGACTGCAAGGCGTTTGATGAGGTGACCAAACAATTTGGGTCCCCCCTGTCTGGAGAACTGGGGACTTTTGATATCGATCAAATTTCGCAAAAAATGAAAGACCTGGTCATTAACCTTCCCGTTGGACAACCAAGCCCGCCACAGTTCACCGGCGATGGCGTTATCGTTTTGATGGTTTGTGACCGCCAGGTCCCCGTGGCCGAACCGGTTGATATTGAAACCGTCCGCAATAACATCCGCAACCAGTTGACATCAGAGAGACTGCTGCTGGCGTCGCGACGTCATCTGCGCGATTTGCGGCGGGCTGCTTTTGTCGACATCCGCCTGTAAGCCGCTTTAAAATGGCTTCCCCCGCGCGACCTCCCTTAGCCATAACCATGGGTGAGCCAGCAGGTATCGGCGGAGAAATTCTGCTCAAGGCCTGGGCCAGTGAGGGCGCATCCTTACCCCTTCTTTTTGTCATAGACGATAAACACCGCCTGCAGAAAATCGCCGATAATCTGGGTCTGAACATTGAACTGACTGATTACAGTGCCGACAGTGCAGCCTGGGCCGACCGGCCCGAAGCGCTGCGCGTTGTCCATTCCCCGCTGGCCTGCCACCAGCCCCCCGGAATCCTGGTTCCGGAAAATGCAAAAGCCGTCGTCGCTTCCATATCAAGGGCCGTTGAAATGACCCAGACTGGCAAGGCCGCCGGTGTGGTCACCAATCCCATTCAGAAAAGTGCCCTGTATCAGGCGGGCTTCCCCTATCCGGGTCATACAGAATTTCTGGCATCTCTGTCAGATCCAGCGCCGGTACCGGTAATGATGCTGGCCTGCGATCAATTGCGTGTCGTGCCGGTAACCATCCATCTCAGCCTGCGCGATGCCCTGACCGCTCTGAGCACCGACAGGATCATTGAACAGACACAGATCACGGCGCGGGCCCTGAAACGCGACTTTGGCATCGACAATCCACATCTGGCCATTGCCGGGCTTAACCCCCATGCCGGAGAAGAGGGAAGTATGGGCACAGAAGAACAAACCATCATTGCCCCCGCCATCCAGGCCCTGCAGCAGAGCGGCCTGAACGTTTCCGGCCCACACCCACCCGACACGCTGTTTTCAGCGCGGGCCCGACAAACCTATGATGTGGCGATCTGCATGTATCACGACCAGGCCCTGATCCCGATCAAGACTCTGGATTTCGATGGTGGCGTCAATATCACACTCGGCCTCGACTTCATCCGCACCTCACCCGATCACGGGACCGCCCTGGATATTGCCGGTTCCGGCCAGGCCAGCGAACGCAGTCTGGTTGCCGCCATTCGGATGGCAGCCCGTATGGCCGCCCATCGGCACAACAGCAAGGAACCAGGCAATGACTGAACCGACCGCTCCCGGCCGACCGGAAGACTTGCCGCCACTGCGTGATGTAATCGCCCGGCTGAGCCTGCGGGCAAAAAAATCTTTTGGCCAGAACTTCCTGCTTGATCTCAACCTGACCCAACGTATTGCCGGGGCGGCAGGCAGTCTCAAGGGAGTTAACGTTATCGAAATCGGGCCTGGGCCCGGCGGCCTGACCCGCGCCCTGATGATGCAGGGTGCCGAACGGATTTACGCGGTCGAGCGCGATTTCAGATGTATCGATGCGATCAACGAAATCTCGCGGGCCTACGAAAACCGGGTGCAGATCATCGAAGCCGATGCGCTGGATATCAATCTCGCTGACATTTGCCCGGCTCCCCGGATCATCGTCGCCAACCTTCCCTATAACGTGGCGACACCTTTGCTGATCAAGTGGTTGAAAAACATCGCCGAGATCGACGGTATGACCTTGATGTTTCAAAAGGAAGTGGCCGACCGGCTGACCGCGCTGCCCCGGACCAAGGCCTATGGCAGGCTGTCGGTGATGAGCCAATGGCTGTGTCATGTACGCCAGGAGTTTAATGTCGCCAAAGAGGCCTTCACACCGCCACCGAAGGTCACATCGACAGTTGTCACCCTGATGCCCCGCAAACAGCCCCTGGCGCCGGCGACATGGAGCGCGCTCGAGAAAGTGACTGCCGCCGCCTTCAACCAGCGCCGCAAAATGCTGCGCGCCAGTCTGAAAAGTTTCAATTTCGACTTCGACGCCCTGGCCATCAAGGAGACGGCACGGGCCGAGGAATTGAGCATTGAGGATTTTTGCCGGTTGGCCCGCGAACTTCCCGGGTAATAGTTTTTATCAAGCCAATTCCCACTGCCGGGAGAACGGTGGTACGGGTGCCCCATAGCGAAACACTAAAATTGTATTGTTGCCGGGCACGCTCGGTTTTAGGATAAATTACCCGTGGCAATATACGATTTGTTCCAACCAGATGGGCTTATGCAAAAAACATGTTAATTTTTGTCTACCTATTATTCGCGTTGGTCACTGTTTTTGCACTCTATTACCTGTTTCGGCCAGGTGCCTTAACGCAGACCATCGTGTCGAAAATAGCCCGCTTCGCGGGCGCCGCGCTGTTGGCTGTACTCACCTTGTATTTCATGTCCACCGGCAAGGGCGCACATGCACTTTATGTTGCTGCACTGGTTCCCGCCGTGTTGCTAAACTGGCGAAATCTTTTCCATGCCATTAAGTCTGCAAAGGGCCCAACACCCGGAAAAGTTTCCGAAGTGGAATCAATGTATCTGCGGATGACGCTGGATCACGATTCCGGCTCAACCCAAGGCGTGGTCATATTTGGTGCTTTTTCCGGCAAGCGGCTCGACGAGCTTGACCAGGAATCACTCCTGAAATTACTAACAGAATGCCGGCTAAACGACGAAGATTCAGCCCGTCTTCTCGAAGCCTGGCTCGACAGGACCCAGAATTTTGATTGGCGCAATGCGTCAGGGCATGAAAAAGGCGACACAAACGAGACCCATTCCACATCCTCAGGTGCCATGCCCCCCGAAGAGGCGCTTCGAATTCTCGGTTTACAGGCGGGTGCGACAAAGCACGAAATAAACGAAGCCTATAAACGGTTAATTTCGAAAATCCATCCCGACCAGGGGGGCACAGACTATCTGGCTGCCAAGATAAACCTGGCCAGAGAAACTTTGCAGACCCTCTAGAGCGCTTCCAATCGATATGGAAGCGCTCTAGAAGCTTATTGATTTTCTTTTGCCTTGCCGCCCATTAAATCACCTATTATGGCTGCGGCACCGGTAAGATTATTCCCCTGGTCACCGCCGCCCAGCGAAAACACCCTTTCCGGAACAAATTTATGAGCATTCGACAGGGCAGTGGTTAAGACCCCGGGATTTGCTTCAAAAAAATCGAAGGCTCTGTTAATGACGAACTCGAACTTCCGCAGTTCAGCCACCCGGTCCTGACCGAGAATTAGCGATTGCGCCTTCTGACCTTCGGCGATTTGCTGCAGCTTATCGCGTTCGCCACGTCCTTCATTGGCTCTGGCAAGGGCAAACTGTTCGGAACGTTTGACCTCAATCTGCGCCTCAACCAATTGTCCTTGTTGATCCGCCGTCGCACGGGCACGTTCCGTGGTAATCCGTTCGTCTTGCGCCAGCCGTTCCTGTCGGTAGGATTTCGTTAATTGCTGGGCAAGCTGTTCGCGCTTGCGCGCAACAAGTAGTTCGGGTGGCAGATCAGGTTCAAGAAAGCGCACTTCCTTGATATCAACACCCGCCTTCGCCCCTTCTACGCGAATTATGCTTTCGACCTGGGTTTCAAGTTCCGGGCGGTGATTAAGGATATCAAGAACCTGCACCGGACGCACGACAATGGTCATTTCTGGATTGCCATCTTCACCGATGATTGTCTTGCCGCTGTTGTCTAGTTTCGGTGTGTTGAACTGTATGGTTCCGCCAACCACATTTCGCACAACGGATTGAACAGCCGGGCTCATAATACGATTTTCGATTTCCTCAAGCCCGCCGACCGAAGCGACGACAAACGGCGCGTTGCTGGGCGTTACCTGAACCAAAACGCGAAGCTGCTGAGGTACCGTCCATCCCTCAATTTTAAGGAAGATAGCCTCATCTGCCGCATCCTTTGGAACCTCTATGGTTTCTGTAAATTCCTTTTGTTTAATCCGGCCTTCCTGGTCGACAGCCAAATCAATACGGCGGCGAACGAACCCGCCCCGGTATTCCCAGGTCTGCACGCGGGTATCGACAAGCGTAACCGTATATGCACTGCGGTTAATATAGCACTTCCCCGGGCTTAAGGCCTGTGTCCAAATGCCAATACAGCCCGTCGGCACCAAAGGCACTGCCAGGGATCCACCGACCAGATTAAGGGTTGTTACCTGCTTGCAGGAGCTTGGCTTGTCGGTCTTCAGATTACCGAAATCAACCCGTGTGTGGACATTGGATTTCACAACGCCAACAAAACCTTTTGGTATTTCGGTCGTGCTGTCAAATTTCACATCCCATAAAAACTGATTCAACCGGTATTTACCGGGCGTCAGCACCGAAGTCTGCGGCCCCTTTTGCCCGCCATTAAAAAGAAAATAAGCGGCATCGTTAACCATCTCCGCCGATTCTTCCGGAGCAAATGCATCCGCATATGTCTGGTCAGGGCGCAGAGGGCCACCGTCTTTGGCAACCAGATACGCATAGTTCCCTTCCGGTACACTGATAATTTCATGGAGAACAACATTGTTGATGATGTTCAATAACGGTTCAAAATGGAAGCCCGGCGGAATAAGTTGTGCCTGCGGACCCTTTTGACCATTAACGGCGATAATTCGCCCGCTGGGAATATCCCCGCCAAGATAGATCTTGGATTTATGCCCGGCCTGATTTTCTCCAACGATCACAAACGACGTTGATCCCGCCAGAAACAAGGCGAAAAGAAAGCTCGAGAACCGAATTCCCGCCCGTAAATAGCGAAAAAGTTCTCTTTTGTGTTCCTGCTGGGTCGTAATGAAATGAGGGCCAAGCAAGCCCACGAAAGTGATCAGTAAAATCAGTGCAACAGTCATCATAGCGCGTCCCCTGTTCGTCCAATATCTATTTAAATTGGTTTGAGTCTTTATGAACGATACACGCGAAAATTGAAACTATATTTTAGTAAATCGCGAATATGCACAGGTCATTACATCTGACGGATATGAAGGCAGATTCTGTTGCCATTCAATGGCCCCGTCAGGGCAGGCGGCAGCCACAATTGGTGCCTGTTCATTTACTGGCCGACGCCAAGTCCGCGAATGAAATCGGCAAGCCCGGTCTGGCGATCACGACGCAGGCGTTCGGCTGCCAGGATTGATTCGACCTGGCTGACGCTGGTCGGCAGGTCATGATTGATGATGATATAGTCATATTCGGCCCAGTGGCTCATTTCCGAGGAAGCCTTGGCCATCCGGTCCCTGACCACCGCTTCCGAATCCTGGGCACGGGCATAGAGGCGGCGTTCCAGTTCAGTGATTGAAGGCGGAAAGATAAAGATGCTGACCAGATCGTCCCGGGCATTCTGCTTGAGTTGCTGGGTGCCCTGCCAATCCACATCAAACAACACATCCTGGCCCGCTGCCAGAGCCTCATCGACCGGTCCCCTCGGGGTTCCGTAGGAGTTCCCGAACACCGTCGCATATTCCAGCAGGTCGTGGTTGGCAACCCGTCGGTCAAATTCCGCCTGCTCGACAAATATATAATCCTCGCCATCGACTTCGCCGGGCCGGATCGGCCGGGTTGTCAGGGAAATCGACATGGCCAGGTTCCTGTGTCCGCTCAGCATGGCCCGCGAGATCGTCGACTTGCCAGCCCCCGACGGCGAAGACAGCACCAGCATCAGTCCACGCCGGGCAATATGTTTGTGTTTGTTTGGCATCTTGTAACCAGCCTTCTATTCAATATTCTGAATTTGTTCGCGGAAACGTTCAATATAGGTTTTCAAATCCAGGCCTATATTTGTCAATGCCACGTCCGTCGCTTTTGAACACAGGGTATTGGCTTCCCGGTTAAACTCCTGGCACAGAAAATCCAGCTTCCGCCCTACGGATCCGTCCGCACCCAGATAACTCCTGGCCGCCTGCTCATGGGCAACCAGGCGGTCGATTTCCTCGCGGATGTCGGCTTTGGTCACCAACAGGGCGACCTCCTGGGCCATTCGCTCTTCGGCAATGTCGGCGGACCCATTGAGAATTTCTCGAATTTGATTTTGCAGGCGTTCACGGATGGCTTCGGGCTGGCTCGCCGCATTGGTTTTCGCCGCCGCCGACAGCGCTTTGATCTGGTCAAGCTGGGCTGCCAGAACGCTGGAAAGGCGTTCCCCTTCCTGGCGGCGCATGGCATCAAGGGATTCCAGAGCCTGGCCAAAACAGGCCAGAACCTGGGTGCTCACCTCGTCACGCTGGGCATCGGTTATTTCCTGTTCAACCGCCTCGATGACGCCCCGCAGCCCCAGGATGTCGGACGCACGGGAGGGTGCCGCATGGGGTATTTTGGCTTCAATCTGGGGGATCGCGGTGATTGCCAGGTCCAGGATGTCCTGATTGACCCGAAAACCGCCGCCAGACTGTTGCCAGTCCAAAGTCAGATTCGCCGTCACATTACCCCGTTTCAGGGTTTTCGAAATCTGATCACGAACCGTGACGTCGAGCGATTCCATTCCGCTCGGCAGGCGGCAACGCACATCCAGACCTTTTGCATTGACGCTTTTGATTTCCCACGACCAGCTACACAGCGCGTGGCTGCCATCGATGCGGGCAAACCCGGTCATTGATTTTACGGTCACCTCCTACCCCTACCTGTTAAAGACCTTTTATAGCCACCTGCGGGGATCGCAACAATACCGGCGGTTAGGCCGGTTCGGGAACAGACCGATATCTGGTGGGAAACCGGGTGATGATGCGGCTATACTGCCATCATGGATTCTCAGCCAAAATCAATTTTAATAACCGGTGCCTCAAGTGGTATCGGCCGGGCACTGGCACTTGCCTATGCCGCCCCCGGCGTTCGTCTCGCCCTGTGTGGCCGCAGTCCTGAACGGTTACAGGAAATCGCCGATTTATGTCGGGCCAGGGGGGCTCAGATCAGCCCGCAACGGCTTGATGTTCAGGACCGGCTGGCGACCAAAGACTGGGTTACCGAAATTGACCGCAAGCAGCCCCTGGATCTGGTCATTGCCTGTGCCGGGATCGCCAGCGGCACCGGCGTTGTTGGCAACGAAGAAGAACAAACGAGGGATATTTTCGCGGTCAACCTGGCGGGTACCCTGAACACGGTACTGCCCTTGATCGAACCCATGAAATTGCGCCAGTCAGGGCAAATTGCCCTGCTAAGCTCACTCGCCGGTTTCCGGGGAATGCCCACCGCTCCGGCCTATGCCGCATCCAAGGCAGCTGTTCGCAGTTACGGGGAAGGATTGCGTGGCCGTCTGGCCGGTGACGGGATCGGCGTCAGTGTCATCTGTCCGGGTTTTGTGCGCAGCCGGATTACCGACACCAACGACTTTGCCATGCCGTTCTTCATGGAAGCCGATAAGGCGGCCCGGATCATTCAAACCGGTCTCCGACGCAACAAGCCGCGGATCGCGTTTCCCTGGCAGGCCTATCTACTTGTGCGGATCGTCAGCGCCCTGCCCCTGGCCTGGACGGACGGATATTTAAGCCGGGGCCCGAAAAAAGTTTAACAGGTTTCCTTAACCGCCGCTTTTTCTGTCTTTTTCAATTTTCCGCCAGCGCGCGACGTTGCGATTGTGTTCGGCGAGGGTCTTGGCAAATACATGCCCACCACTGCCATCGGCGACGAAGTAAAACTCATCGGTCTGCATGGGATGCAGAACCGCATGCAGGGCTTCCCGCCCCGGATTGGCGATCGGTGTCGGCGGCAGGGCTTTTATGACATAGGTGTTATAGGCGGTTTCCCGCTTCAGTTCACTACGCCGCAGAGGCCGTCCCAGCGGCCCTTTTCCGTTGGTAAGGCCATAAACGACGGTGGGGTCCGACTGCAACCGCATCCCTTTGCGCAGACGGTTGATAAATACCCCGGCAACCCGGGCGCGCTCCGATGCGACACCGGTTTCTTTTTCCACGATTGACGCCAGAACGACCGCCTCCTGCGGCGACGCGAAGGGTAGCCCCTGTTCCCGCCCGGCCCACAGATCGGCAATCAGCTGCGCCATATTTTCGCGCATGCGCTGGATCATATCGGCGCGCCGGCCACCGTAGGAAAAATGATAGGTTTCCGGCAGCAAAACCCCCTCCGGCACCGGCGCCGCCAGTGTCCCCACAAGGCCCTTCGTGCGCGCCAGTTGCTCGGCAATCTCGAACGACGTCAAACCTTCGGCAAAGGTGATCCGGTGAACAACGGTTTTACCGTATTGCAGCAGGCGCACCGCGTCGCGGCCACTGGTTCGCTCCGGGAAAAGAAATTCACCCGCCTTCATAGCCGTCTCATCGCTTAAAAACCGGGCACCCAATTGAAACACGAGGGCATCGGCTATCACCCCGTTGCTTGCCAATTGGCGGGCAATGGTGCTGACCCCTGATCCCGGCTCAATAATTATTACGGTATCGCTGGCCAGCGGGCCCGGTTTGGTAAATTCACCATAAATCCACAATCCAGCACCCGCGCCTGCCACGGCAAGAACGGCTGACAACAAAAACAGCATGGAAAAAAAGCGGCGCATGGGGCTAGTGCCTTTCCTATTGATATGGAATCACTGAGACGCCTTCACTGGTCCCCTGGCAAGAAGCTGTTCGCGGAGCGACGCCGGGCATCGGAAGCCGGCCGCGACGCCGCCAGCAGGCCACAATTCCGATCTCAGCTGGTTCCATATTAACATGCAAGGCACTGGATTACTGATCGACGGCCTTAAATACCAACGATGCATTGGTTCCACCAAAACCAAAGGAATTGGACAGCGCCGCGCGTACGGGGCGTTCCTTGGCCTTCAGGGGAACCAGATCGATCGTACAGTTTTGCGGTGGTGTTTCCAGGTTCAGAGTTGGCGGCACAATACCGTCGTTGATCGCCAACACCGAATAGATCGCCTCGACGGCACCGGCCGCACCCAACAGGTGGCCAATGGCTGATTTCGTCGACGACATGGACATGGATTTGGCCGCATCGCCGAACAGGCGGGTAACCGCACCCAACTCGATTTCGTCGCCCAGCGGGGTCGAGGTGCCGTGGGCATTAACGTAATCGATATCTTCCGGGTTCAGTTGCGCCCGCTTCAGGGCCGCCTGCATGCATCGAAAGCCGCCGTTACCATCGGCAGCCGGGGCGGTGATGTGGTGGGCATCGCCCGACATCCCGTAGCCGACCACTTCCGCATAGATGCGGGCACCGCGTTTTTTTGCATGCTCATATTCCTCGAGCACAACAACACCGGCGCCATCGCCCATGACAAACCCGTCCCGGTCCGCATCCCAGGGACGCGATGCCTTTTCCGGGGTATCGTTAAATCCGGTAGACAAGGCCCTGGCGGCACTGAAGCCGGCCATTCCCAAACGCCCGATCGCCGATTCCGCTCCACCTGCAATCATCACATCGGC
>JABMNT010000008.1 GCA_013203595.1 Rhodospirillales bacterium
CGCCCCGCCATCGCCCTCAACCCCGGCTACGCCGAGGCCCATAACAATCTGGGCAATGTGCTGGCCAATCAGGGCCGGCTCAGTGACGCGGCGGCGAGCTACCGCGCCGCCATCGCGATCAGCCCGGAGCTGGCCGAAGCCCACAACAATCTGGGCACCGCGCTCAAGGATATGGGCCGCCTTGATGAAGCCCTTGTCCACTGCAACCGGGCCCTGGCCATCGACCCGGATGCCGCCGAGGCGCACAGCAACATGCTGCTGACGGCGCTCTATGAGCCTGCGCAGACGGCGCAATCGCTCTATGACCTGCACCGCCAGTGGGACATCCGCCACGGCCAGCGACCAGCCGCCACCAGCGCCCCGGCTGCGGCCCGGGCGCGCGACCCGGCGCGGCCGCTGCGCATCGGTTATCTGTCGCCGGACCTGCGCCGCCACTCGGTCAGTTGTTTTCTCGAGCCGGTCCTCGCCAACCATGACCGCCAGGCCTTCACTATATACTGCTATTCCAATTCCCTGCAGGCCGATGAGGTGACGGCGCGGCTGCGTGCTCACGCCGATAACTGGCGGTCGGTCGCAGGGCTTGCCGACGCCGCCGCGGCACGGCTGATCGGGGACGATGAAATTGACATCCTTGTCGACCTGTCGGGCCATACCATGGCCAACCGGTTGCCCCTGTTCAGCCTGAAGCCGGCCCCTGTGCAGGTCACCTGGCTGGGTTATCCGGCGACCACCGGGCTGGCCGCCATGGATTACCGGCTGACCGACGCGCTGGCCGATCCGGCGGGCGCCGACGATGCCTGGCATGCGGAAAAACTGCTGCGCCTGGAAGGCGGCTTTCTGTGTTATCAGCCGCCCGCCGATGCGCCCGAAATCGGCCCGGCGCCCGGCTTGAAAAACGGCTATGTGACCTTCGGCTCGTGTAACAACCTGGCCAAGATCACGGCCCCCACCGTCGCCGCCTGGGCGCAGATCCTGGATGGCGTGCCGACCTCGAAGCTGCTGATCAAGGCGAAAGCGCTGGAGGATGCCGGGGTCCGCGATGATCTGACGGCGCGCTTCACCGCCCTTGGTATCACCGCCGACCGGCTTGAACTGCTGCCATGGATATCCGGGGCCAGCCCGCTCAGCGTTTACAATGCCATCGACATCGCACTCGATACCTTCCCCTATACGGGGACCACGACAATCTGCGAAACCCACTGGATGGGAGTGCCGACACTGACCCTCAGCGGCGACCGCCACGCCGCCCGGGTCGGCCACAGCCTGAATGCCCGGGTCGGTCTGGAAGACTGGGTGAGCCGCAGCATCGACGGCTATGTAGCCCGCGCCGTGCGCGCCGCCGCTGAGCCCGACCTGCTGACCACGCTGCGCCGGGAGTTGCGCGCGCGCATGGCCGAAGGCCCGCTCTGCAACGGCGCCGCCTTCACCCGCCGCCTGGAAGCGGCTTATCGGGAAATGGTGGCGGGGGGCTGAACGGGGGGAGGGGAACGCCTTTGACGTTGGCAGAAGGCGGACTTATTTTAATTCGCTAAGTGGAAAATATAAAAGCAGCAGACCTTACTTTGCTAAGCCAAATAATCTGTGAAAATGATCAGGTAATTTAGTACCTAAGCGCCACTTTACATTAATTGGGTTCTCGCCCTCCCAAGAGACAAAACTTACAGCCCCACAATAAAGAAATGGGGCAGCCTTGTTATTGCGAAGCTTTTCAGCCCGCACGAATAGGTGAATATTAAAGTCACCTTCAGCACCACTAATGATTTTTCCTCGCTTAGAGTTCCGGGTCATTTTGTTTTGACTCTGCCAAGCAAATGTTTGTGGGTCCTGAAACCCATCTTCATAGTGCCCGCCCACTGATAAATTTCCCTTCTTTAACGTAACCAGAAGTATTACGTTAGAGCCACTCATCACGACTCCAGAATTCCACGAACCTATATTAAATTTATCGCCGAAAAGAGGTGGTATTTCATTACGTTTATACTCACGCCAAAGGTCGCCTGCTAGATGAGCATTTTCAGCCAATAGACCTTCATTACCCGATGTCACATCGCCGGTCAGCGGGTCCAATTGCGGCTCACCTCGAGACAAGTATTCTGCAAGCCGCCAATCAACAGCCTCAAATATCAAATCGGCAAAATCCGATGCCATCTCTGTTGGTGGAACCGTTTTGAGACCAAACATCCCATCAGTAAAAGCAAACTGCATTGAGCCGGTTTCATTAACCAAAGCCTCAATGGGATTGTCTATCAATAATTTCTGCAATTGAGTTGTATCAGATATATTCGCAGAAATGTCTTTTGCATAAAGTGGGTTATTTTTTGCGATAACCGCGACTTCATCGGATAAATCTTTAATAGGCACGGGAGCAAGCAATTCGGAACGACGCAGCCACGCCTTTAATAACAACATTTTGTAACTGCGAGTCATCCGGGTTTTACCAATCCCATCAAGGAAATCAGAGTACACCTGTAAAACGCCAGCTTCGTCAGGATTCAAATGTTTAATGTTACGTAAGAAACCAAACCAACTTCCGTGACCGGTATTCTTTAAAGTATGACCCGCATGGTACGCTTCAATTGCCAGAGGTCGTTGCCCATGTCTTTGCAAGAAATCCATATAGAAAGCCTCTAAGGCATCCCCTTGATCAGGCCTTAGTAGTTTTTCGATCATATCAATGGCTTGTAGATCATAAGTTATTTCGCAACCGGGTGGAAACTGCTGCAATCCTTGGCGAATACCGTCCAAGGCGAGCGCAATTTCGCGGTCGCCCTCGCCAAGCTGCATTAAGGCGCGAATTTTAGTTAAAAAGATGCGGTGATTGCCGATATAGTCGACGACTTTTAACACGTCTTTTCCAGCCGCCTTTCGCAACCCACGCCCAAACTGCTGCATCCATATAATTGCCGATGTTGTTGGCCTAAGCATAAGAACAGTATCAATCAGGGGAACATCAACTCCCTCGTTAAACATATCGACTGCAAAGATTACATCGAGATTTCCCGCTTGAAGGTCTTCCAACGATGAGGTCCGGGGAGCGGAGCCGGTACCGGAATGAACAGCAACAGAACGGAGCCCGGCATCTAGAAAAAATTTCGCCATGTATTTTGCATGAACGACCGAACAACAAAATCCAAGCGCCCGTTTACCACCGTGTATTTTGAACTGTTCCAACGCATTCTGGGCCCGAGCCTGTGTTGCTAGCGCTTCCGTAAGACTATCCTCATCAAAGCCCCGACCACGCCAAGGAATCTGGGCATAGTCTACTTCGTCGGGCACTCCGAAATAGTGGAATGGAGAGAGAAGATCACGTTGAATTCCGTCGAAAACATCACAGCGATAGACCAGATTTTCTTGGCAAAGGCCCAAAAGATCACCACCGTCGGTTCGCTCCGGTGTCGCCGTTAACCCCAACAAAAACTGCGGTGTAAAATACTCAATCAGACCGCGATAGGTTCGCGCTGCCGCATGATGAAATTCATCAATGATAATATAATCGAATGCATCTGGCGAAAATTGACGTAAGTGCGCAACGCGCCCCATTGTCTGAATAGATGCAAAAAGAATATTCGCAGTAAGATCTTTATCAGTGCCTGTGTAGCGACCAAAATTATCATCCGGACGCATAAGTCGAAATGTTAACATTGCTTGTTCAAGAATTTCTTCCCGGTGGGCAACAAATAAAATACGTTCATAGTTCGCGGCATCAAAGGCGCTTAGCCAAGTTTTGCCTAGCCCAGTCGCAAGTACGATCAATCCCGCTGTGTAACCAGCCTCTCTTGTGCGTTTCAGCTTCTCTAAAGCCTCAACTTGAATCTCATGCGGCTTGGGAGCCGCCTCAATAGGCTCGTCAGGTGCATCAAAGACCTTTATTCGAGTTGTTTCTATTTTTTGGCGTCGTTGCGTATAATGCGTAACCCACTCATTAGTGAGAGGCTTTATATGGGGAGATTTCAAAAGCGTTTCAAACCCATTTGCAACATCTTGCCACCCACTTTTGTCTCGCTCATGAACAACCCTATAATTCCACTCAACACCACTCTTAAGTGCTGTTTCAGACAGATTCGAGCTGCCGACAATTGCGAAGCCTCCACTCTCTTTCCCATGGAAAATCCAACTTTTAGGGTGAAAACTGGCCTGCGTCGTCTCAAAAACAAAAAGGCTCTTGTTCCCTTCCAAATCCATCAAACTACGAAGAGCGCTCGGATCTGTCACGTCCATGTAATCGCCAGTAATTATCCGCAACCTACCATTACGATTTAACAGATCTTGAAAATGGGGCATGAGGAGGCGAACACCGCTTACCATGGCGAATGAGATTGCCACATCTATTGATTCGGCTTCATCAATATGAGGATAGATATGGGCGATCAGCGAATCTTCCCCTCCTGAAATTAGCGCTCCCGTATGCGGATAAATAGGGGCATTCAGCGAATCGTCTCCTCCGGATATCAACGCTCCCGTATGGGGCGCGGTCCCAAGGTTGAATGGGGCCTGCTCTTCTGCCAAATAATTCGCCTTATCTGGAATGACATAGCGAATGCCGCCTCGAGGGTCCGCCACATCACCGCTACGTCTTGGAATTACATGAAGATGGAAATGCGGTATCGTCTGGCCCGCAGCCTGTCCCTGATTAAATCCCACATTAAAATCAGATATACCAAATTTTTCCGTGAGGATTTTTTGCGCCTTAACAAGGTTACCCAATATCGCAGCTTGTTCATTTTCAGTCAGTTCTGACCACGACGATATATGACGGCGCGGCAAAATTAACATATGCCCTTCCGTTACTGGATAGGCATCCCACACGCCCATCACCAGTTCGTCGACAAACAAAACTCTATCAATCGGACAAGAGCAGAATGGGCACTTAGAATCTATAAAATTATTTGACATGGTCAAAGCCCAAATAGGTGAAACGATTCACTTGGGTTTGCGCCTACAATCCCAATGCGCAAATTCAGGTTAATTGCCCCTGTGATGTTTGGAATTGAAAAATGACTGATCCCCTTGATGATGTTACGTGTATGCGGCCCTTAAGTGCAATCACCTTTTGGTTGATCCAGAACGAGAATCACACTCTTCGTTAATATCACTCATTTCAGGGATATATCTGTCGGTTTCCCCCCCGTTAGCAACATCTCCGCCAGAGCAGCATTCATGGACCCCGTGTGTGGCAACCGCATCCGCTCTGCAACGGCGCCGTCTACAGGCGGGCCAGCAGGCCCTGTTCGACGAAAAAATTTGTCGGCGAAAAATCGGAAAAGTAGCGGAGCTGCCCCTGGCGCTGTTGCACGGCGTCAAGCAGGGCCTGCTCGGCCCGGCGCACATCACCGTCGGGCAATGTCATGTCCTTGTCGGAATTGTCCAGATACAGCCAGCCCCCCGGTTTCAGTTTATTGACCACGCTGTGGATACAGCCGGCCCGATCGGTACCGTCGACCAGGGCAAAGTCCAGGGAGGCGTCGGCAACGTCTGACATATCCGCATAGGTTTCTGCGGTGCGCAACTCATGGCGCACATTACTGATGCCCCGGTCCGCACATTGCTTTTGCACATGCCGGTACCAGTGGTCGTCGTCTTCGATACTGAGCACAGAACCGGCGCGGGCAGCAAACCACAGGGTCGAATTTCCCGAACCGAACTCGACCATCCGCGATTCCGGCGTGAGCAGCCCTTCGATCACCCGCCGGCCGCGATAGGAAATCATCGGTACCGGAGGCCGGTAATTGAACAGGCGTTTGGCCGCCGCCGTGGCAAAGGCCGGCACCGCATTCAGCAGGCCCGCCCCATCGACGAAATTCCCCTTTTCGTCATGGAACCGGCTGATCCTGTATTTTGCTGTCACCCGTTGACCCATCGGCTGTCCTTCACATCCAAACCCCTGAGCTCTCTTTCAAGCGGTTTTCGAAGGTTATGTCAAAGGCCGTCAACGGATTTTCGATGGCCGTCGTCCGCCTTTGCCAGGGAACACCCCGCCAGCACCCGCCGGCATCCGCCGGCACCCGCCGGCACCCGAGGCACCCGCCCGGGAGGGGCGGGGGACGGGACATGCCGGGTCACACCGTTGGATTACGGGTTTCATCCCTGTCTGACCGCATGGAAATGGGGCTCTGCCGATTTTCATGCCGGCCGGGATTTGGCAGAAAACCGATAAGTCCTTGTCTCAACCCTGTCATTAACCGTAAAAAATGAGCTCACCGATCAGGCAGCTACCCATCCATGACCAAATCACAGTTTATCTGGCATTATTTTCTGCTCAACAAATATTCCTACCTGTTTGCCGTGGTTTGTATTTTCATCGTCAACTGGCTGCAGGTGGAAATCCCCCGCTACATCCAGCAGGCCATCGATTTGCTGAACGTCACATCCGATGCGGGCGATGATTTACTGACGGGAAATGTTCAGGCCGTGATCATTTTGTCGCTGGCCATGATCATGGTGCGCATCCTGTCGCGGATCTATGCGCTGAACCCCGGCCGCATCACCGAGATGGCCCTGAAGAATGATCTGTTCCATCGCCTTAACCGACTGCCGCAGACCTTCCACAATCAGTTTCCCTCGGGGAAACTGATTTCCATCATCAACAACGACTTGAACGGCATCCGCGTGTTCTACAGCCTCGGGTTTCTGCACGTCTTCAATATCCTGTTCGCCTTTTCACTGACTCCCTTATGGATGTGGCAGATTTCTCCGAAACTGACTTTGTACTCGGTGATACCGATTATCATCGGCTTCATTTTTTTCCGCATGGGCTTTCGCCAGTTGCGCCAGTTGCAGGCCGAGCGACTGATCCGGCTGCAGAATCTGTCGGAACAACTGATGAATTATCTGTCGGGTATTGATCTCATCAAGAATCAGCAGATGGGTCCCTGGGCGGCACAGAAAATAGAGGATGTAAACCAGCAGCTCTTTAAATGCACGATGCAGATCACCCGCATTCAGACGTTTGTCATGCCGATTATCGACTATGCCAATCATCTGATGAAGGTCCTCATTCTCGGCCTCGGTGGTTACTACGTCTTACAGAGCGCATTGACCATTGGCGAAATCACCGCCTTTCTCTCCTACTCGGTGCTGCTGGCCGTGCCGCTGATGAGTCTGGGACGGATTCTGACGGTTTACCAGATGGGGATGGTCAGCATTGACAGTATCCAGACCGTCCTCAACAGCTCCATTTCCGCGCCCGATCTGATTATGCTGGGCGCGCCCGAAAAACGAAAACTGGAAAACAACACCCTGAAAGTCGTTAATCTCTGTTACCGCTACCCGACAGGCAACGCCAATGAAAACCGCTCCTTCAGTCCGGAGCGCGCGCCCGAGCCGGAGAACAAATGGGTCCTGAAAAACATCAGCTTCACCATTGAGCCCGGCAAAAAACTCGGGATCCTGGGCAGCATCGGGGCGGGAAAAAGTACCCTGGTGAATTGCCTGAACCATCATCTCGATGTCGCGCCCGGGCAGATCTTCTGGGGAGACCGGGATATCACCGGGTTATCGCGCCAGGACCTGCGGTCGTTCGTGCGAACGATCACCCAGAATGCCTATTTATTCTCAACCACCATTGAAAAAAATGTCCGCTTCGGCTCGGCCAGATCGCCGGTCATCCCGAGCCCTGAGCAGGTTAAACAGGTTCTCGAAATCAGCCAGCTCAGTGAGGACATTCGCGCCTTCCATAACCATGAGCAGACCATCGTCGGTGAAAAAGGCATCATGCTTTCCGGCGGGCAGAAACAACGCCTGAGTATTGCCCGCGCACTGCTCACCCCGGGCGACCTGATCATCATGGACAATGTGTTATCGGCCGTCGATTACGAGACCGAGCGCAACATCCTGAAAGCCGTGTTTCGCCATATCAACGAAAAAAGTCTGCTGGTGGTTTCTCACCGGATCAGCGCGCTCGAGACGATGGATGAAATCCTGGTCATGGATGAAGGCCGGATCATCGCCAGGGGTACCCACGCCCAGTTGCTCGCCACGTCCGGCTATTACCGCGAGACCTGGGAGCTGCAGCAGCACAATGCACCGGCACCGCCTGCCGAGAGCGCAACCGGGGAGGTCATCGCATGATCAAAGCCCTCGATCTGCATTATCTGAAACATTTTTATCTCTATGCAAAAACCTATAAGAAAACCGCTTTTCTCGGGCTGGCGATGATGCCCCTGTCGGTGGCCAGTAATCTGTTGTTTCCCTGGCTGGTTATTCAGGTCATCGACAGCAAACTGATGGCTGGCCAGCTGGACGGGTTATATAGCCTGCTGTTCTGGATGACTGGCGTTCTGGTCGTCAATTATCTGGCCGATGCATTTTATTCCTATTATCTCCGCAAGACCGGGCAGCTGACCGTGTTCGAGATGCGCGCCGCCCTGTTCAGACGAATTCTGCAACTGCCCAGAACCTATTTCGACAGAACCCCGAACGGGTCACCCTGGCCCGCCTAACCAGTGACCTGGAAGTTATCGGCGAGGCCTTTGTGTTGGGTGTCTTGAGTCTGGTCAAGGATTCCATCAACACAGTGGCGGTGTTGCTGTTTATGTTTCTGATCAACTGGCAGCTGGCGCTGGTCGTGCTCGTGATCTTTCCGCCGATCCTCTATCTGACGCAGTATATCCGCAACAAACTGCGTGCCCTGTATCTGATCACCCGCTCTGCCCTGGCCCGGGGAACCGGTTATCTTCAGGAATGTCTGCTGGGGGTGAAAACGGTGCAGTTATATGGCGCCGAGCAGGAGGTGGAGGACCAGTACCGGCAACATACATCCGCCTTTATGCGGGCCCAGATAAAAACCAATATATACGACGCCACCCTGTTCTCTGTTATTACCGGCATCACCAGCATCACCATCGGATTGATCATCTGGTTCGGGGCTGAAAAAATACTCCAGGGTGCCCTGTCGCTCGGTGTTCTGATCGCCTTTATCAATACCCTGGAAAAAATATTTGTGCCGCTCAGGGAATTCACCTCGCAGATCGCATCCATCCAGCGTTCCTTCGCCGCGTTCGAGCATATTGAAGAGCTGTTTGTCGAACCCCTGGAAGAAGACGACAGATCGCTGCTCGCCGCTGATGATATCAAAGACCGTCTCGCCACCTTCGAATCCCTGCACTTTGACCATGTCAGTTTCCGCTATAATGACCAGACCCCCTACGTTTTGAAAGATGTCTCGTTCACCCTGAACAGGGGCCAGCAACTGGCAATGGTCGGCACCACCGGGTCCGGCAAATCGACGATCATGCGGCTCATGAACAAAGTCTATATGGACTACGAAGGCAGTATTTTACTGAACGGGATCGAGCTTTCCCTGATCCCCAAAGCCAGCATGCTGCATCTGTTTTCCCTGATGCAGCAGGATGCGTTTCTGTTTGAAGAAACCGTTCATTTCAACATAGCGCTGGGCAATCCAGCTGTCAGCGACGCGGCGGTTATCGATGCGGCAAACTATGTCTATGCCCATAGCTTCATTGCGGCCCTGCCCGGTGGTTATCAGTTTCAGCTGACCAACAGCGGCGGCAATCTGTCCGCCGGACAGGCCCAGTTGATTTCCTTCGCCCGCGCCATTGCCCAGGGCGGCCAGGTGGTGATGCTGGATGAAGCGACCAGTTCGGTGGATTCGATAACCGAAGAGCTGATTCAGAAAGCCATCGGCCGCTTGTTTACCGAAAAAACCGTGATCGCCATTGCCCACCGCCTTAGCACCATCCGCAATGCCGACCAGATCCTGGTCATGGCGGACGGCAAAATCGTCGAACGCGGCAGCCACCAGACCCTGCTCGCCCTGGGCGGCGTCTACGCCGGACTTTTGCACGACAGCAGCGCGGTTGAAGGCGATGCGCCGGCAGCGCGGGAAAACGCCTGACGGGTCGGCGCCCGCCGTGGTGACTGTTTTCACGGGTGCGGATATGTCATAGTTGTTCCTCGGGGGCGTGGTGAGCCGCCCGCTTGGAGAATGGCGGATGACGTTGACGGAAATCCACGTGATTTACGGCCTTGCATGGCTCAGCTTTGGCGCCGGACACTCCTTCCTTGCCTCGCAAAAAGCCAAATCCCTGCTCGAGCCAAAGCTCGGCGCCTATTACCGGATCACCTATAACGGCTTCGCCAGCCTCCACATTTTTGCCGTCTGGGTGCTTGGACGGTGGCTGTTCGATGGCGTTGACGCGTTTGCTGTTTCGGAAACGGTTGGGTTCTGGATGTCGGGCGCCTCCCTGCTCGGCGTGTTGATCCTGATCTGCGCGCTGATGGAATACGACCTGGGCCTGCTTGCCGGGACCGCGCAAATTCGCAACTTTAAAAAAGGCGTTCCTGAGCCGGCACAAGAACCGCTTCATACAGGCGGACTGCACAGGTATGTCAGACACCCGATCTATCTCGGGGCTTACCTGATCCTCCTGGGGAGTGCCCAGGACGACCGCGCAATCGCCACCGCCATCTGGGGCTCGGCCTATCTTTTTATCGGGACAGGTTTTGAAGAACGCCATCTGATCACCCTGTACGGGGACGCCTATCGCAGCTACCGGGCCAAGGTTCCCTCGATACTTCCGTGGCGCGGCAAAGCCCTGTAGTGTGTTTCTGCATTTACCTGGCAGGTTCGTTGAAAACCTGGTGGTAGTTCTTATTTGTTGTCACCATCACGGTTTGCAGATGCGCTTAACCGAGGCCAAAACCGCTTCCGGCGCGAACACCCGGTCAAGCCAGCCATCTTTGAAAATTTCCGGTTCCGCTTCATCAATCGCCTGCAGGGCGCCATCGGAAAAACGGCCTTCCGGAAACGCTTCAAAGGCGACCGCCAGCTCGATATTGAGATGACCCTGAATAAAGTCCATGGCCGCTTGTTTGGGCACACCCATGCTGATCGCTTTGTCGGTCGCTTTGCGAAGCGCCAGGGCCAGTGTCGCGCCGACGGTTTCAGAAAGGGCTGGCTCTAGAATCGCCAGTTGCTCAACCGTGCAGCGGTGCGAGCGCATGACGGGTTTATAGAAAGTACGGGCGATATCTTCACACATTTTATAGTGCCCATCAGGCCCCTGCATCAACGCACAGACAATATGCTGCCTGGCTTTGTCGCCGCCGAAGTAATCGGTTTTTGCTGCCATATCCGTTTCCTCGTTAAACAGCGGCGGATGGCAGGGGTGGGTCACAAAATAAGTGACATCTCCGCGTTCCGGCAGATCACCGGCATGGGGAGCCGCGGCATCCAGCATGATCACTGCGGTGCCGGGGCGCAGGTCACTGACAAACGTTTTAAGAATGGTTCCGATCAGTTTATCGGGAACAGCCAGAATAACCACATCGGCACTTTCCAGCGCAGAAGCCTGATCCGTGCAACGGGCGCCGATCGCGTCGTGAAGCCGGGCCTTTCCGGCTTCGGAAATTTCCACATAGTCAACGTCATAGACAGAGCCAACAAGGTTGGATGCCAAACGGACACCCATTTTTCCACCGGCTCCTAAGAGGGCAATTTTTGTCATTTTGAACGCTCCTGTTTCGCTTCGTATTAAATCGGGTTCAAATTACACGGACTGAATCCGGCCATCTCGCAAATCGGCAAAATAGCCGGCCTCACCCATTTGTCCGCCCTTCAATGAAATTTCCAGACCATCCCGAGACGGATTATCTGCGTGGCCGACAAGGACGGATGCGCCGGGCGATAGTAAATATTTGGCCGTCACCGCATATAGACCCAGTTGCTGGGCGGCAAAGCTTGAGGTATCACCGCCGGCAATTCCAACCCGTGACAATCCTGCCTTGCTTATCAGCTGATCGAGAATGTTCCCGAGACCGATGCCAATGTCTTTATTGACCTGACCGGGTTGCCTGCCCGATCTGGCAATCGCATCACGCAGCGCCGGGATCGACGGATCACGGGGCCCGCGTGCGGTATAAACGATCGGGCTAAGCCCCTGCGCAAGCACCTCCGAGGCGACCTTTATGACCCGTTCACATTCCTGGCCCCATTGTTTTTCAAAAGGAGATAAAGAGACATCGATTGGCAGGGCTGTGAATCCGGAACGGCTGGCCTGATTTATCTGTTGCTCTGTTACAGGTGAACAGGAGCCGGAAACAACGGCGATCTGAGCCGCAGGCGTGACCGGTTGCAAGGGAGGGGGGGCAGCAATTAATCCGGCATGTCGCCAAGCGGAAACAAGGGCGTATTCAAGACCCTGTGAGCCAATTGCAAATTGAGATTTTTCGCTATTTTGCCAGATCACCCGGCCCGCTGCCTCCAGCGTTTGGGCATCAACCACATCGAAAGCAATAATCGATTTTCCGAGCTCAACTTCTTTCGCAAACTTTTGCGAGCCGATACCTGCTTTTAAATCCAGCAGATCAATCAGGCCGATTTGCAATTCTGTCTGGCTGGATAAATGCAGCCTGACATCGCCTTCGTTCATTGGTGTTACCGGGTGAGCTGACATGGTGGGATGCCGGTCAAGTCTGAATATATCATCCCCGGCACGGGCAAATAAATTACCGAAAGCCTGATATCTTCCAATTTCCGGTGCGGCCATAACAAGCGCTGCGGCCTCACCATCCGCAAGTGCCAGGTCTGCGGCTCTGCCTATGGAGCCGATTTCAGGTGAGGAGTCCAATGTCGAGCAGACTTTGTAATGGCGTATCGGCGCCATTGTCTGTTTTAGAAAATCATAAATTGTCGGGAGCGTTTGATCCATCCACTGTGGCGTTTGGGATCTTGAATATCCGGCAATACCAATACCCCGATAATTGGAAAACGGGGCAAGCTGGTCATCCGTTGGCAGATCGAAAAACAGCACCGCCGGAAGACCGGAAAAGCTCAAAACTTCCATAACCGCGGCCGAGCCGGTAAAATCATCTCCATACCAGGCGACCAGAGGTCCGCTGGGAAGAGGACGTAATGCCGTCATGACCGGTAAGCGTCCAGGGCGGTTTTCAGGGCTGGACGGGTTTTCGCATAAGCCCGCAGATCTTCACCGGCGATCGCCGCCTGCCATGCCTGCTGTAAGGATTTCACCCCTTCCGATGGTCCACCCGGATGGGCCATAATACCGCCGCCGGCGGCGTAAATAAGATCAACGGAGCCAAGCGCCCTATAGGTATCAGAAACCTGCAGTGCGGATTGACCGGATGAGAAAACCGGCATGGCAATACAGGGCTTGTTTTCAAACATCGGGGTCAGGCAGGTTCGCGCCGATTCGATAACACTTTGATCCTCTTCACAGAATTTATTCTGCAGGCCGTTTACATGCATATGATCGGCCCCGGCCAGTCGCCAGAATTTTTGCCAGGCCACATAGGAAAACCCGAGCAGGGGATGGCGCGACTGAACGCCCCAGCCGTTGCGATGGGCATGAATAGGCAGCCCGCTGTTCCTTCGCACCTCGACAAGGCCCGGCAGGCCGACCGCGTTTAGACTGACCATCACGCAGGTGCCGCCCAGTTTTTCAACCAGGTCATGGCGGCGGCGCATTTGGTCAATCTCGCCGGTGATATTAAATGCATACATCACCTTTTTTCCGGTCTGGTGCGCGTGATCATTTATCACCGCCATCACGGCCTGCGCGCGTTCGTCGAACGGACAGCCAGGCCCGTCCGCCTGCAATTCATCATCTTTGATAAAATCGATGTTCGCGTGGCAAAGAAGACGCGTCAGGTTTGCCGTTTCAGCGGCGGTAAAACCGACGCTTGGTTTGATAATGGTGCCGATTAAAGGCCGCCCGTCTACGCCAGCAAGCTGCCGGGTGCCTGCAATGCCAAAGGCCGGCCCCTGATAGGCATCGGCGAAAGCCTGTGGCAGGCGGATATCAAGAAGCCGAAGCCCTGAAAATTGTTTCAGTTCGAACAAATTACCTGCAACCGTCGCCATCAAATTAGGCAGGGACGGGCCAAGGTTGGCAAGCGGCCATGAAAGGGTCACCCGGGCCTGCCGATGCTCCTGATCCGCTTTTCCAGCGCCTGGCAATGCGGGGGCGGCAACAGGGCCTAAATCCTGCAAATGCGCAACGACCGCAGCAGAACGCGCCTTCAGTTCCGGGGTTTCACCCGGAACAGGGGTAAATGTGCCGGAAGACTGTTCACCAGCCATAACATCCGCCGCCTGGCTCAGGTCATAGGCGGTCTCGATCAGATAATCGGCCTCAATGCGCTCGACACTCATTCGTGCACTCGTGCTGTCAGGTCACATGTAATCGTTACAATCATATATACTCCACTATCATATATACTCATTATACCAGTTAGCGAAGCGCGTCAACAATCCCATAAAAATTTCGGGTTCTTAAGTACATTCAGGATATTTACTGTTTCGCTTCTGCTTTAAGCTGTTCTTGCTGATAGCGCAGGTTTGCCCGGTTAATGTGATCGTTCAATTGCTTAACAGCGGCCTTGGGATCGCCGGCTTCAATCGCGTTCAGGATCTGCTGATGTTCATCCAGGGTGAATTTCTCGAGGCCCGGATTTCGCACCGTCTCGAAATGAAAATGCCTTAACCACTCGAAAATCGACTCACTTAAGCCTTCAAAAATCGGATTGCCGGAAACCCGCGCAATCTGGCGATGGAAAAACCCATCCTGGCGGACAAATTCAGCGGGATCCTTGATGGCCGCCTCCTGTTTGGCCAGAATGCTTTTCAGGGCTTCAATATCACCCGCAGTTCTCCGTTCGGCCGCAATGGCAACCATTTGCTCTTCAAAAACGGTTCTTGCTTCTTTCAGGTGGTCAAGGGAAGTTGAGGAATGGGTCAACAAGTGACGCATTGTATCGCCCAGTTGGCTAATGATCTTGCCAAAGGAGGGTTCGGCTATGCGCGGCCGTTCGCCATGCCTGATCTCAACCAGTCCCATGCGCTGCAGATTTTGCATGGCTTCGCGTATGGCGGGCCGCCCTACCGAATAGGTTTCCATCAGTTCCCGTTCGGACGGAAAAATATCGCCGGGCGATAATTCTCCGCTTTGGATAATGGTGATTAAGCGTTCCTGTATTTGATCCGAGAGCTTTCGCCTCGGGATCGGATCGATGATGTTTTTCATGTCTGGTGACATACGATAACTCTCTCTTGATCACAAACGCATTGTGGCGAAATGATTCAGATCTCTGCCTCTAGAACCGCAATCGCATAGGCCCCCAATGATATCTTGTCTGTCATCGCTTTGTTGGCAGTTCCGTCAAAACCGTCACTTCCCGCCGCACAAGCTTCGAACGCGCTTTCATCCAATACCCGTATGCGGCCTTCAAGACCCGGCATGCCCTCGATTTCAACCGATTGTTCTTGTGCCGTCAGGTTTGCCACCCATAACGTCATTTTGCCATCAGACCGCCACGCATAGGCTTGGATTTGATCAGGATTATTCAGTGTTACTTTATGGCGAGCCTGCCCGGCGGCCTGCGCAGCACCGCGAAGAACATGATAAGCCGGAAAAACGCCGCCTGCTTCATCAAACCAGACTTGCGGAAATTCCATCTGCTGATGAATAACCCCAAACTCACCGGTCGGTGAAGCCATGCTCAGAACATCAACCCCGGCTTCAGCCATTCGGGCAATGTAGCCCAAATACCATGCCGCCCCCAGCAAACCGCGCTGTCTGGGGTCGAGACGAACCATCGTCACCCGGTTACCTTCCGGGTTGGGTGTCGGGTCCCCACCAAAAGGCGTATGCCTTGCGCCAATCGCCGAAGGGCCAACCCGGTAGGGAAGGCCAGGAGCTATTGTTCGGGCCGTATCCGTTACATAGGGAATTGCTGTCAGTGTCTCGATAACCGAATAATCATCCGCAGCATGGACAATAGCGGCTGTGACATGGGTGAGATAATCAATCTTTTCAGGATTGGGACGGCGCCGGTTCAGTTCTGTGAAAAATGAAAAACTGCCGCCACCAATCGGCAGTCCTGGAAATACCTTTCGGGCCTGATCGTACAGATCATCAAGCGGCGGCACCGATGGCCAGTCACTGAACGGGCGTCCGGCAATAAGATCCGGGCCGGGTGCGACGGCGATGGCTTCGAATTGAATGCCACTCTTTGCGATTACATCGCCGACACTTTTTAATTCATCCCGATAATCACCTTCACAGGGAACAATCAATTCGAGCGCCAGACCGGCATCTGTTTGTTCGCCAAGCGCCTTGAACCGTTTCAGGTCTTCTGCCCCATGGCCGGCGCCTGGGTCCATGTGACAAACCAGAACCTGCGGGGCCAGGGCTTTAAGCGCATCGCCCACGGCCAATGCGCTTGCTGTCCGGCGCGGGTGAACACCAAGGCCGATACGGGGCATCATGCCCGCAGCTTCCCCAATACGGATCTTTTGTGCCTGATCGGAAGTCCCTGCAGATGTGGGAACCGGCCCGACAATTTCGAGGCTGACAGATTGTGAAAACTTGTCATTGGCCCGGGTTACAAAAGGAGCAGGAGCGGCAAGCGGGCGGACATAGGTCTTGAACGAGGAATCTGTCCAGTTGCGGTGATCTTCCGTCTCATAGGTATCGCCCTCCATTCGGCATGTCACTTTGAGGCCAGGAGCGGGTTCGTGGGTCATGGCACGAATATCAAAGAACGGCTGCCACGGCATCACTTCTTTGGGAAATTCTGATTTCTCGACCGATCCATCGACGTGAAGAATTTCAACGTCACCGCCATCGGGTCCATGTAGGGTTACGAAACCAACCCGGTTTGATGAAAAATCACTGAGTGCCGTCGCCTCACCTTCAAAAAATAATTTACCATCCGCCGTTCCAACAATACGGGCAGAATACGAAATGGACTGGGCATCATCAGCGCATTTGGCATCATAGGAGACTTCAAACCGGTCCGCCTGTTCGTCGATTTTCATGTTGGAGAAGACCGGCGCATAAGTCCCCCAGACGGCATCGCGGACCACATAGGATAAGGCGCGAAGCACCTCAACCCCGCCGTACCTGATATAACGCAGGTTTCCGGCCTCCAGTTCGGCGCTTAGCGCACCGGCCTTAAGCGTTCGTGATTCCGCGGGCGGTATATCTGTGCCAAATAATTTAATGGCGCGGGTTAAAGACGCGGTCATAGCGAAAACTCCCTTGTTTTTTCTTCGGGCTGTGTTGTCGCCCTAAATCACGATTTCTGTATCCGGATCGATTAAGATCGCCCGGTTCATATCAACAAGAAGCGCCAGCGCCGTGCCGGCCCCTTTAACATCATGCGCCTGCAGCTCTGCAACAACCGGGGTCCTGCCAATATGGAATGTGCCATAAGTTCTTGATCCCGTCGGCAGAACCAGATCAATAACCGACTGATACTTTTCAACGCCCACCCGTTCATCAGAGCCATCAGCACGGCTTATATGTTCAGGACGAATACCAAAAATAATCTGACGCTCGGCTTGGCTGGCATACTTGCTCTGGCGGTCTTCGGGTAACAGGAGGGTTGTCCCGTCTTCAAATTTCACAGACACTTTTCCGTCTTCTGTGACAAGAGCTGACGGAATAAAATTCATCGAAGGCGAGCCCAGAAAGCCGGCGACAAATTTGTTCGTTGGCTTCTCGAACAACTCGAGCGGCGGGCCCTGCTGCTCGATAATGCCGTCGCGCATCAGGACAATTCGATCGGCCATTGTCATCGCTTCAATTTGATCGTGCGTTACATAAAGGAAGGTTTTCCTGATCTCCTGATGCAGCCGCTTGATCTCACCGCGCATTTCATCACGCAGCTGCGCGTCCAGATTGGAAAGCGGCTCATCAAACAGGAACAACCGGGCATCGCGAACAATCGCCCGGCCGATCGCAACGCGCTGTCTCTGCCCACCGGACAATTGACGCGGCAACCGGTCCAGCAAGAGATCGAGATTTAGCAACGCCGCCGCATCTGTAACCTTTTTGTCGATTTCACCGGCCGGCGTTTTCCGGGCCCTTAAACCAAAGGCGATATTTTCATAAACGTTCATATGCGGATAAAGGGCGTAGTTCTGAAACACCATGGCCAGGTTCCGGTCCCGCGGTCGCATATCGTTTACCAATTCGCCATCAATCTCAATGGCGCCGTCGTTAACGGATTCCAGGCCGGCAATGGACCGCAGCAAGGTGCTTTTTCCACAGCCGGACGGCCCCACCAAAACGGCAAATTCACCTTCCGGAATGTCCAGATCAATACCGCGCACAGCGTGATGATTGCCGTAATATTTGTGTAAACCTGTTATCGTGATTCTTGCCATTATTCTTACCCTTTGACCGCGCCCATCGAAATGCCACGGACCAGAAAACGTTGCATAATTGCGACCGCAATGAAGATCGGTATGGTCCCCAGAACACTCATAGCTGCTATTTTTGCCCAGAAATTTGATTGTCCCCCGAAATAGTGGGTAACCTGGACCGGAAATGTTGTCACTTCTGTGCGGCTCAAAATAAGCGCGAAGATGAAGTCATTCCAGGCAAAGACAAAAGTGAAAACCGCCGTCGCAAAAATCCCCGACCGCGCCAGAGGAAGCACAACTTTCCATAAGACTTCCCACCGTGAACAGCCATCCACAAGCGCACTTTCTTCCAGCTCGATCGGGATGTCTTCCATATATCCGCGCATCATCCAAATTACGTAAGGCAGGTTAAAAGCGGTGTAGAGGATGATTAATCCGTGATAGGTATCGACCCAGCCAAGCCACACATAGAGCAGAAAAATCGGGAAGACGATAACGATGGGTGGCAACATCCTCTGCGATATGATCCATATGCCCAAATGCTGTCCGCCGGTCTTGAAACGCGCCAGACTGTAGGCGGCGATGGTGCCCAGAAACATGGCAAAGACCGTACTGACAGTCGCGATCACCAAACTGTTCCAGACGGTTATGGCATCCCCATCCTTGAACAGAACGCCGTAATTATCGAACTGAATGCTTTCGGGAAACCAGACCGGGGGGTGATGAAATATTTCATCGGGTGTTTTAAACGAAATTGAAAACAGCCAGTAGACCGGGAAAATAAAGACAAGCGTAATGCCAATCGCAAGGCAATAACGCCCGGCCATTTTCATGGCATTGCGCCGGTTCTGGCGTTTGCGGATCTGCTGGGCGCGGATTTCTATTGTCATTTCTCAACCAGCTCCATCTTTTTGAGCGCATAAATGACAATAACGGTCAACATGATGATGACCAGAAAGGCGATCGCCCCTGTGAAACTTGTCTCGAACTGCTTGAAGCCCTGCACATAGGCATAAACGGAAATTGTCTCGGTCATTGTCCCCGGCCCCCCTTGCGTGAGGGCGTAAACCACATCAAAGAGCCGGAACAGATCAAGCCCGCGAATCAACAGGGCAATTGCCATGACCGGCCAGATTGCCGGAATTATGATTTTGTAAAAGATCAGCCAGTACGGTGCGCCATCAATCTCTGCCGCTTCGGTTTGCGCGCTGTCGACATTTGATAACCCGGCGAGAAGAATAAGAAACATGAACGGTGTCCATTGCCAGACTTCGGCAATTAAAATCGCCGGATAGACAAAGTCCGGGTTGATGGTCCAGAGGATGGTGACAGGTTCACCTGCAATCCACCCCAGGATCTGGTTAATCGGGCCATATCGATTGTCAAACAACAAGCGCCAGACGGCCCCGGCAACAATCGGCGACATCATGGTTGGCAAGACAAGAAGGGCGACAAATATCTGTTTTCCGGGTAAGCGTTCCAGAAACAAAAGCGCCATCAGCAAACCCAAACCCAGTTCAATGGGAAGGGCGATGGCTGTGAAGATAAGAGTGTGCCCGAGCGACAGCCATAACCGGCTTTCTTCGAACAGCATTTCATAATTCATCAAACCGCTGAAGGACGTATCCACTTCCATCATATTGATATTCTGGAAGCTGACCATCAGCGTATAAACAAGCGGGAACAATCCGATCAGGAGAATTAAAAATACCGCCGGTGCAATGGTCAGGTATTTGAAGTTCTTGTCCGCAAATCGACCAGCGCTAAACGCCTTCGCCGGACTTCTGTGCGCGCCCAATGTGTCCATGGATCGGTTCTCCAGATGACAGTTTTAACAGCAAACTGATACGCCTATTTCCGCAAAAGAGAGAGGGCACCCCTTTCAGGGTGCCCCGGGTCTTCATGGCGTTGCCTCAGTTTGGATAGGCGTTTGGCTTTGCGGCCCAGGCTTTATATACAGCCTGCTGCTTATCAACACCGATGCGTTTGGTGGTTTTGTCCCAGGATGCAGCCACATCATCAAGAATCGTCTGCGCATCTTCACCAGCCCAAAGACGGCTGATACCCTGACGCATTGCTTCTTCATATTTGTCTGTTTGCAGCAAAGACAAATCAAGCAATCCGGAAACGGCGCCCGCTTTCAGCACGTCGAGATAATGAACCGCATCAGGCCAGCGGGACTTATACTCTTCACTGGCAAAATGTGAATCACGGAAGGGATCGCGCAGGGCATAGGGAAGCTGCACACGCTGCAGGCTGATTTCCTTGCTGTTCAGCCACTGGATAAACAGATAGGCCGCTTCTTTCTTTTTCGAGCTTGAAGAAACAGAAAGCGAGAAACCAAGGGCTAACTGCGGGTGACCACCCGGCGGCAGGGCATAACCCACTTTGCCGGCGATCGTGGTTTTTGGCACCCAGGAAAGCACTTTTTCATCAAGGCCATAACCAGCCGTCCAGCGCCCATAAGGAGGCCAGGAGACAACCATGGCGGTCTGACCAGACATAAAGGCACTCAAAGCTTCAACAAAACCCCAGGATTCGACGCCTGCCGGCATGAACTTATTGTCTTCAACCATGGCTTTGAAAACATCGACACCCACTTGTGAATTAATCGTTGCCTTCATGGAGTCTGCATCGAAGAACTTGCCGCCTTCATTACGGAACCGTTCCTGGAACATGAACATGGCCAGAGGCGGAACCCGAATGAAGCCCGCACCATGGACTTTGCCTTTGTACTTGTCCGTAATGAACTGTCCGATTTCCCGGAATTCCTTCCAGGTATTCGGTGCGGCCAACGCATAGCCGTGCTTGGCCTTGAACTCTTTCATGTTGTCCGCATCTTCAAAGATATCTTTGCGGAAATACAATACGAAGACGTCGCCATCATCGGGGAAGCCGTAAATAATGCCATCATGCTTCATCTGGTTGTCCCGATAAACAGGGGCAATTTCCTGCAACTCTTCGCGGAACCCGTATTTATCAACATAAGCATCAAGCGGCTCGAGCGCGCCGGCAATGGCCAGATCAGGCAGCCAGGAGGGAACCACGTTGAGCGCGTCATAAGCGCCGGTGCCGGCACGATGTTCCTGAAGAATTTTCGTAAACATCTCGGCTGTTGAGACTTCAACAACCTTGACCTTGATACCGGTCAGTTTTTCCCAGAGGGGTCCGGAAAAGTTCAGGGGATCCAGCGACTGAAGGCCAGCCTCCCAGACAATTGTAATTTCTTCTCCTGAATATTGTTTTGCCGCATCAACAGCGCGTTGCGCCGCTGACTGGGCAAATGCCGATCCCGCAGCAAGCGAGATTGCGGCACTAACCCCAAGCGCGGCAAGTGTTCTTGTAAGTTTCATCTAAACCTCCCAATTTATTGAAAATTCTCCACAGCCAGCAACAAAAACTGCCGTGACCGCCCATAACAAAGATACCGTAGATTGTTTTTTTTACTTTGTCATCATAGTATCTTGTTATACCAGTTACGCCAGATCTGTATGAACCTCAATCCATTTCGTAAATTCGGAGCAGAAAATGAAAATCGTCGATCCGCATCACCATCTTTGGGATTTGGAAAACAACTATTATCCGTGGCTCTGTGATGAAATGGGGCAAGCCGTTTTTGGTGATTATACGCCACTGCGCAAAAGCTATCTGATTTCTGACTTACTGGCGGATGCGGCGGATCTTGAACTCATAAAATCAGTTCATTTACAGGCCGAATATGACCCGTCCGACCCGGTTGGCGAAACCAGGTGGCTGCAGTCAATTGCCGATTCCGATGCATCGGGCGGATTGATCAATGGAATTGTCGGCTATTGTAATTTTGCCTTGGACGGAGCCGAGCAATTGCTTGAGCAGCATTGTGCCCATAAAAATTTCCGGGGCGTCCGTCATCTGCTGAATATCCATGACGACCCGGCCTATAATTATGCCGATCAGGATTATCTGAACAATGCCAAATGGACAGAAAACTACGGCCTTCTCGATAAATTCAATCTGAGTTACGATCTGCAGATCTACTACCCGCAAATGGCCGATGCGGCGCGACTTGCGGCGCGTTATCCACAGATCCAGGTTATCCTCAACCACACCGGCATGCCCCATGAGCGCAACGAGGCGGGCTTCAAAGCCTGGCAGGCGGCCATGAAAACCCTGGCGGCACAGGACAATGTTGCGGTTAAGATTTCCGGGCTCGGCATGATTGATCACAACTGGACCGTCGCCTCGCTGCAACCTTATGTGCTCGAAACCATCGCCATTTTCGGCGTTGAACGCGCCATGTTCGCCAGCAACTTTCCCGTCGACAAGTTGTTTTCCAGCTACAAAGCCCTGTGGGATGCCTTTGATGAGATAACCAAAACCTTCAGCGACGCTGAACGGCACGCCCTGTTCTGTTCCAATGCGGAAAAATTTTACCGCATATAGGGCCGTTCCCTACAGGCAATAAACGGAAGAGGCCAGCTCCAGGCCTGACGGCGCGCCAACCCGCGATATCGTCGCCACATTAGATATGTGAATTTTTTTCGGGTTTTATAAGGGAAAATGGTGCCGCTTGGGTGACTTGAACACCCGACCCCCGCATTACGAATGCGATGCTCTAC
>JABMNT010000136.1 GCA_013203595.1 Rhodospirillales bacterium
CCGATCTGCGATCAGGGCGGCGAATGTGATCTGCAGGACCAGGCCATGGGTTACGGATCCGACAAAAGCCGGTTTTCCGAGAACAAGCGCGCCGTCAAAGTTAAATACATGGGGCCGCTGATCAGCACCACCATGACCCGCTGTATTCACTGCACCCGCTGCATCCGCTTTGCCAGCGAAGTTGCCGGCGTGCCGGAACTGGGTGCGACGGGCCGAGGCGAAAACATGGAAGTCGGGACCTATGTGGCAAAGGCCCTGACGTCGGAACTGTCCGGCAACATGATCGATCTGTGCCCGGTCGGTGCTTTGACATCCGGTCCCTATGCTTTTAACGCCCGGCCCTGGGAATTGACCAAAACAGAATCCATCGATGTCACCGACGCCGTTGGCTCGAACATCCGCGTTGATAGTCGGGGACCTGAAGTCAAACGCATTCTGCCCCGCCTCAACGAGGACGTGAACGAAGAGTGGATTTCCGACAAGGCCCGTTTCTCCTGTGATGGTTTGAAGGCGCAACGACTGGACAAGCCCTACGTCCGGCGTGACGGGAAACTGGTTGCCGCCACATGGCCGGAAGCCTTTGCCGCCGTCGCTGCGGCGTTTGCCCCTTTGCAGGGTGAGCAGATCGCAGCCATCGCTGGTGATCTGGCCGATTGTGAATCGATGACTGCGCTCAAGGATCTGATGACATCTCTGGGCTCTCAAAATATCGATTGCCGACAGGATGGGGCCCAGCTCGACCCGGCGGCGCGGGCCGGTTATCTGTTCAACACAACAATCAGCGGTATCGACCGCGCCGACGCGATTTTGCTGATCGGTACCAATCCACGCCGGGAAGCCCCGGTTCTCAACGCCCGTATTCGTAAACGCTATGTGGCTGGCGGTGTCAGTATCGCCTCTATCGGCGAGCCGGCGGATATGACATATCCGGTCCTTGATCTGGGTAACAGCGCTTCCGTACTCAAGGACCTGGCTTCCGGAAAAGGCGAATTCGCCCAGATTCTCAAGGATGCCAAGCGTCCCATGCTGATTGTCGGGCAGGGGGCGTTGACCCGTCCGGACGGGCTTGCCGTCCTCGATCTGGCGCGCACCGTTGCTGACAAGTTGGGGTTCATCAATAAAGCGGATAACTGGAACGGCTTTAATGTGCTGCATACGGCCGCCGCCCGGGTCGGTGGCCTGGACTTGGGATTTGTTCCCGGTGCCGGCGGACGCGATGTCAGCGGAATCCTGGAGGCGGCCCAGTCGGGGGATATCAAGGCTGTCTATCTGCTGGATGCCGACGAGATCGATACCGCAAAACTGCAGAACGCCTTTGTTATCTATCAGGGGCATCACGGCGATGCCGGTGCCCATTGTGCCGATGTCATTTTGCCGGGAGCCGCCTATACGGAGAAGCCGGGCACCTATGTCAATACCGAAGGGCGGGTGCAACTGGCCCGCCTGTCCGTGTTTCCGCCCGGTGACGCCCGTGAGGACTGGACCATCATTCGCGCGCTTTCCGAAGTGCTGGGCAAAACACTGCCCTTCAATGACCTCCAGCAGGTTCGTGGCCGGATGGTTGATATCAACGGCAACTTCCTGAATGTCGACGAAGTTCGGGCGGCCAAGTGGGAGAAGTTCGGGGCCAAGGGCAAGCTTGAT
Source organism: Rhodospirillales bacterium (assembly GCA_013203595.1). Lineage (GTDB taxonomy): Bacteria > Pseudomonadota > Alphaproteobacteria > Rhodospirillales > Casp-alpha2 > JABMNT01. Next base: position 1,645 of record JABMNT010000136.1, read on the forward strand.
AATGCCCCCTTTGTGTCGCCTGTTTCGAACTTTTACATGACCAATTCAATCAGCCGGGCGTCCGTGACCATGGCTAAGTGCGCCGACGAGTTCTTGGGTGCAACAGATCAAAAGACAGGTACAGATGGCTGATTTGTGGGACATATACCTCTGGCCGTTGCTTTGGACGGTTATTAAAATTGTCGCCATTGTGCTGCCGGTTTTGCTGTCGGTCGCCTATTTGACCTATTTCGAACGCAAGGTCATCGGGGCCATGCAGATGCAACGCGGTCCGAATATCGTCGGCCCCTTCGGCCTGCTGCAGCCGATCGCCGATGGCCTGAAGCTGTTTCTCAAGGAAACCATTATCCCGTCGGGCGCCAACCGGGTGGTCTTTATGATCGCACCGATGCTGACCTTTATTCTGGCGCTGGTGGCCTGGGCGGTGATTCCCTTTGATCAGGGCATGGTGCTGGCCGATATCAATGTGGGGATCCTCTATCTGTTCGCCATTTCGTCGCTTGGTGTGTATGGCATTCTGATGGCCGGCTGGGCGTCGAACTCCCGCTATGCCTTTCTCGGCGCCATCCGGTCGGCGGCGCAGATGGTGTCCTACGAAGTTTCCATGGGCTTTATCATCATTACCGTGCTGCTTTGTGTCGGCTCCCTGAACCTGTCCGATATCGTCATGGCGCAGCAGGGCATGTGGTTTATCATCCCGCTGTTCCCGATGGCGGTGATTTTCTTTATCTCGACCCTGGCCGAAACCAACCGCCATCCGTTCGACTTGCCCGAAGCCGAGGCCGAACTGGTGACCGGC
>JABMNT010000137.1 GCA_013203595.1 Rhodospirillales bacterium
CAGGGCATCGGCCAGGCGCTCATGGAAGACATCCGCTACGATCCGGATTCCGGCCAGTTGCTGACCGGCTCGTTCCTCGATTACGCCATGCCCCGTGCCGATGATATTCCGACCATGGAAATCGGCTACTTCGAAGGCGCGCCAACCAAAAAGAACCCGCTCGGTGTAAAAGGTGCCGGTGAAGCCGGATGTGTGGGGGCACCGCCGGTGCTCGTCAATGCGGTTCTTGATGCCCTGAAAGACTTTGGTGTCGACCATATCGACATGCCGATGACGTCGGAGAAAGTCTGGCGGGCGATCCAGGCGGCGGCTGCCGCATGAGCCGGGAAATCATCTGTTTCGGCGACCCCATGTGTTCCTGGTGCCGGGGATTTGCCCCGGCTACCAGCCCTTTGATGCCCTGCGCCCGGTGTTTGAGCACTGGCCGGAACACGGCCTGACCGCCCGCAGCTGAGCGATCGCCCCCCGGTTCCCGGTGCGCGCTGTTACTTGCTTATCTGAGCGACCTCAGCCCAGCTCGAAAGTTGTCAGCCCGTAGATGTGGTCGAGCGCCAGCACCGGGGCCTCGCCCTTGTACATGCGCGCCGTTTCGAACACCGGGTGCAGACCAAAGCGGCGGGCCAGGGCAACGGCGGGGCCGTTGGCGTCGGGCGGATCAAGCGAGATCTCATCGCTGCCCGATGTGGTCCGGCACAGGGCAATAAACAAAGATGTTGCGGTTTTTTCGTCGGCGGCAAACAGCGGCCCGATCTTGTGCCCCGCCCGGCACGCCCGGATCGTCCCGTAGCCACGGACCCGGCCGTCGGTGACAGCGATTTTCGTGACCCGTTTCTCGTCCGGACCGGGAACCGTCCAGGCCTCGAGAAAGGCCCGGCGCCGGGCCGGAAACAGATTGCGCTCATAGGCCTCAAGGGCCGTCAGATCAGCCGCCTGCATGGTCCTGATGTCAGGCGACAGCGGCGTGGCTGGGTCAACGGCGGGAACCCCGCTGTAGCGGACATTGCGGCCCGCATAAACGAAACCGCTTTTTTTGTAATTGTCCTGCTGGTCGACAACCCCGTCCAGACCGATGGTGCGCGCGCCCAGATGATGCAGGCCCGCCTGCCAGGTTGCCATGCCGTAACCGTGGCCGCGCCAGGCCGGCTGCACTATGTAAAAGCCCAGAAACCCGAAGCTGTCGCCATAGCGGACGACGGAAATCGAAGACACCGGCTGGCCATCCATTAAGCCCATCAGAAACCCCTCGGGGTCGGCCGCATGAAAGGCCCGCATATCGTCAAGGCCCGGGTTCCAGCCTTCCGCCGCCGCCCACGCGAGGGCGACAGCAAATTCATCGGCGCTGACTGAGCGGATCAGAAGATCAGACATCGGGTGTGGTTCCTCAGCTCATGTAATCCTGGGTTGCCGGGTGGCAATCATTTGACACACATTGAAACATACGGGAAATGATTTTTACACTATTAATCCTTTTGATATAGACGCTGAAATAGACACACGTATTTTCACAGGACAGAGGTCCACACCACATGGCTAGCCTGAGCAGACGGCCCGGCGAACATATCGTCACCTCAGAACATGTTTTTTCGCCCCGTGAACTGGGCGCCATTGCCTATATCGAAGGCAAGGTTCCGGCGGACAATCCGTTCTCGCCTTTGGAAATCGAATACGACGACTGGCTCGACGGTTATGCCTGTGAGTTTGAGTTTGTCAGCGATAATTTCGACGCCTGTTTCGGCGCCTCGCTTGGCTCTGCCTGAGGACGCTTCACCCCTAAAGTGAGAATGGGTGAATTTTATGGCAGAGATGCGACTATCGGGTTCAGGAGGCGGCATTGAACCCATTGCGGACTCCTGCAAAACCTTGGAAATCGCAGGAAATTCATCTAGTTCGTGTTAGTAGCAGAAGCTTCGCTGACGATTTCGAACCTAAGTATGCGTCCGGCATTGACACGACGGGGCCGCAGGCCCTCTCTGTTTGTTTATTGTTGGAGACCTATTATACTGCCGATACATACCGACTGAATACCGTGGGCAATCAATAGCCAGCCTTGCGCTGAGATTTAGCCTACAGACATTTTATAGGATAGGTGAAAATGTCTGTGCCATTTTCTAGTTGTGAACCATTTTCATCAAAACACACAATATTTCCTTCACCTCCTAGCCAATACAAATGAACATTTCTATTCATGTGTTTGGTTGCGCCGAAATGTAGATGAGAATTACTGCTTCCAGTCTTTCCGCTTTTCCCAATTACTTCGCCTCTTTTAACGTGAATATAGTCATTTATACGAGTGGAACTTAGATGGTCGTACCAACTGACAAGTCCGTCAGTATGACGTATGGATATTGTCCAGCCTTCGCTCCCACGTTTAAAACCTTCAACTCTGCCATCGGCGGCAGCTATTACCGGACTTCCATAAGGAACCTGAATATCTATCCCAAGGTGCGGCTCAGAACGTTGGTCATTAAAATAACCTCTGGTCGCTCCGTAATCTGAACCAATTGAAGGCGCGTTTGAAGGCAAGACAACCTTTATCTTATGTGTTTCACCTCTGGAGTATATCTTACCTGTTTCAACTGAACTTGATTTAGCGGCACTTGTTTTAACTGAAGCGATTCCCCCAGAAGGCTGTGTTGACTGACATCCTGTCAGAAAAGCTGCCGCCATTGCTGCAGTAATTAAAATAGATTTCATAGTCTCCGCCCCGCCCGAAAAGTGGCCCCAAGTATTTGAGACTATAGCCATTTGGATTGTATTAGGGAACCAAGTTTTTGGCAGTGCCTTTGTTAGATTACTGCCATATATGGCGCACCATCGTTAGCGTCCGGACGCTTTCTTTTTCTGTCACGTCAGATAGTTTCATCCAATTCCGCAACAAATGAAAGCCCCGCAATAACAGCTATAATACCGTTGATTTTAGCACTTGTGATCTCGCTGTGAAAATTTGACTAAAAGGAAGTGTTGGGTCATGCAAACGGAACTAACCCACATTATTCATGACTACCGTCGGATTTAATCGGAGCACAGGGCGTCAGCCGGGTCGACGGCGTTTTTTAGAGGTTAATTTTTAGAGGCGTTAGGGATTGACGTTCGGGGTCCATTCGGCGG
>JABMNT010000138.1 GCA_013203595.1 Rhodospirillales bacterium
CAACAAAACCAATGGCACCGCGGTTTCCGCCGCCTATCGCGAAATGTTTATGGCGGCCGGTGGCGGCGGCCTCGGCCTGTTTACGGCGATCTCCCGTCTGCGCGGCGTCTACGAGCGCATATCGGCGCAAATGGAAGCCGCCGGATACCCGCTTTACGCCCAGCATATCGACGCCATGGACACGGGCACCCTGGTTGATATCTTCCGGGCCGAGGAAAATTCCTGTCTGCTGGGAACCGATGCCGTGCGCGACGGTGTTGATGTACCCGGCCGGTCCCTGCGGCTGATTGTCTTTGACCGGGTGCCCTGGCCGCGCCCGACCCTGGTCCACAAGGCCAGGCGCAGTCATTTTGGCGGGCGCGCCTATGATGAAATGCTGACCCGCCTGAAACTGAAACAGGCCTATGGCCGGCTGCTCCGTCGCGATGGTGATCAGGGAGTTTTTGTTATTCTCGACAAAGCCCTGCCGACCCGTTTGACGACCGCGTTTCCCGACGGGGTTGAGATACACAGGGTCGGACTGGCGGAAGCCATTGCCATTACCCGTAACCTCCTGAACCCGGGGTAGCCGGACGATTCCCCTGTGCGGCGGCCGGCAATGCCGTTTGCGCTCAATCGCCGCCTTATTTGCTGTGTAAAGTGATGACCCGGTCCCAGTCCGGGCCCGGCGGATCGGCTTCCAGTGCGGCCAGACGTTCCAGGGTTTTGGCGGAAACCGGATCACCGGCCTGGGCCAGGGCCAACAGCTTTTTTCGGGCGCTGGCGAAGTCGAGGGCGTGGATCAACGCGAGCGCCTCTTCATAGGCTTGTTTCAGGTCCACAGCCGCCCCGGACGCCACGTCACGCTCAGCCAATGGCTCGAAAAGCGCGACCGGTTCGGCGCGACCGACCACACGAATGTTATCGACATGGCGAAACAGAATTTCATTTCCGCACAGATCGCGGGTTGCTTCACCGACAAGGATGGCCGTACCAAATTGTTTGCCACCGGATTCCAGCCGCGCCGCAAGGTTCACACAATCGCCCATGACCGTGTAGGTAAACCGTTTGCGCGCCCCCACATTGCCGACAACCATATCACCGGAATTGACACCGATACGGGTGTGAACGCGACCGCCATCGGGCAAGCCGAAGAGATGCTGGCTGGCGTCGAGCGCGGTATTGATCACCAGGGCACAGCGCACCCCACTCAGGGCATGACACGGATCGGGGATCGGTGCGCCGAACAAGCCGACCACGGAATCGCCGACAAAGCGCTCGATAATGCCGCCATGGCGCTTTATTTCCCGGCTGATGATTTCGAAATAAACATTCAGGAACCTGACCAGTTCAGGCGGTGTCATATGTTCGGAGAGGGAACTGAAGGCAACGATATCGGAAAAGAACACGGTCATTTCACGGCGTTCGCCACCCAGATCAGGGACCGCGCCGCGTTCGATGATATCGTCGATCAAGTCGGCATCCAGATAGCGGGAAAAGGATTCCCGCACCGTCGCCCGTTCCCGGTCAACGGTCCAGAACCGGTACAGGTAAGCCGCCGTCCAGGCCAGGACCAGCGCCAGCCAGACATCGGTCAGGGGCAGCCAGACATTTGCCCTCAGGGCGAACGCGGCGGCAATGGCCCAGGCGCAGACGAGCGCCGCTATCAGGGCAAGCGACGTCCAGGTGCTTAACCGCATTGCCGCTATTGCGGCGATGACCGCCAGCACCAGTATGATCAGCAACCGGGCGGGCGGACCGGTCGGAACCAGATAGGAGTGCCGGATCAGATTATCGACCGCCGCCGCGTGGATGATCACACCCGGTGTCAGGTTGCGGTCGGCACGCCCAGACGGCGGCTGACCGTTTATGCAACCGGCCGGGGCACCGGCATAGTCGGCTGTCGTCACAAAACGATTTGAAGCAAGCTTGCGATCTTCAATATCGAGCACCGCACCAAACAGCACCAGCTTGTCCTGAAAATGCCTGGCGAAGTAATCACCGGCACCGGCATCGGCACAGGCGACCAGATCGGCGAAGGAATGGACCGGCAGGGTTGATGGCTGCTCGGGAAAATTGAGGGCGGCATCTGCGGGCGGTTCGGCAACGGGCGCTGCCAGGGCCCGGGCCGCCAATTCAGCGGCCATCGCCGGCACCCGACGGACCTGACCATCGCTGCCCGCGACCTGGACAAATCCGGGCAGGGAGCGCACCACACCATCCGTATCCAGCGGCAGGTTGAGCGAGCGAATGTTTTTACTGCCGCCGACAGCCAAAACAAAGGCCCGGTCCGGACCGACCAGATCGGTGCCGACACTAACATCACCGAGGACGACGCGCTGTTCGCCGCGGCCCCACTGGGCCAGTGATTTCAACAGCGGCGTATGAAATCGTTTGTCGGCCAAATAGGCAGTTCCCATGGTTGGCAGGATGATATCCCAGGCAAAGGTTTTTGCGCCGGCCGCCAGTGTGGCATTCTGCACGGCAGCCATCTGCCGGGTCCACATGATTTTCGGCAGGCCCCTGAAGGGTGCGGTTCGATAGGTTGCCTCGTCGATCGCAATAATGGCGACGACCGGCTCCATCGGCTCGGCCGCAACCGGTAAAGATGCCCGCAGGAAATGGAGAAGATCAAGATCGAGCCGGTCCAGCGGATTGAGCGGCGTCAGTTGCAGCAAGCCGGAAACCAGCAGAGAAATAGCTGTCAGCACACAACCGTCACGAAATTCTGAGGGGGAAAATCGAGGCAAGAACAGGTGCCTGATCAGAACGCAACAAAGCGGCTGAGTAGCGCTTTTTCACTGCTTTTGGCAGTTGCATGAACGCGAAACACCGTTTCGCGGTTGGCCGCACTGATCCTGTAATAGCCGTTGCGGGCCAGCTTTTTTTTCAGTTTTCGCAGATCAGCGACCCCGTTAACCAGATGAATGCTGATTTCCTTCTCGTTGCGATCAAGGCGGGCCAGCACCGCCGTGTCGACAGCCGCGTCAGTCTTCAGGATCGGATAGAGGGAATACACCGTGCGCTCGGCTTGCAGCGCCACTTTGTCGTTTGGGGGTGCGCGGAAGACAACGGCCCCGGCTTCGTTACCGGAACCAACGGTCTGCGCGGAATCACAGGCGACCATTTTGACGGTAACCTGGCCTCCATCGACCGTGCTTTCAACCCGGCCGACGGTGATCCTGCCGCCGGTGATGGTTTCCTGACGGCAGGATGTCAGATAGCCCAGCGTCAGGGTTTCGCCGCCAGCAAGCACGATGACATGGCCGGGCTCGAGCATATCCATCACCATCACATCGGTGCGCGCAGCGCTGACCTCCTCGACCAGGGCCGTTGGCGATGCCGCCGTCGCGACCTGGCCCGGTATTGCAAACAGAAGGGCAGCGAAAAAAATCCTCACCGATCGCGCGATGTCATTTTCATTCATGGTCTTGTCCTTTTGCATAGCCTGGCAAAACAAACCCGTTGCACCAGAATAGGGGCTGATTGAATTAACGTCCATCTCCGATCAGGCTGAACGGTGCCCAGAATATGGGATGCGCGAAGGCGTATTGATCTTTACCTGTCTGCTGATTTATTGAAACCCCGGTCTGCATGAGTTTGACCATCGATTGCCGAAGCGCCTGCGCCCGCCCCAGCGTTGCATCGGCGGACTGGATACGAAAAATTTCCGTTGTCAGAACCTTTGCGGAAACCGTTTCAACCGGCCAGTTGCTGGCCAGCAGAGAGCGTGTGCCCGCATAGAAAAATGCCTGGCCCAAGCCGGATACAGCTTCCGCCCCGGCACCGTCGCCGGTCGCCGTATTGCAGGCGGAAAGGATTACCCAATCGGCATCCAGCTTGATATTCAGAATTTCTTCCATGGTCAAAAGGCCATCGCCGGCGTCGCCTGTTACCGCCGGTGCCGACAGCGCCAGGGCAGGCTGCGTCAGGCCCTTGAGATCACCGGGAACCAGTCCGTGCGTGGCAAAAGTGAGAACCCGGAATTTCGACAAATCCAGTGCTTTTACATTGGCCTCGCTTGCGTCCCTGCCCAGATACAAGGCCGTCGCCAGCTGGCCTTTCAGAACATCTGCAATGCTTTTTACTTCGGCGGCGGTATCGGGCAACCGGGGAAGCCTGGCAAGTTCGCCACGCTCCAGCCCGGCGCCCCGCGACACGGAGCGCAGCATGATATTGACCCCGCGCATTTTGATCCCGGCACCGGACTGACTGTCACCGGCAGCCGTGGTTTGCGCCGCATTGGCCTGACTGACGTTAAAATAAGGATCGCCAAAACCAATGAAAGGGGCACGCCCGGGTTTGGCGGCCGGCAGACGCCGGATCGCCGTAAGTGCGGCGACGGAAGGAATCAGGGTTACCGAATGGCTATTGGCCAGCCAGGGCACGCGCCGGTATTCAGCGAAGGGGATGGATGGTGTTTTTTGCAGATTAGAGGGTTTCGTCGGCAGCAAGGATATGGGCAGCGATCCCAGCGGGCCATGGGCCACAAAAATCAGATTTTCCGCCTTTTTCCAGACCGCTTCCAACGGCTCGAAAATCTGCGCATATAACTGATGGGCGGTTGCCAGATCAAATTCGGGAATTACCGACAGTCCCGACGCACTGGGATCAAGGGCATAGCGCAGATCGGCAACCATATCGCCGATTTCCTCGCTACCCAGTGCGATCGACGAAAAACCGGTTTTGCCTTCGGCGTTGACGGCCCAGACATAACCGCGGTCTTTGGCAAAATAGGTCGAAATCAATGCCTCCGCAGGGCCGAGGACCTTGCGTGCATCGTTGATTGTCGCCGGTTGCGGATTGATCAGATCCTGATAATCGGGGAACCCCCTGCCGATGTCGGCAATTGCCTTCGCCCTGGCTATGGTTGAGCGTTTGATTTGCGCGCGCATATCTGCAATCGCCTGCGGGTCCTGTTGCGCCGGCGGATGGCCCAGCACATCAGCCAGCAGGCTGTTTAACGCGGCAATGGATTTTCGCTCATCCTGTTCAGTTCGGATCAACTGCGAGAGCTTTTCATTGCCGACCAGGGCCCGCACACCAGACGCCGCCAGCGCTTTCTGGACAATACTGCCACGCGCGATATCGGCCATCCGAAACGATATGTCGATCGGGTCCAGGGCCATATCCGGGTCTGGACCGGATTGCTGGTAATCGGCCAGCAGCGCCATATAGGCCTCGAGAATTTCCCGCTGAATAATTCCCGCATAGGAGTTGCTGTCGTCTTCATCGGCATCGGAAGCCGGGGTTCCACCGACCAGGACCGGGACACTGGCACTCAGGTCTTTAAGGGCTTCGCGCTTTTCACCCATTTGCGCACGTGCCAAGGCCAATAGGGAACGCACCCGCGCGGTACCTACGTTCTGATCACCCAGGCGTTTTTGTAATCGCGTATATTTGCTTTCCAGTTCAGCCCGCACATCTGCTCCGCGTCCCTGTTTAATGGCGATAAGAGCAATGAACGGATTGCTGTCAATAATCCCGCGTCTCAGTTCCGGCCTGTCGGCCAGTTCCCTGCCCATTTCAACAAAATGCGCGTCGGCACCGGACCAGTCTTCCTGCAGCGCCAGGACCATGCCCATAAACCGCTTGGTTACCATCATCCGCCGGGAAACCGACGATTCCCCCGGCTCGGCGGCCAATGTCAATGCCAGTGCCGCCATGTCATGTGCTTCCTCTATCCGGCCCTGGGCGATCAGCGATTCGCCGATATAACGGGCCAGTTGGGCGGCCTGGACGGTCGCCTGTTGCGGCATCGCCCGGGCCTGATTAAACCCGTCCCTGGCGATCACTTCGGCTTCGCGGGCACGGTCCTGCCTGAGCAGATTGGCGGCCAGAGACTACTGGAGTTTGAAAAAACTTAACTGCGATTCCGGTTTCAGGTTGACGAGCTTCCTGCCAAATTCAAGGGCCTCGCGAATTTTCAGCTCCGCATCGGACCAAAGCCCCTGTTTTTCCAGCAGAGACGCATCCATCAACGCGATATCACGGGCCATGGCCAATCGCTTGTCTTCGGGAAGCCTGCTTTTCTGAAAAAGTCGTTGCATGGATGCACGGGCTTTTTCAGCAACGTCTTCGGCTTTTTTCAGGCGCCCGACACTCAGGTTGTAACGCACCAGTTCCGACAGGTTTGCGGGGCCGGGCCGGGCCGCTACAGCGACCTCGGCGGCGGCAATTGCCGACAGCGGGTTGCCGGCCCCGTATTCCCGTTTGCCAAGTATCAGATAAACTTTCTGAACCAGCCTGGGTGCTGTCCGGTTGCCTTCAAGCAATTGGGCCGCTTCTCTGATGAGTTTCAATGCCTCACCGCTTTGATTGTTCTTGTAGGCAGCACTGCTTTCGGCCAGCAACCGGGTTGCCCGGTCGACAGCGTCCTGCACGGTCGTTACCGGTTTCTGACTGAAGCTCCTGGGTGGTTTTTCACTTCGGGTTTTTTCCGGGAGCGCCACTCCCCAGTGCTTGGCAAAATCGTCGGCAGAAAGAAAACCGTCGCCATCCTTATCGATTTTATTGAATGCTTTGCCGGATTTATCCCATTCACCGCGGCTGATTTTGCCATCCCCGTCGGCATCACGCCTGGCGACGGCCTTCACCGGATCTTTCTGGGATTGCGCCTGGCAGGCCGGTGCCAGCAGAAAAACGGGCCCACTGACCAGCATCACCAATGCGACCCCGAGAACACAGCGGCACGTCCAGCGAAAATCGATTGTCTTGCTCATGATCCGTACGGGTTCCTGCCTGTCACGCGATGTGCCTAGACGAACATGAACAGTTGTAAGCGGTATTGGTTTGGCAGGGAAGGGTTAATCGACGGGAAAAGGATCAGGCGGCGAGCGCCGTATCTATTTATTTTCGCTCAATCCGTAGATCAGACCCCCGACCGCAAACAGAGCGACCGCCGCCCACAGCGCCATCGGCGAATAAACCGGCAGGTCACTGAAGGTGCCGATCAGATTGCCGACCTCGCAGCTCGGTGTGGTGTGATAGAAACAGGCACTGGCCTCCTTGACACTTTCGCCCAGCAGTTCCTCGAAGAACATGTACCACCAGGTGGTGGCACCGATAAACGTCAGAACACCCAGCCAGGCCAGTAATTTCCCTATGGTTCGTATGTATTTCACGGCGGACTAAGCCCTGTATCCAAAACAGCCATCAGCGGCAGGTTAAAAAAAAGCGATGCGATCTGCCGGCGGCCCTGGCCGAAATCCGGAACACCCGCATGATGACCGGGGTTTTAACCCATCAACACCACCCGGCGCCACCCAATTCTGGCGCCCGTCAGTCACCGTTGAATTGCCGGCACGCCGGTTGTCTAATCGCACCGGGTTATCTAGGCTGCATGTATCATGCGACAACGGTTTGTTGCAACTGACAATTTAGGGATCGAAAATGGCTGAACTGGACGGATGGAAGATCGGATTTATCGGCCTCGGCCTGATGGGCAAGCCGATGGCCAGAAACCTGGCAAAGGCTGGCGCAACGCTGTTTATCCATAACCGCTCGCGGGCCGTCGTCGATGAACTGGCGGGCGAAGGCATGGTTGCCTGCGGATCAGCGGCCGATGTCGCCAGACAGGCCCAGGCGACACTGCTGATGCTGACCGACACGGCGGCGGTGGAAATGGTGATGAACGGTCCCGACGGGGTTCTGGCCGGGCTCAAGGTCGGCGATCTGGTCATTGACATGAGTACCAGCAAGGTGCCGGTCACCCGCGCCCTGGCGGCAGCAACTGTCGAAAAAGGCGGTGCCTATGTGGATGCCCCGGTGTCCGGTGGCACCATGGGTGCAAAAGCCGGAACCCTGACCATCATGGCCGGTGGCACGGTCTCGGCCATTGACTGCGCGCGGCCGCTGTTTGACGTTTTGGGATCGAAACTGACCCATGTCGGCGACGTCGGCTGCGGCCAGATCGCCAAGGCCGCCAACCAGATGATCGTCGGCCTCAACATCGGCGCTGTCGCCGAAGCCCTGACCCTGGCCAAACGCGCCGGAGCCGACCCGGCACTGGTCCGCCAGGCGATCCAGGGCGGCTTTGCCGATTCAAAAATTCTCGATGTCCATGGCCAGCGCATGCTCGATGGTGATTTCACACCCGGCGCCCACTGCACGGTCCAGCGCAAGGACATGGACCAGGCCGTGGAACTGGCCCAGTCGCTTGGCCTGGAGCTGCCGGCAACAAGCCTGAACCGCGATCTCTACGACCGGGTGATCAAGGCCGGCCACGGCCGCCTCGACCACGCGGCTCTGATCAAGGCGATTGAGGGGGAGGGATAACCAATCCCGCCACCAAAAAAGGCCGCATCCTGGGATGCGGCCTTTCGTGTTCTGGACCGGGGTCCGGATGAATGGGTGAGCTTAGAAGCCCATGCCACCCATACCGCCCATGCCGCCCATATCGGGAGCGCCACCGCCCATGCCGCCGCCAGCCGGAGCTTTTTCCGGAATGTCGGCAACCATGGCTTCGGTCGTGATCAGCAGGCCGGCAACGGAAGCCGCGTCCTGCAGAGCGGTACGCACAACCTTAGTCGGGTCGATAATACCTTCTTTGATCATGTCCACATATTTGCCGGTCTGGGCATTGAAACCAAAGCCCTTATCCTTGCTGGCAAGTACCTTATTGGCAACAACAGCACCGTCTTCGCCTGCGTTTTCAGCAATCTGGCGAATCGGAGCCTGCAGCGCGCGCCGGACAATATCAACACCAACGCGCTGATCGTCATTGGCGAACTCAACCTTGGCAAGCGCCTTGGTTGCAGCCAGCAAAGCCGATCCACCACCGGGAACAACGCCTTCCTGAACCGCTGCACGGGTTGCGTGCAGGGCGTCATCAACGCGGTCTTTGCGCTCTTTCACTTCGATCTCGGAAGCCCCGCCGACGCTGATAACAGCAACACCACCGGCAAGCTTGGCAAGACGTTCCTGCAGCTTTTCACGGTCGTAATCGGAAGTGGTTTCTTCAACCTGCTGACGAATCTGCGAACAGCGCGCCGTGATGTCCTTCTTCTTGCCGGTGCCTTCAACGATCGTGGTTTCTTCTTTGGTGATCGTGACTTTCTTGGCGGAACCCAGCATGTCCATGGTGACATTTTCAAGCTTGATGCCGATGTCTTCGGAAATCACCTGACCGTTGGTCAGAACCGCGATGTCTTCGAGCATGGCTTTGCGACGGTCACCGAAACCAGGCGCCTTGACAGCAGCCACTTTCATGCCGCCGCGCAGCTTGTTGACAACCAGGGTTGCCAGGGCTTCGCC
>JABMNT010000139.1 GCA_013203595.1 Rhodospirillales bacterium
CTCGCCGGTCGCGCCCTGATCCGCATGCGCCAGCTGAAACCAGCGCTGGCCATCCAAAACCTCAAGGCCGCCCTGGTCTTTCACCCCTATCTGCGCGAACGCCACATGATTGCGGGGCTGGGCGGGGGCGGTGGCGGCGGAGTGGTGCGGTAGGGCGGAGCGTTACCATCCGGCAATCGGCCCCATCCCCGACACACCATTTTCAATTTTCCAGTGAACCCCGCCGACCCGAAAACCACCCGCCCCTCCAAACTGGACGAATAAACCACCCTGTTCTATCCTGCCTGTCCCCTTTCCAGGCCCGGACCCCGCCATGGCAATCCCCCAGCTGTTCACGCCCCTCGCGCTTCGCGGCCTGACCCTCAAGAACCGCATTGTGGTCGCGCCCATGTGTCAGTATGCGGCCGAGGGCGGGTTTGTTACCGACTGGCATTATCAGCACCATTGCCGCTTTGCTATCGGCGGTGCCGGGCTGGCCTTTGTCGAGGCGACGGCGGTCACGCCGGCGGGACGGATCACCCGCGGCTGCTCCGGATTGTGGGAGGATGGACAGATTGCCGGCCTGGCGCGGATCGCCACCATGTACAAATCGCACGGCTGCGCCGCCGGTATCCAGATCGGCCATGCCGGACGCCGGGCCAGTTGTGCCCTGCCCTGGGACGGCGGCGCACCGCTGGGTGGCGGCCCAGACGACGGGGCCTGGCCGACGGTGGGGCCGAGCCCGCTGGCGGAACGCGATAACGGCCCGGTCCCCCATGAACTGTCACCAACGGAGATCGCAGCCCATGTCACCGCCTTCGCCGATGCCGCCCGGCGCGCGCTCGAGGCCGGCTTCGATACCATCGAGATTCATGGGGCGCACGGCTACCTGCTGCATTCCTTTATCTCGCCCATCGCCAACAGGCGCAGCGACGATTTTGGCGGATCGCTCGCCAACCGCATGCGGTTTGCGCTGCTGGTCAGCCACGCGGTGCGCGCTCTGTGGCCCGCTGACCAGCCGGTGTTTTACCGCTGCTCCGCCGTCGACACGATCGATGGCGGCCTGACCCTCGACGACACCATTGCGCTGGCCCGGGCGCTCAAGCAGATCGGCATCGACGTCATTGACTGCTCGTCGGGCGGCATCAACGGCCCGGCGACCCTGGCCCAGCACAAGGTCGGCTTTGGCTACCAGGTCCCCTATGCCGAGGCGATCCGCAACCAGGCCCGTATCAAAACCATGGCCGTCGGCCTGATCACCGAACCCGCTCTGGCCGAACAGATCCTGGCCCAGGGCCAGGCCGACCTGATTGCCCTTGCCCGCGAACTGCTGGCTGATCCCAACTGGCCCTACCGGGCGGCGCTGCAGCTCGGGCTCGACAACCCGCACGGGGTTCTGCCCCGCAACTATGCCCTGACCCTGGCCCGCCGCGCCGCCATCCTGGCCGACAGCTGAGGCGGGCGCGCCCGCCATATGCGAGCCGCACAGTTAGCCGGTAGTATCCAGAATCTTTCACACTTTGCATCAGGCGACGGCTCCGTTTGTTGATGTTTGTTCCGGAGGCGCAGGTTGATGAGCGAAGGGGAATGCGGTTATAAAGGCGCGTGCTTCAAGCAGCAGCAAACTGATAACCAAGTTTCGGAAGGCAGTTAGGCTTACTATTAGGCAATATTAAGAAACTGATGAGACTGATTTTCTATTGAACTAGTCGCAAGCACACGTGACGAAAGAATTTTTTCGGCTCGGTCAATTTCGCTAATGTCATGGCCCAACAGAGCGCTTACGATAAGATTTACATCATTTTCAGGTAAACTAGCAAAAGCCTCATTCCAGTTACATTCTGGCCTTAAGAAATCTGAATACCTTGCGCCGATTGAAAGGTCTTGCCATTGACCAGCTTGCATAATTTGGCTTTCGTACAAAGAACGCGAATATGTTGCGAACACACGCCCCTTAATATTTTCCAAATTATGATCTTCACCTTTTTGGATATGTTCGGAATGCTTTGAAACACCAACAGTAACTGAACCATTACCACTCAATTTAACACAATCAACATATCTAATTTTGTGAATTTTCTGGGCCCAAGAAACCAGATGATCCGGACAGCTGTTTATGGCTTCGTCCATCATACGGTCTATATATTTTAATTCAGCGATGTCGCCGGGCGCGATTGTAATTCCTTCGCCTATATGAATACGAAAGTCGTCATAGACCTTTTGATCGTTCTCAACACGATACTCACCTCGAAATTCAATTGATGTCTCAGATAAATCGCTTGTCTGCGGGTACACTGCAATGATGTCCATAAAATGGATATTCGCGCCAGCCATTGATCTGCCGACACAACCAGATATGCGAATGTCCGGTCGGAGAAGACTAACAGGTATTACTCCGTCGTCATCGTGAATTTCCAGCGCTTCGTTACCTAATATATTTCTGAGCGTTTTTGCACGTTCGACGGCAACTGCATGCCTTCTAAAAAAACGTTCCCAAATATCATTGGGATGGTCTTCCTTGGTATGTGGGTATAAATGAAACCATTCTTCTGTGCAGGGTAGAAAACCATTCATTACACTGCTAGCTTGTCTACTTTCAGGTCCGAGAAAAAATGGTAGCAACAAATATCGCGCATTACGAAATGCCGAACGAAGATGAATAGTATTTTTAACCATTTATTTTGTCCTTACGTATTCGGAGGCCGCGTTATTGAGGTGAAAGTTGACGTTTTAAAAAACGGATGATCCCAAGCATGCATAATCCCTAATACCGCCAAGAAGATCAGAATATATGAAGCTGACAGATGGTATGCGCTTAAGTTATGCACGACTCCCTCTAACTCAAATCGGAGATCGCCCATTGATAAGAGCCAAAGAACTATGTAAGCGAGACCAAATCCACATACAACCAATTCGGAAATCAATCGAATGATATGTTTCCGGCGTACGCTGGAGCTCGTTCCTATCCATTGTTGCTTAATAAACTTACCAAATTGGTCGATGATAGATTGGGAATAAACACCGACAGCTGTCACGATAAAAAAAACCTCGAGTTTAAATATCGCTTCACCGCCTTTGCTACCCAATAATAAGGTGACGACCAACGGAATAATAAAGATGGCAAATGCCCAACCAATTCCAATAAAAGTCGCAAGACCTGCACGGCAGCATTTGAAAACCCGAGATTTAGTCAGCATGGACTTCCTCTAGCTGACCAAGTACGAATTCAACATTTACTTCGCTCCGTGATTCAAGACCGGAACAAAACACCATTTCGATCCCCCATTTTTATTTTTCCAACTGCCGTAGGTAGATGGAATAAGAGACATTTTACGTCCCTCCACTAAGCGGTATATCTCAGGAAGCTAAAGAACTCAAGGTTTTGAAGAGTTTTTTATCAATTTTGACTTGGGAGTTCGAGTAGATGAAATACTCGCAAGAGTGTAATTTGAGAAGCGCCGATGCGACCAGCTATTTCTTCAATTGAGGACTGACGAGTAGAAAATAACTAAAATGGCCATGGTATTTCATATAAGGGCACCGCTGAACTCGATTAAATTGTTATAATTCAATTACTTAACTAGAATCTAAAGCGGAGATCAGCGGTGACGGATTGCACCTCATTATGTTTTATATTTCCAGCCTGACGAAAGCGTCGGGTTGAGTTTGATTTTTACTGCGGAGAGATCAGCAGCAATGGCAGTTTTTTTGTTGCTACGCCAAGCTGACCGGCTGTCACATTTGACGCGGTCGGTTACGCAGCGTTTGGTCGATGACCGCCAGTCTGGAAAGGTTGATCACCGTTTTATTGATCTGCTGCGCCAGTGGCTGTTCGGTTTGTGGCTGGGCTATGAGGTTATCAACGTCCACGCGGTTCTGCACCATGACCTTGGCTTGCAGACGGCGGGACCGGAGGCATGTTAAGGCCAGCCCGTCAACGCCGAGCCGGTTTGAGAATGCTACTGACTGGTCGTGGGCCGGGCGCATGCATAAAGTTCTGGTCGAGACCTTCATTGCCTCCCATGCGGTTCCGCCGGAGGAGCTGGTGCTTGATTTTGACGCCACCGACGATACTGTGCACGGCAAGCAGAAGGGCATGTTTTTTCACGGCTATTAGGATCATTACTGTTTTCTGCCACAGTATGTGTTTTGCGTCGAGAGCTACTGGTCAGTTATTTGCGTCCGTCCAAGATCGACGGGACCAGGCATGCCCGGGCGATCCTCGCTTTGCTGGTTAAACGGTTGCGCCAGTGTTGCCCGGACGTCCGCATATCTTTCGGGGAAAGGCAGGTTTTGCCGCCACCGCCCAACATACGTCTGCATCCTTTGCCCTGAATCAACGCAGCGGCAATTGCGCTGATTCATAAATTCGCATCAAAATACCTTTTATAATAGCGCTCGCAGTGATGGTTTTTTTTCAGTTGGGAGACACCGATGAAACAGCAGACCGCTTACGCAGCCCCCTTATTTCCACTGGGCCGTATATTGCGCTGGCTGGGCGAGAGCCCCTGTTATGCCGGGAAAACAGGGAAAACGGCAGCCAAGGCGCCAAATAACGATGAGCCTTTCCTCGACGAGATGAGAGCTGATCCCCTCATTCAGCAGTTGCTGGCCGCCGATAACCTGAGCGAACAGACCATGCGCGGCGCAATCGTCCGGGCCCAGGAAAACCTGCGCAGGCGATGAGCCCCGGCCACCGCCCGAAATCTACCGGGCTTGGGTCCGCGTGGGTCCGGGTAATAGCCACCGCTGCCCGCTCGCCCATGAAAAAAGCCCCGCCATGCGGAGCCTGATTTAATGTAGCGACCCTTGCGGGAGGAAACACAATTTTTTCAAAATTCAGTATTTAGAATATGTTAGCCGTTTCCAACCTCCTTACTGACGCCTTTCCTGTACCAGCCCGCATTATGTTTAAGTCATGACACGCAGCTTTCCCCTATCTCGCCGCAGCTAAGTTGATGCACATCGCAGACAGAAAACGCTCGACGAGAATGTTTATTAACCTAATGCAGTTCTGCGCAGAAAAACATCACCAAACAGGGCTGCCGTCTAATGCATGGAACGAAAGATCATATACACTATCGCGACTTTATTGACAGAGGGGGCAGGCATACGCAGAAGCCGCGCCAATTCTTTCAAGTTGATTCAGTTCGAAATTAGCAAGAACACCATTTTTCGCAGAATCCGCAACCTTTTTAAAATCTTGTGTAACGATGAGGCCCTTCCAATCTTCTGTTTTTGGAGCAGCTAATACAGCTTCAATATTTTGAGTTAATGTAGACAGGTTGCCCGGCGAGGAATTGACAACCCCTTTTATACCCACGTTTTCTGCTGTAACAGCAACAAGCGTGTTGGCGTGAGCGGTTACAAGAGATTGATAGGCTATAGCTGTTGGTCTGTCCTTTTCCTGATTGGCAACAAAGGATGCATCCTGGATTGTTTTACGAAGTTTGACCGCGCGATAGGCACCAAAAGGAGCGTTTAATATTTGACCCAGGTTGTTTGCGTAACTGGTATCTGTCACACCAGCAACCATTGCAGAAGGTTTCATGGTATTCGCTTCGCCAAAAACCTGAATTCGATCTTGTATAACAAGATTGTCTATTAAAATTCGCGAAATAAATTTCGCTATCGCTGGTGAGGGGGTAACCTTACAGTTATTGATATTTATTTTTGCGGGTTCCACCACACCGAAGAGTTCAGGTGATTTAAAATCTATCTCATAATAATTCGTCAATGGGTCGTTGTTACATGCTTTTATTACACACGTGACCTGCCCGGAATTGTCAGAGATTCCATTACACTGCAAGTCGGTCGATTTTCCCTGGAGGCCGATCACTTTAATACTGTCTAGTTTTGCGCCCGCAACAATTCCAGTCTCATGTCCGTCTGCGCCAAGTTTGACAGTATTGATTTGAAATACTTTAGTATCAGGCGCCGCTAATACGCCGGGAACGGCAAAAAATTGCGCAATACCAACCCAAATCATTGCATTTATCAGACGCATAGCTTCCTCCGGTTAATCCTTCATAAGTTTGATTGAACCTGCAAGAATTAGAATCAAAACGACCAAAAAGAAAAATCTTGGCCAAGGCCCGCTGCCAACCAACATGTTAAATACTGTATCTGCTTCAACCCTGCACAATTTAGATTTTTCATCTGGTAAAAACTGAATAAATGCGCCTACGGGTATAGTCTTATTTTCTATCGATTTCGCCTGGAAATCTGCAACATGAGCCTTAAAAGAATACAGCAGTTTCTCTTTAAATGGATATATATCGACTGCAATATTTGCAGTTGGAGCGGTTGATGGCGATGTAGGAACCTTTGGGTGCAGTGACCGGTTGTTGCTATTCAAATCATGAATATATTCAAGTTTAGTAAATGCATCCAACGTGGTGGAAACGACCAATTTTGCGTTAGTTGGTGGAGTGCCCAGAACGAACAACTTTATCGGCAAATAGTGTTTCCCGCTGTTTGATATTAGGTCATCAACCTGGACAATAACGGAGCAGGATTCAAACCAATCACTTATCATTACCTTTAAAGATTTTTCGCTGGCGGCAAGTAGCGGCAGCATAATTACCAGAAGTCCTGCGCCAAACCAGTTCTTCTTGTTCATTTAATTTCCTTATCAATGAAATCGTATTTTTACAATTAGCCATCAACACATGCTGTAAAGCGTCAGCCCCCTCGGTGTGTCCGCTTGGCCATAGCCTTCCGGCTGATATCCTTTGATAACACCAACATGATTACACACGAGTGTTATCGGTGCAATTATTTGCTGCATTCATAGTGGACCCTTATTCCATTGTTGTTTGAAATGCCCTGCGAAAATAAATGTCGTCACTTCGTTTTGTAAGATATGGAAGTGCGGAATAGGCCTCAAAAATTATCCCGGCTGTACCCGCAAGATGAACAGGCAAATAAATCGCAAATTCCAATGAAATCCAACGTATTGAAAATAAAAGCTAATTTCTGGAAAGTTGGCGGACCCTACGGGAGGGGAATATAAGCCTATTAAAGCCCCTGTTTTCTGGGGTTTTTCATCTCTTAAACCAGAACCAGTTTAGCGAAAAAGTGCACCACCAATCGCTGCCTGAAACCGTTCCAGAACAGTGAGTATAAAACACCAATCCCTATTGCAACGTGATTAGTACACGGTCATCATCGGGACATCTCCCGGCTGATTTCCTCCAACCAACGGTGTTCAAATTGTAGTGATCCCGATGCGGTCTTCATGAAGATCAATGGACCGACATGTGTGTGACAGGCAATGGGTAAAAAAATGCTTTGGCAAAGCAGATGATTTTGTATGATCATCCCGGTTGCCGGGATCACGCGGGTAAAGCCGGTTAACGCGCCATTGCGCCGGCTTATCCGCCAGACAAAAGACAGAATGCAGGAACAGGCCAGATGACGATCGATATTGTACCCATCCGTCCCGAACACCCCGATTTCGCCGGTTTGCTGTCGGGCATTTCCGTGGCCGGGGGGATTTCCAGAGAAGACGCCACAATAATCGAAGAGGGCATGGATCACTTTGCCGTCCTGGTGCTGCGCGACCAACAGATGACCGACGACCAGCAATACGCGTTCTCGGAACATTTCGGGCCGCCGGAACAGGCAACCGGTGATCTCGACAAATCCGCGACCCGACGGCTTTCCATGAAGATAAACGATATCTCGAATCTGGACGAGAACGGTGCGGTCATGGCGATTGACGACCGGCGCTACCTGTTCGGTCTCGGCAACCGGCTCTGGCATTCGGACAGTTCCTTCAAACCGACACCGGCGAAATACTCGTTGCTGTCGGCACGCCATATCCCGGCCAGCGGCGGCAATACGGAGTTCGCCGACATGCGGGCGGCCTGGGATGCCCTGCCGGCTGAGCTGCAGGCCGAATGCATGGACAAGATCTGTGACCACTCGCAGCTCTATTCCCGAGGTCAACTGGGGTTTACGGAATGGACCGACGACGAGATCGCCTTCAATAAACCGGTGCCCCAGCGCCTGGTCCGTCGCCATGCGGGCAGCGGCCGGCTATCGCTCTATCTGTCCGCCCATGCTGGTGCGATTCACGGTCTGCCCATGCCCGAAGCCCGGATATTTCTCAGAGAATTAAACGAGCACGCGACCCAGAAGCAGTTTATCTACAGCCATCAATGGCAGCCCAACGACCTGGTGATCTGGGACAACCGCGCCGTCATGCACCGGGCGACCCGCTACGACAGCAAACAGGTCCGCGACCTGCACCGCACCACGGTCTCCGACAGCGCACCGACCCTGCAACAGCCGTTGTGAGATCGGTCACCTGATAAAAAGCCTGCTTACTGGATTCTTCCGTATTTAACGAATAGGTCCTGACGGCTTGTTCGCCTTGCCCGCAAAGTTAACGAGCAGGGCGTCTCGGATTCTCGGGGCGATGCCCCCTGCGCGTCAGCAATTGAAACGCAGAACGAGGCGTAACGGTGTCGCAGTCTCGGACAAAAACACCGGGCATATCCTTGCGCGTCAGCCATAAAACGACACCCGCTTTTCCCCATATTTCCCGCAAAAACGAAAAAAGCCCGCCATCAGGCGAGCTATGTCTTTAAATTGAAGTGGCGACCCCTACGGGATTCGAACCCGTGTTGCCGCCGTGAA
>JABMNT010000140.1 GCA_013203595.1 Rhodospirillales bacterium
ATAATGGCGTGCGTGTTCGCTACATGCATGCGGACATCGACACCCTGGAACGCATCGAGATCATCCGCGATCTGCGCCTGGGGGCGTTCGATGTGCTGATCGGCATCAACCTGCTGCGCGAGGGCCTCGATATCCCGGAATGCGCGCTGGTCTGCATCCTGGATGCCGACAAGGAGGGCTATCTGCGGTCCAAGACCTCGCTGGTCCAGACCATCGGCCGGGCGGCGCGCAATATTGACGGGTTCGTTATCCTCTATGCCGACCGGATCACCGGTTCCATGGACTATGCGATCAGCGAAACCAACCGGCGCCGGGCCAAGCAGACCGCCTATAACCTGGAGCACGGAATTACCCCGGCGAGCATCAAGAAAACCATTTCCGATGTCATCGACAGCGTCCATGAACATGACTATGTGACCGTTGATCTGGGCATCGGCGGGCGCCGGGAAGTGGTTGGCCACAACATCCAGTCGGTGATTGCCGATTTGACCGAACGCATGAAGGCGGCCGCCGCTGATCTCGATTTCGAGGAAGCCGCCCGCCTGCGCGACGAGGTCCGCCGTCTCGAAGCCACGGAACTCGGCCTCAACAAACCCGGCACCTCGCCAAAAGTCGCCTGGACCCATAATAAAAAGGGCAAGAAGAGCCAAAGAAGATAGGAAGATAGGAAGATAGGAAGTAAGACACAAATGAGCGATCTTCTGACAGCAAACAGGTTTGATGCCGCGGCAACCCTGGAAACGATCGCCGCCGACTGGCGCCGGCGCGGCTATTCGTGTCAGGTGTTTGTCGATCCGCCAGGCCAGCGGTGGGAGGATTTTGTCCATTCCTGCAACGAGGTGGTGACCGTGCTGGAGGGCCGCCTGGAAATGGAGGTTTCCGGCGAAATTGTTGACATGCAGCCCGGCGACGAAGTCTTCATTCCCAGAGGCGCCATCCATTCGGTGCGCAACAGGCACAGCGGCACCAGCAGGTGGGCCTTTGGCTACGACTGAGCGGGGCTGACCCGGACGGGTTTATGCGTCACCGGTCCGGGCCATCACCCTGAATTGCAGCACGCGAGGGCTTACGGTCCGGCTGACTGAAAAAGGCTAACTGGCCATCCGCTCGCTCGCCCTGAACTGGGACAATACCTGCCTGTCCATCTGGTTCTTGCTGACCAGGCCCTCGACGATGGGTCTGAACGACTGCCAGTCGGCGTCGCTGACATCCTTGTGTTTCTGCCCCCAGCCGAGCAGCAGCATGAACTGGTGGACACGGTCGGCAAAGTCGGCGATTTTTTCGGGGGCGACCCCTTCAACCGATGGGCGCATCCCCTTGCGTCGCAATTCGGCATCGGCCCGGGCCTGCGAGCCGTTGGCCTTGATCTGCTCTAAATCGAGGCCAAGTTGGTCGTGCAGCCAGGTTGGAAAATCATAATGGAACATGAACTGTCTCCTTCGTCATAAAATATGAGAACATCTATGACTGGGCAAAGGCTGACATAATCGGGTCAACACCAGCTTGTGCTTCAGAGAGCCCAGTGGGGAAAATTTAATGCTTTTTGTAAAGGGGTCAAGGGGGGAAGAGCCCCTAACCGGTCAGAAGTTTCGGCTTCATGACCCAGTCCAGCCGCCAGTCCGCCGCCGCCGGTTCGCCGCTGAGGGCAACGACGGTGCCGGTCTCGAAATCGACGCAGGAGCGGTCTTCCGGGCCCAGCAGCAGGCTTGAGACCAGTTTGTCCATGAACGGCAGATGGCCAACGATCATCAGACCATCGTCGCGCCGCAATTCGCCCTTCAGGGCATTGACGAGCGGCGTTACCGGATCATTAGGCGCGATCGCACAGGGGCAGTCCTGAACAATCCGGCCCGGGCCCAGAACGTCGGCGAAAATCAGCGCGGTTTGCTGGGCGCGCAATTTACCTGAATGCAGCACAACGGAAATCGGCAACCGGCTACGGGCCAGAAACGATGCCAGCCGGCTGATGTCCTGGCGGCCTTTGCCACTCAACGGCCGCATGGCGTCTTCAGTTTTGGCGAGTGCATCGCCGTGCTGAACCAGATAGAGATGCATGTCCTTTGCCTCCGCTGGGCGGTGCCTCAGGGAACCGCCGGGGTTTCCGTTGACTTTGATATGCGGTAGTGGCGAAATCCAGGAATATTCGAAAAATCGGTTTCTATTCTTTGCATGCCAGCGGACTCGAGGATCCGGCAGGACCGGGTATTGGTCTCCAGCGCCAGCGCTGAGACATGACTGAGGCCGCCTTCACCCAGCCCGTAAGCCAGCGCCGCCTGCACGGATTCAGGCGCCAGGCCCTGGTTCCACCAGCCGTGGCAGAGGGTATAGCGGAGCGACATATCGTCGAGGTCATCGCGGGCCACGAAACCGCATTCGCCGACAAAGGCGCCTGAGGCCTTGTGGGTCAGCGACCAGACACCGATCCGGCGGGTTTTCCACTGCTGGCGGTATTGTTGCAGCTGCAGGCTTGCCGCATTGGCATCGATGGGGCCGACGGTGGTCCGTGCCATGTTGGTGGGCGAGCCCTTCAGGTGAATCAGATAGTTGATGTCATCGGCCTGAAAGGGCCGCATGATAAGCCGTTCGGTGATCAGTTCAGTCATGGTCTGTATCCAGTAAATCGAAAAACGTTGGCAGCCGGCGATCGCCAGTTGCCCGGGCAAACGGGCGGAGCCGGTTTTCGTCGTCGATCAAAAGCCACACAAAGTGAATGAGACATAGCATTTCCATACAAAAAAAACGCGGCACCAGAAGGAACCGCGTTTTTTCAAAAAACTTATTTAAGTGAGTTCTTATCCAGCGGCGGCGACCATGGCTTGTGCGACATGGCGCTCCATATCTGCTTTGGCTTTGGACGCGTCATCGGCGTTCTGCCAGGCAGCTGTGGCATCTTCCAGTCGTTTGGCAGCGGCAGCTTTGTCGATGTCGCCCACAGGCATGGCTTCTTCCGCCAGCACGGTGCAGCGTTCCGGCGAAACCTCGCAGAAACCGCCGGCGACAAAGATGCTTTCCTTGACGCTGCCGCCCTGGTGGATCCGGATCACGCCCGGTCGCACGGTGGCGATCAGCGGTGAATGCCCGGGAAGGACACCCAGGTCACCCTCGGCACCGGGGACAACAACCATCTCAACTGACTCTGATTTCAAGAGCCTTTCCGGTGAGACCAGTTCAAATTCGACCGTATCGGCCATGACTTAACACTCCTTAACAGGACTTAAGCGGCTTCAGCAGCCATCTTTTTGGCTTTTTCCACCACGTCTTCAATGGTGCCAACCAGATAGAAGGCGGCTTCCGGCAGGTGGTCATAATCACCTTCCAGAATACCCTTGAAACCTTTGATCGTATCTTCCAGAGAAACCAATACACCGGGTGAGCCGGTGAAGACTTCAGCCACATGGAACGGCTGCGACAGGAAGCGCTGGATTTTACGGGCACGGGCCACAGTCAGCTTATCTTCTTCCGACAGTTCATCCATACCCAGAATGGCGATGATGTCCTGCAGGGATTTGTATGTCTGCAGGACCTGCTGAACGCCGGTGGCGACCGCATAATGCTCGTCACCGATGATCCGCGGATCAAGAATACGCGAGGTTGAATCGAGCGGATCCACAGCCGGGTAAATCCCCAGTTCGGCGATCTGGCGGCTTAGAACCGTCGTCGCATCCAGGTGAGCGAAGGAGGTGGCTGGAGCCGGATCGGTCAAATCGTCGGCAGGAACATAAATCGCCTGCACGGATGTGATGGATCCCTTGTTCGTCGAGGTAATGCGCTCCTGCAGGGTTCCCATGTCGGTTGCCAGCGTGGGCTGATAGCCCACAGCAGAAGGAATACGACCGAGCAGGGCGGAAACTTCGGAACCGGCCTGGGTGAAGCGGAAGATGTTATCGACGAAGAACAGCACGTCCTGCCCTTCTTCATCGCGGAAGTATTCCGCCAGCGTCAGACCGGTCAGCGCCACCCGCGAACGCGCACCCGG
>JABMNT010000009.1 GCA_013203595.1 Rhodospirillales bacterium
CGGATGTGGTCCGGCGACGGCCCGATAAAGGTAAAACCGTGCTCCTCGACCATTTCGGCAAAATCGGCATTTTCCGACAGGAAACCGTAGCCCGGATGGATCGCGTCGGCATTGGAAATGGTGGCGGCGGAAAGGATCGCGGGAATACTGAGGTAGCTGTCCTTGGCGGCGGGTGGGCCAATGCACACGCTTTCATCGGCCAGGCGCACATGCATGGCGTTGACATCGGCGGTTGAATGCACGGCGACCGTTTGAATGCCCATCTCACGACAGGCGCGCAATATACGAAGGGCAATTTCCCCACGGTTGGCAATGAGGACCTTTTCGATCATCTTAATGGTTTCCGGCCCGGCGCTATTCAAGGATTACCAGGGGTTCACCGAACTCAACCGGCGATCCGCTTTCGACCAGGATTTGTACGACCCGACCGGCCTTCGGCGCGGCAATCGGATTGAACACCTTCATGGCTTCGATCAGCACCAGTGTCTGGCCTTCGCTTACCGTGTCACCCACCTGGACAAAGGCCGGTGAATCCGGGTCTGACGAGGTATAGACGACGCCGACCATGGGGGATTTGACCGCACCCGGATGATTGGCCGGGGTTATGGGCGCTGCAACCGGTTCGCTGGCGGCGACGGCGGGTGCCGCAGCCGGGGCGGCAACGCTGTGGCTGACCGCTCGGGATACACGGATATTGGTGCCGTCGACGCCATATTCAATTTCCGTCAGACCGGTTTCATCCATCAGAGCCGCCAGTTTGCGGACCAGGTTTTCATCGATATCCGTTTTCGGATTTTTAGCCATTTGTATTATGCCTTTTGTGTGGATTTGAGTTTTTGCGCCAGCGATTCGAGCGCCATTTCGTAGCCCAGGGTGCCAAAGCCAACGACAATGCCATAGGCGACCTTGGAAATGTAGGACTGATGACGAAATTCCTCGCGCTGATGAATGTTCGAAATATGGACTTCGACAACCGGCAGTTCGCTGACCAGCAGGGCATCCATGATCGCCACCGAGGTATGGGTATAGGCGCCGGCATTGATAATGATGGCATCATGGTTTGTCCGGGATTCCTGGATCCAGGTGACCAGTTCACCTTCCAGATTGGATTGCCTGAAGTCGGTTTCCAGCCCCAATGCCTGTGCCCGCGTGAGGCAGTTGGCCTGCACATCCTTGAGAGTTTCGGCGCCGTATATTTCAGGCTGGCGCAAGCCCAGCATATTCAGGTTCGGGCCATTGAGAATTAAAACTTTTGAACGCATACAAAGTCTCGCTGCCGCTTGTTAACGATACCGCCTTATAACACGGTCTTCCGGTTTTCAAACGCCCAGAAATTGTTTTTGCTGTTTCAGGGGCGCAGGGATGTTTTCTTCGTGTCTGTCGGCCAGCCCGCTTGCTCACAAAACGCGCATTTTCAGCGCTTTGAGACAAGGGGGCATTTTGGAGGGCGGGGACATGCTGCGGGAACCCGCGCGGGCGACTTGCGGGCCAATGGTTAACGAAAAACGGCGAATCGCCGATTGGGGGTGGTGTACATATAAAGGCTGTTTTCCAAGCTGTTGGTAGAGGCTTTGATCAGGCAACTCCGGCGATCCGGTGCAAAGTCGCGCGGCGGCAAGCTCCCGTCAATCGACACCTTCGAACAAACGGATATCCCGGTCCGCGCCGCCATCCAGCGCCTGCAGGGCTTGTTGGTAGGCCACACTTTCGTAAGCGGCAACTGCCGCCTCATAAATTTCAAACTCGATCAGGATGGTGCGTTCTGCAACCCCGTTTTCGCGGGCTTCCACCCGTCCTGCGCGGGCCAGATAGGTACCGCCTGCGGCTTCCAGTGCCGGACCGGCCAGTTTTAAATAAGCGGTCCGCTTGTCTGCATCAGCTTCCCTGCGGTGCGCCGCCAGCATATATCCTTTAGCCATGGTCGTATCCTTTTCAGAGTGGTTTTAGAAGATGGGTCATTGCCAATACCCGTCCGCTGCAAATTGCCGGGCAGGGGCCATGGCAAGGGGGTTGGCTGGATTATGAGGCCTCCGCTGCACCTTCGTCAAACCGCGATGCAGACCTTGCCGAAGTGGCCGCCCGACTGCAACTGCTGGAAGGCAGAACGGGCATCAATGAGCTCGTAAACGCGGTCGATGACCGGGCGCATGGAATGCTGGGCAATCAGTTGGCACATGGCTTCCATATCGTCGCGGTTACCCACCGTGATGCCCTGCATGCGAACCCGGCGGCTGACGATAAAGGGCAGCAGCACATCGCCGAAGGTGGCCCCGGACAGCACCCCGATCATGCTGATCGTGCCGCCCGGCCGGATCGCGATCAGGGATTGTTTGAGGGTCTGGGTGCCGCCCAGTTCGACCACCTGGTCAACGCCGCCGCCCTGGCTGATCGCAAGCGCGGCCTCGCCCCAATCGGGAACGGCGCGGTAGTTGATCGCATGATCGGCACCCAGCGATTTGGCCTTGTCCAGTTTGCCATCGGCCGACGAGGTGACGATCACCCGGGCGCCGGCGATTTTGGCGAACTGCAGGGCAAACAGGGAAACCCCGCCGGTGCCCTGGGTCAGGACCAGATCACCGGCTCTGGTTTTGCCTTCGCCGATGATCGCATTCCACGCGGTCAGGCCGGCGCAGGGCAGGCAGGCGGCC
The DNA here is from genome assembly GCA_013203595.1 of Rhodospirillales bacterium. Classification (GTDB taxonomy): domain Bacteria; phylum Pseudomonadota; class Alphaproteobacteria; order Rhodospirillales; family Casp-alpha2; genus JABMNT01. Next base: position 2,649 of record JABMNT010000009.1, read on the forward strand.
TCAAGGTCGGACAGGTGGGACGGGGTTCTGACCAGATGCTGGGCTTTGAACAGCTTGTATTGGCAAAGCATGCCGTCGCGGTCGCGGCCCCAGTCGCTTTTTATGGACTGCTGATCGGGCTCGCCCGCCAGCCAGTCGCGGTAAAACAGAGCAATCACCCGATCACCAGTCTGAAATCCGGCAACGGCCGCGCCGGTTTCCACCACTTCGCCGGCCGCATCCGAGGTGGGGATCAGGCTTTCATGTTTTTGTTGCTTGCGGTAGGCCCCCCTGGTGATGACCAGATCCCGGTAATTCAGCGATACGGCGCGGATCCGTACCAGGATTTCGTCGGTGGCGGGTTTCGGTACGGCCAGATCAACCAACTGCAGGGAATCCGGGCCCCTGGTCCCGGTTAAAACAATCGCTTTCAACGCCTGTCTCCTGAATTTTTCACCGTGGCGAACCTAAATCATTTCGAAATAGCAGCTGGACGGATATCATGGTTTCCCAACCGCCGGTACAGAGAACTTATGCCCATGATGTTAAATGCCCTGCTGACAACTGAACAGATGTATAAAGCGGATGCCCTGACCATCGCCAGCGGCATTGCCGGATATGATCTGATGGAAAACGCCGGCGTCGCTGTTTACAGGGCGATCACCGAGCGCTGGCAGCCGCGCCCCTGCGTTGTCCTGTGCGGGCCCGGCAATAACGGTGGCGACGGTTTTGTGGTTGCCCGCGTGCTGGCCGCTGCCGGGTGGCCGGTCCGGCTGGCTCTGCTGGGCGACCTAGCGTCGCTGAGCGGCGATGCCGCAGTGGCAGCGAAAGCCTGGACGGGTGATATCGAGCCCCTGTCGACGAAGCTGCTGGAGGCTGGCCCGCTGGTCATCGATGCCCTGTTCGGGGCCGGCCTGAGCCGGCCTCTGAGCGGTGTTGTCAGCGAAATCATCAGTTCTATAAATCAGCAGGATCTGGATTGCGTCGCCATCGATGTGCCGAGCGGCGTCGACGGCAACAGCGGGCAACTGCTTGGATCAGCCCCCCGATGCCGCCTGACGGTCAGCTTTTTCAGGGCCAAACCGGCCCATTATCTGATGCCGGCCAGGGATTATCTGGGAGCCCTTGTGATTGCCGACATCGGTATTGCGGCGGCCGTCCTCGATCAGATAGGCCCGACTACCTTCGTCAACGACCCGGTATTCTGGGCAGCCGCGTTCCCGCAGCCCGATACCGCCGCCCATAAATTTCAGCGCGGCCATCTGCTGGTTGCCGGAGGCGAAGAAATGACCGGTGCCGCCCGGTTGGCCGCACGCGCCGGGCGGCGCGTTGGTGCCGGCCTGGTCACCATTGCCGCGTCGCCGGAAACCTGGCCGATTTATGCCGCCGACAGCCCGGGGCACATGGTGAAAGAAACCGCAACCGTGGAGGCATACGAAAAACTGCTTGGCGATGAGCGGATAACCGCGCTGGTGATCGGGCCCGGTTTCGGGCGCGACCAGCGGACCCGGCAATGGGTGCTGAGCGCGCTGGCCAGCAAAAAACCAATTGTCCTGGATGCGGATGGCCTGAGCGCTTTTGCCGGTGACCCCGGCCAGCTGCTTGATCGGCTCCACGGCGACTGCGTGCTGACCCCGCACGAAGGCGAGTTTGCCCGGCTGTTTGACGGGGCTGGCAGCAAACTGGAAAAGGCCCGGACGGCGGCGATCAGGACGGGCGCCTGCATCCTGCTCAAGGGCCCCGACACGGTGATCGCCGAGCCATCGGGCCGGGCCTTCATAAACCGCACAGGCACCGCCTATCTGGCGACCGCCGGTTCCGGTGATGTGCTGGCCGGGCTGATTGGCGGATTGCTGGCCCAGGGAATGGCGCCCTTTGAGGCGGCCTCGGCCGCCTGCTGGATGCACGGGATCGCCGCTGAGCGGTTTGGCCCGGGTCTGATTGCCGAGGATATACCCGAGATTATTCCGAATATAACTAAGACTATAATAAAAATGTCATCGGCCAAGGGTTGAAATTCCGGGTTGATTGGACGATCTTTCAGCTATGAATGTACATCCAAACAGCAGTTTTCTCGACCGCACCCTGAACAATCTGAAAAGCGGCTGGCAGGCGATCGCCGGGGCGTCCTACGACGCCACCGTGGCCAGTGACCGGCCGGATCTTCCCGAAGGTGACCAGCAGCGAATCCGCCAGCAGATGCTCGATTGTCTGGGCAGCAAGGGCGGTGAAGTTTCGGCCCGGGCCCGGGCCGCGGCGCTGGGTCATGTCTATCTGGCCCTGGATATGACCGGTCGCGAGCGGTTTCTCCGGCTTCTGGCCAGTGAGTTTGGAATTAACCAAAAACAGGTTGATGAAGCCATTGCTGCTGTTGCTGATAGTGACAGCCCGTCGGCCAGATCCAAGTCCGAGGAGAACCTGCGCCGGGCCCTGGTCGCACCGCGGGTTAAGTTGCTGACGCAATTCAACGCCCTTCCCGAAGGGGTTAAGTTCCTGGTCGATATGCGTGCCGATTTGTTGTCGTTGCTGGCCAAAGCCCCCGAACTGAAGGGCCTGGACAACGACCTGCGCAACCTGCTGGAATCGTGGTTTGATGTGGGATTTTTGGAATTGCGCCTGATCACATGGGATGCATCGCCGGCCGCCCTGCTGGAAAAGTTAATCGCCTACGAGGCGGTCCACGCCATTCAGAGCTGGGATGATCTGAAGAACCGGCTCGATTCGGACCGTCGCTGTTTCGCCTATTTTCACCCCAATATGCCAAACGAGCCACTGATCTTTGTCGAGGTCGCCCTGGTCAACGGCATCGCCGGAAATGTGCAGAAGTTGTTGGACGGCAATGCCCCGGTGATCGACCCCGATCATGCGGATACGGCAATTTTTTATTCCATATCCAATGCCCAGAAAGGCCTTGCCGGGATCAGCTTTGGCAATTTTCTGATCAAGGGGGTGGTTGCGGAACTGGCGAGCGAGTTCAAGAATCTTAAAATCTTTTCCACCCTGTCACCGATTCCCGGGTTTCGGAAATGGCTGGATGAGGTGCTGGCGGCCGGCCAGGCGAATCTGCTGAAACCGGCGGAGCGACGGGCCCTCAATCTGGCTACCGGGCGCACCGGCGGGGCCAAAGGCAGTCTCAAAAAAGCCCTTGAAGACGATGCCTGGTGCCGCGACGAGAATCTTTGTCACGCGCTGCAGGCGCCCCTGCAACGGCTGGCTGCGGAATATCTGATGAAAACAAAAATCAAGGATGGCCGGGCCCGCGATCCGGTCGCCCACTTCCATCTGTCAAACGGCGCTATCATGGAGCGTCTGAACTGGATGGGCGACAATTCGGCAAACGGGATCCGGCAATCGTGCGGGATGATGATCAATTACCTTTATAATCTTGATCGAATTGAAGATAATCATGAAGCTTATTCCGGTGGCCGGCGCATAAAGGCATCGTCGTCTCTTAAAAACATCCTGAATGGCTGAATGTCATGAAAATCCGCTGATCCGGGGAATTCGGTGTCGGCCAAGCCGGTAATTGACAGTGGGGGTATTTTGTATATGTTCGCCTGCGCTTGCGGGCTGTGTAGTGCACGAAAGC
>JABMNT010000010.1 GCA_013203595.1 Rhodospirillales bacterium
CGCGCTTCTTGGCGTGCTCAAGTGCTTCCAGAACGACGATTCCCGAACCGTCCCCCATGACGAAGCCGTCACGGTCGCGATCCCACGGACGCGAGGCCCGCTCCGGTTCGTCGTTGAATCCGCTCGAAAGCGCGTTGGCGCGGGCAAATCCAGCCATGCCGAGACGACAGATTGCCGCTTCCGCGCCACCGGCAATCATCACATCGGCATCGTCCCACATGATAATGCGGGACGCGTCGCCAATGGAATGGGCACCGGTAGAACAGGCGGTAACGACCGAATGGTTTGGCCCCTTGAAACCATGCTTTATGGATACATGGCCGGAAACCAGGTTAATCAGGCTTGCCGGGATAAAAAACGGGCTGACTTTCCGCACATTGCCTTCATGGACCGCAATCGCCGTCTTGGCGATTTCGTTCAGGCCGCCGATGCCCGAACCGATGGATACGCCGGTCCGGCACTGTTTTTCTTCGGAATCTGCAATCCAGCCCGAATCGGCAATCGCCTGTTCCGCCGCACAAAGCCCGTAAACAATGAAATCATCCATCCGCCGACGGTCTTTGGACGTCACCCAGTCGTCCGCATTAAAGGCGCCGTCGGCGGTTTCGCCAAGCGGTACCTGTCCGGCAATCTTGGCTGGTAAATCAGAGACATCAAAAGACGTGACAGCCCTGATGCCTGATTTTCCGGCCAGGATATTATCCCAGTTGGTCTTGATGCCAACGCCCAGAGAATTAACGATCCCGAGGCCTGTAATTACAACGCGTCTCATGAATTCGGCTACCCTTCTGGTTGTCTGAGGGGCTCAAGTCGGCGGTTTGCAGGGAAAACCATCCCCGCAAGACACAAGAAGTAGAATTAGATAGCCGATTCGATAAAGGTAATCGCGTCTTTTACCGTCATGATTTTTTCGGCGGCGTCATCCGGAATTTCACAACCAAACTCTTCCTCAAACGCCATCACCAATTCAACAGTATCCAGGCTGTCGGCGCCCAGATCGTCGATGAAACTCGCGTTTTCCACAACCTTGTCCTCGTCTACGCCCAAATGCTCTAAGACGATTTTTTTTACGCGATCAGCGACATCACTCATAAGTCTATATCCTTGAATTCAACTTTGGTTAATAGGAGGTGTCAGATTACCCTGAAACCCATTTGATTGTTAGATAATTTTGCAAAAGTCGAGGCTACGTAACATACTTTTTTCAGCATTACCAGCCGTGGAATTGCTGTTTTTAAATTCATCGATTTCGTCCCATATCCCCGACCACACTCACGAAAGCGACCTAGATCATGGCCATTCCGCCATTGACGTGCAGGGTCTGCCCAGTCACATAAGCCGCCTCGTCACTGGCCAGATAGACGACCGAGGACGCAATATCCTCCGGCGTTCCCATTTTTCCCGCCGGAATGGCATTCAGGATTCCCGTCTGCTGATCTTCCGTCAGCGCCTCGGTCATCGGCGTTGCAATAAACCCGGGTGCGATACAATTGACCGTAATTCCCCGCGACGCGACCTCCTGGGCCAGCGATTTCGACATCCCGATCAGGCCGGCTTTGGATGCTGCATAATTGGTCTGTCCGGCGTTGCCCGTCACCCCGACAATAGACGTAATACCGATGATCCGGCCCCAGCGCGCCTTCATCATGCCGCGCAGGCAGGCTTTCGAGAGACGAAACGCCGATGTCAGGTTGACATCGAGGACCAGCTGCCAGTCGGTATCCTTCATGCGCATGGCCAGGGTATCGCGGGTCAGGCCGGCGTTGTTGACCAGAATATCAATCCGGCCCATGGCGGCGGTTGCGGCGGCAATCAACTGATCCGCACCCTCCGGCGACGACAGATCGGCGGCAACCACATGCGCACCGTCACCCAGTTCATCGGCCAGCGCCTGCAGGGCATCGACCCGCGTGCCTGACAGGGCGACAACCGCCCCCTGGGCCTTCAGCTGCATTGCAATGGCCCGGCCAATTCCGCCTGAAGCACCGGTCACCAGGGCACATTTCCCCGTCAAATCAAACATCGCGTCTTACTCCTTGCCCTAACCGCCTAAAGGCTCTTGATAAATTCATCGATTGAGTCTGCGCTGCCAACGGCGCGTGCTCCCATATCGGGATCAATCCGGCGCGCCATGCCGGCAAGCACCTTGCCATGGCCGATCTCGATCAGTTCGCTGACCCCCTGAGCTTTCATGTACAGCACCGATTCGCGCCAGCGAACCCGGCCACAGACCTGCTGGATCAACAGTTCCCTGGCTTGTGCCGCCTGCGTTACCTGACTGGCGGTGATATTGGCGACCAGCGGCAGAACCGGGTCCTGGATATCGGTCTCGGCCAGGGCCGCGGCCATCACATCGGCGGCCGGCTGCATCATCGCGCAATGAAAAGGGGCACTGACCGGCAACAGGACGGCGCGTTTGGCGCCACGCTGTTTGGCCAGATCAATAGCCCGCTCGACCGCCGCCACGGCACCGGAGACGACAACCTGACCCGATGCATTGTCGTTGGCGAAATTGCAGACCTCGCCTTGGCTGGCCTCGGCGGCGATGGCTTCCGCATCCGCCGCTTCCAGGCCCAGCAGTGCGGCCATGGCCCCCTGACCGACCGGCACCGCCTCCTGCATGGCTTTGCCCCGGGTTTTGACAAGCCGGGCAGCGACGGCAAGCGGGAAGGCCTGGGCCGCACAGAGAGCTGAATATTCGCCGAGGGAATGGCCAGCGACAAACCGCCCCGCCGCCGCCAGATCAAACCCGCCTTCGCTTTGCAGAACCCGCAGCACCGCGATCGAGCAGGCGAGCAGGGCCGGCTGGGTGTTTTCCGTGAGAACCAGATCCTCGTTGGGACCTTCAAACATGATTTTTGATAAATTCTGCCCGAGCGCCGCATCGACCTCTTCAAAAACCGCTTTCGCTGCAGGAAAGTTCTCCGCCAGATCCTTACCCATACCGACGGTCTGGCTGCCCTGACCGGGGAATACAAAAGCGCGTGTCATGCAAGGCTCTCCGAATTAATTGTGGTAACGCGAACCGGTTTCCGTTTTTTTGATTGATAGCCGTTCAGACCATCCTGTCAAGGCCGTCAAATCGCTCCGCGCGCCTCGATCGGCCAGATATCAACAAGCTGTCCATCGCGAATCACATGGTAATAGTCGTACAGATTGACCGTTGGATCGCAATGCGGCGGGATCATTCTGACCAGGGAACCGAACTGCGGGACATCGTTATGCTCGCCAAAGATGATTTTTCCGTGCTCGTCCCCCTGGAAGCCGTAGGACCAGTGATCCTGATCGGCGAATCGCGGCTCGGCGCCGCCCATGGAAAACCGTTTGGTGCCGCCGTCTGTTGTCACGAAACCCCGGTGGTTATTGCTGACCACGGTGGTGGCGACAAACAGGGCCTGCTCGAAGGCCCCGTCAGGCCAGTCGATCTCGGCGTATTCCACGTCCATGAAAATATAGCTGCCAACCTGCATTTCCGTATAGGTGCCGTGACTGGCGTCAATCTGGTGCGACCCGGTGCCGACGCCGGTGACAATTTCCGGCGACAGGCCGGCGGAATCCAGGTCCGAAATCAGCGACCGGACAATTTCATTGGCCGCCACAACCGCTCTTTTGCGTTCGCTGAAATCGTGGATGTGCTGCAGGCTGCCACAATAGGCATGAACGCCCCGGAAGCTCAGGTTCGGCGACAGCGCGATCAGCCTGGCGATGGCCATCGCCTGCTCCGGTCTGGCACCGATCCGCTGGGTGCCGATGTCCAGGGCAACCAAAACATCGACCTTCAGATTCAGGGCGGCGGCGGCGTCCGCCAGATCCTGGGTATGGTCAGCGTTGTCCAGAACCGTCATCAGGCCCACTGATTTGGCAGACAGATCAAGGAACCGCCGCATCTTGCGCGGGCCCACCGGCGGCGTCGTCAACAGCACATGATCAATACCACCCGCCGCCATCACTTCGGCTTCACCGAGCGTCGCACAGCACACACCCAGGGCGCCGGCCGCCACCTGGCGTCTGGCGATTTCCACGGATTTATGGGTTTTCGCATGGGGGCGAAGGCCGACTCCATGATCGCGGCTATAGCTTGCCATGCGGGCCAGATTGCGCTCGAAGGCGTCCAGCTCAATGATCAGGGCCGGCGTATACAACTGCTCCAGCGCCTTCGCCTGACCAATCAATTCAGCATTGGGTCCCAGATTTGCCATCACGTCCTGCATTGCCAAGGGTTCATAAATCTGGCTAAAAGACTACCCATTCCCGATTGCCTGTTAAAGCAATCATTCACTCGGATTTCCGTTTTTGGCACAAGGCCTGTCCCATGATCGAATATGCCATCGTCGTCGGGGTCGGCCTGTTTGGCGCCGTTCTTATGGGTATGATCGGCATTGGCACGGCCCTGCTCTGTGTCCCGACCCTGATCTTTGTGCTGCCGCATCTGGGGGTGGCTGATCAGGTTGTCGTTCACACCGCCCTGGGCACCGCCATGCTGGCCATTTCCCTGCAGTCGGTGACCTCGGCGATCGCCCACCACCGGCGCGGCAATGTCCACTGGCGGGTTCTGAAAGTGACCATACCGGGCGGCATTGCGGGCGTTGTTCTGGGGGTTTCCCTGACCACCACCCTGCCCGGCGATATGCTGCGGGTGATATTCGCCCTGTTCATTCTGGTTTCCGCAGGCCGCCTGGTCTTCGCCAGGACAAAGGCGTCGGATGGGGATGGCGAGGATCCGACCAAGGGCCCGCTGATCCTGGCGCTGGGCAGTGGCGCGATTGGTTTTTTTGCCAGTTTCATCGGCGCCGGCGGCGGCGTCTTTGCGGTGCCGTTTTTCCACTGGTGCGGCATGGTCACCCGCAAATGTGTCGGCACGTCGAACGCCAACGGCCTGCCGATCAGCCTGGCCGGGGCGCTGACCTATGCGGCCACGGGTTATACGGAGATCGGCACTTCGGCCAGCCACTTCGGCTACATCCACCTGCCCACCTTCGCCCTGCTGGCGATCAGCGGCATGATCGCCGCCCCGCTGGGTGCCAAACTGGCGCATGTGGTGCCGGCCAGGGTCATCAAGACAATTTTTGCAGTCCTGGTGGTGGTGATCGCAACGAAAATGCTGGTTGGCGGGTAAGGCGGCTTTCGGGCAGCAAGCGATTACGCCGCGCCGCCATGGACGACAACCATCGGGACATTTTTCGATGGTATTGCAAAAAATTGAAAAGGCACTGAAACGCCCCTAATCTATGGTATGCAAACAATGCCCGGAAAACGGAATAGAAAATAGGGACCATGGAAAAGAAAACTCAGATCAATTTTTGGTACATCCTGCTCTCTTTTTTTGTGATTATTTTTATCCAGAAATGGTGGGATGCCAGCCAGCAGGTGGAAACCGTCCCATACAGCGAATTCCAGACCCTGTTAAAGGACGGAAAACTGGCCGAAATTGGAATAGCTGACCAGTATATTCGCGGCCTTCTCAAATCGCCGCAACAGAACGGTCCTACACAGATTTATACATTGCGTGTGGAAGCAGATCTGGCCCGCGATCTGGAAAAGTATAACGTCAGGTTTGCCGGAATTGTCGAAAGCAAATGGCTGTCAAACTTGCTGTCCTGGGTAATGCCGATCCTGGTATTTGTTGTCCTGTGGATTTTTGTTATCCGGCGAATGGTCGATAAGCAGGGAATGGGCGGGTTTATGTCCATTGGCAAAAGCAAAGCCAAGATCTACATGGAAAAAGAGACGGCCGTCACTTTTGACGACGTGGCCGGTGTTGATGAAGCAAAAGCAGAATTGCAGGAAATTGTGCAGTTTCTGAAAAACCCCAAACATTACGGGCGTCTTGGTGCCCGCATTCCAAAAGGGGTCTTGCTCATCGGACCGCCAGGAACTGGCAAGACCCTGCTGGCGCGCGCCATCGCCGGGCAGGCAGGCGTACCTTTCTTTTCCATAAGCGGTTCTGAATTTGTCGAAATGTTTGTTGGTGTTGGCGCCGCGCGGGTGCGGGACCTGTTCGAGCAGGCGCGTCTCAGTGCCCCCTGCATCATCTTTATTGATGAGCTTGATGCACTGGGACGCGCGCGCGGTCTTGCATCCCAATCGGGCGGCGGATCCGATGAAAAAGAACAAACCTTAAACCAATTGCTGAGTGAAATGGATGGCTTCGATGCCAGCAGCGGTGTGGTTTTGCTTGCAGCAACCAACCGACCGGAAATTCTTGATCCGGCATTGCTGCGCGCTGGCCGGTTTGACAGGCAGGTCCTGGTTGATCGCCCCGACAAGAAAGGCCGCGAAGCCATTCTGCTTGTGCATTTGAAAAAAATTCAATTGGCCGCAGATGTTCCCGAAGAACAGATCGCCGCCCTGACCCCGGGCTTTACAGGCGCCGATCTGGAAAACGTCGTAAACGAAGCCGCCATTCTTGCAACACGTCGCGATGGCCAGTCGGTTACCATGGCGGATTTTACGGCCGCCATCGAACGCATTGTGGCCGGGCTCGAAAAAAAGTCGCGCCTGATCAACCCGCACGAACGCCATGTGGTTGCCCATCACGAGTTGGGCCATGCCTTTGTTGCCCTCGCCTTGCCGGGCGCGGACACCGTTCACAAAGTATCGATAATTCCACGCGGCATCAGTGCCCTGGGTTACACGATCCAGCGCCCAACCGAAGACCGCTATTTGATGACGCGTCCGGAACTTACCAATAAAATGGCCATTTTGCTGGGCGGGCGAGCGGCGGAACAGCTATTCTTTAACGAGATTTCCACAGGTGCCGCTGACGATCTGGACAGGGCCAGTGATATCGCCCGCAATATGGTTATGCGATACGGAATGGATGAAAAATTGGGCCATGTCACTTACGATGATCCGCAGTCCTCGTTTTTGGGCGATATTCCTGTTGGGGGACCCCGGGTCCGACGCCTTAGCGAAGAAACCACCCGCGATATCGACAGGGCTGTCCGCAAGCTCATTGAAGGCGCATTCGACCAGGCAACGGAAATCCTGAAAATCCATAAAGCCCTTTTGGCGAAGACTGCCGAGTTGTTACTTGAACGCGAAACGCTGACGGCTGATGAACTGCCGAAAATTAAAAAAATTAAACCCACGGAAAAACCGGTTTAAAGTGGACGGAAAACCGAGTTAATTCCGTCCTTCCGAACGCCGTTCAGTCGCCAAACAAAACACCGGTTTTGGCAACGGGCTCTTTCACGCAGATAACTTACGGCCTCACTTTTGCGGTAAAAAACCCGCCATGTGACCGACTTAATCGTTGTTGGCCGCAGGTAATGGTTTGGTCGACAGGTTCAGTACAGTCCAATCATCAACGCGCCGGTTCACGATGCCGCTTTCAGCGAGACAGTTTTCAATAAATCCAAGCTTATGTAACTGTGTCAGGCCCCGATTGACGGCGACGAGAATTTGTTCGGCCTGCGGATGTTTTTTCGAAATCATGAAGTGTTGTGAATTGGGTAGTGATACTTTCACACCCGGAGCCGGCACCAGACGGATTCCGTCGTGAATCTGAGCTAAATCCGGTAAGTCAGAAAATTCAACCAGCGTAAAATCAATTCCACGATGGGCAACAAGGGTAAACATCTGACTTTTCGTACTTGCTTTCACCAACTTACGGAGACCCATGGTGTTTAAAATACTCCAGTCTAATCGCCAGTTTGGGTTCATCACTGAGGAAAGTTTTTGAACTTCTGAAGTGGATTTCAACCCCCTGAGATGGGCATTTGACGCGAGTCCGTATATTCCTTTTTCCATCCTCCCCGGCAAAATAAAAGGATCCGATTTCAAAACAGCGGTATTGCCATCAATGTTGAAATCCCAATCCCCCCTGATCGTTGCTGTTCCAGCGCTGACATACCTTCTGCTCCGCTCGGAATTGGGAGATTCAAACGGCACGAGAGGGATATTTAAGCCCCCTCTGTTTAACGCATGAGCGAGAATTGAATAATTTAAGAATCCACTGCTCGTCGACGTCCCGGTAAGGCATGTCGTGCATTTTGGATACAGATCATTTGACGATTGGTGGCAGGTGTTGATTGGTGCCATATCGTTTGATCGGACAGCAAATTTAATCACCTCTTCAGCAAAGACATTTGTGGAAAAACCGCACAAAGATAAAGTTAATATTGCTATCTGCTTGTTCAACATCCCAGGCCACCGATCAGTTTGCAGAGGGTAGTATCAACCCGTTGTTATACAATTTTTGATGTTTAGCACACATATATAGTCACGTTATGAAGACAATATGAATCTATGTGAATGTCGGCAACATCGCTCGATGTGTGTGGAGACAGTCAAAATCAGTTAATCGCCGGTTTCGCTGGCGATTATATGTTCTAAAAGTAACGCGCATTTGACCAAAAAACGATATATTCCCTAATCCCAGGGAAACCTATTCGACGCTTGCACCGACTTCCTTTTCCTGTATATTCCGCCGCCTTAGAAGCTTCCTGCTGGGATTGGCCCGGCTATGCCCTGTGATTCAGGGATGAGATAATCCATAGGGAGAGTAAATTTGCCTCTATATGAAAGCGTGCTGATTGCACGCCAGGACGTATCCGCGACACAAGTCGATGATCTCGTCGCCACCTTCCAAAATGTCATTACCGAAAACGGCGGTTCTGTTGGTAAAACAGAGAACTGGAGTTTGCGGACAATGGCCTACAAGATCAAGAAAAACCGCAAGGGCCATTATGTGCTCATGAATATCGATGCGCCGTCAGCGGCGGTTCTCGAAATGGAGCGGCAAATGCGCATTAACGAAGACATTCTTCGTTACCTGACCCTGCGCGTTGACGAACACGAGACCGAACCCTCGGCCGTCGTTCGCAACAAGGGTTCCGACGATCGCCCGCGTGGTCGTGGTCGCTTTGACCGTGACGGCGGCGGCGAAGGTCGCCCGTCGGAAAGCCGCGATGCAACTGCCGCCAAACCGGCAACTCCTGCCGCCACGCCGGCAAGCGAAGTAACCCCGGATGAAGGAGATGCCAAATGAGTGACGATAGTTCAGCCCCCAGCCGCCTGTCCTTCTTCCGTCGTTGCAAAAGCTGCCCGTTTTCGGGCCCGAACGCGCCGAAGATCGACTACAAGGATACACGGACCCTCACCCGCTACGTTTCCGAACGGGGCAAGATCGTGCCCAGCCGCATCACTGCGGTGTCCGGCAAGAAACAGCGCGAGCTGGCCCGTGCCATCAAACGGGCACGTTTCATGGCATTAATGCCATACGTGCTGAAATAGGCTAAAAAGAACAGGAAAACACCATGCAACGCGACGCACTGATCGCCATCGGTGGTGGTCTCCTGAGTGCCGTTGCAGCCGTCTCTTTTTTCGGCGGCTCGGTATTTAGCATCCTGTTTGTGTACTTCGCCTCGGTCCCGCTGTTGTTGGTGGGACTGGGGCTGGGTCCACGTGCTGTGACAGTCGCAGTGGGTGCAGGCATTGTCGCCACCGCACTGACCGGCAATATGCTGCACGCCGGCATCTTTGCCCTGGTGCAGGCGTTTCCGGCCTGGGTGATTACCCGCCTCTCGATCCTGCAGATTGCAGGCAGCGGTCCGGCATCGACGCCCGTCGTGGGGCCCGATACGGCATCGAGCGCGATGCCCGCAGCGGCGCCACCGACGGCAGGCGGCTTTGTTGCCTGGCTTTCGCCCGGACTGACCCTGTCGGTGTTGGCGTTGTGCAGCGGGCTGTTTATCCTTTTCGCGGCCCTGAGTGTGGGTGACGATGGCCTGAAAGGGGCGGTTGATGCCTATCTGGGCACGGCCTTCGAATTGATGATGCCGGCGATGGAAGATCAGGTCAAAGCGCAACTGGTCAGCAAGATGAGTGCGTTTTTCCCGGGTGCCATCGCCGCCAGTTGGGTGATTATGGTGATCACCAACGCCGCCGTGGCCCAGGGCATTCTTGTCCGCGCCGGCAAGAATTTGCTGCCGACACCGGTTTATGCGGCCATCGACCTGCCGCTGTGGATGTCCTGGCCGCTGGTTATCGCTGCGGCAACGGCTTTGGCGGCAAATATGATCGGCGCCGACGAACTGGGTTATGCGGCCTATAATGTGACCATGGTCTTCGCCGTCCCCTATTTCTTTTTAGGCCTGGCAGTGATCCATACCCTGGCGCGCCGCGTCACCGCCACTGGCATGGTTCTGGTCGGGGTCTACGGGGTGATTATGGTGTCGCTGTGGACCGCGGTTGTGGTCGTGGCCGTCGGCATTGCCGAACAATGGATCGGTCTTCGCGACCGCCAACAGGACGAAGACGACGGGCAGTCGCCCGACGAATGACTATCGGGCTCCGGCCCGATGTGTGAAAGTCGGGTTTCGGCCCGATGTGTGTGAACGGGCATTTGCCCATATTGTGTGAACGGGCATTTGCCCATGTGTAAAACCTTAGACCCAGGCCCAACGGGCCGGCAGGAGAAAGACCGATGGAAGTTATACTGATGGAGCGTATCGAGAAACTTGGACAGATGGGCGACGTTGTTAAAGTCAAGCCCGGCTTTGCCCGCAATTTTCTGTTGCCCCAGGGCAAAGCCCTGCGTGCGACCGAGGCCAACAAGGCGCAGTTTGAACTGCAGCGCGCGCAACTGGAAACCGTCAATCTGGAAAAACGCTCGGAAGCCGAAGCCGTCGCCGCCAAGATGACCGATGTCTCGATAATCCTGGTGCGCCAGGCCGGTGACGCAGGTCAACTCTATGGCTCCGTCAATGCCCGCGACATTTCCGACACCCTCACCGCCGACGGCTACACGGTTGATCGCAGTCAGGTTCGCCAGGAAATCCCGATCAAGAACCTGGGCCTGCATGCAGTTCTGGTTTCCCTGCACCCGGAAGTTTCCGTAACCATTACCGTCAACGTGGCCCGGTCTGCGGATGAGGCCCTAATCCAGTCGGAAACCGGCAGGGCGCTGTTAAGCCAGGCCGAAGAAGAAGCCCGCGCCGATGCAGAAGCCCTTGAGGCCGAAGCCAAAGCGGATGAAGCGATCATGGAACAGGCCGAAGCCGTATTTGATAACGAAGGTCTGACGCCGGAAGCCGCACCCGAGCCATCGGCTGACGATGCCGAAGCCGGCGATGAAACCGACGAAGTCAAATCTGACGCATAAAGATTGACCATCTTGAAAATTAAAACGGCGTATCTGCGGATACGCCGTTTTTTTATGCGTAAAATCTGGTAACTTATCCACATGTCATACACATATCCCCAGTCAACAGGAAACTCTGACTATTTTCCCCTGTGTTACACACAACTCACCGGTTTCTTTTGTATTCAACCGGGGGCACAAACGATAGGTTCCCCGGATGCCAACAACACACCCCCCCGATATTGATCCTTCCGACCCTGGCTTCGCCGAATCTGCACAGGATATGCATGCCCGCGACCCCTATGGGGATGCCGGCCCTGGCGAAACGGCGGCGACCGCCTTTCGCTCCATGCCCCATAACCTGGAAGCGGAAAAAGGCCTGTTGGGTGCGATATTGCTCAACAACCGGGCCTACGAGAAAATTTCCGAATTTCTGTTGCCCCAGCATTTTGCCTACGAACGCCATGGCCGGATATTCGAGGCCATTTCGAAATTGCTTGAGCGCGGTCAGATCGCCGACGGCATCACCCTGCAGCGATTTTTCGAACATGACCAGAAGCTGGCGGAAATCGGTGGACCCGCCTATCTGGCGGAACTGACAGGTGCCGCCGCCAGCGTCATCAATGCCCAGGAATATGGCCGCATTGTCTACGATCTGTATCTGAAACGGGAAATCATCAATCTCGGCGAAGACATGGTCAACCGTGCCTATGGCGGCGAAATCGACGAAACCGCAAACCGCCAGATCGAAACCGCTGAACAGAGCCTCTATGACCTGGCCACTTCGGGCGATACGGAAGGCGGCTTTCAGGATTTCAAGACGGCGATCGTCGAAGCCATAACCATCGCCAACGCGGCGCACAGCCGCGAAGGCGGCCTGGCCGGGGTTGGTACCGGTTTCCGGGACTTAGATACCATGCTGGGCGGCCTGCATAAATCCGATCTGCTGATTCTGGCCGGTCGCCCGTCCATGGGGAAAACCGCCCTGGTCACCAACATGGCCTTCAACATCGCCTACAACGCGGCCCAGACAAAGGGTCAGGAAGGCGCCGTGGTCGGATTCTTTTCGCTGGAAATGTCGGCCGAACAGCTGGCCGCACGTATTCTGTCGGAGCAATCCAACATCGCATCGGACAAAATGCGCAAGGGCCTGCTCAGCAATGATGAATTTTCGGCGCTGGCCACCTGTGCCAATACCCTGCATGAAATTCCGTTCTTCATTGACGATACCCCGGCGCTGACCGTCAGTGCGCTCAGAACCCGGGCCAGGCGCCTGAAACGCCAGCATAATCTGGGGGTGATTATTGTCGATTACCTGCAGCTGATTTCCGGCAACCCGAACTCGCGCAACGATGGCCGGGTCAACGAAGTCTCGGAGATCACC
>JABMNT010000141.1 GCA_013203595.1 Rhodospirillales bacterium
AAATGGAACAGCTATTCCAGCCGCTACAGCGCCGACTGGCACTGCGACCTGATCGAGCAGCTGTCCGACTACGGCGCCTCGGCCCGGGTCAAACTGAACGAGGTCTGCGCCGTGTTCGGCCTGCCCGGCAAGTTCGGCGTCGACGGCTCGCAGGTGGCCGACATGGTTGACCAGGGCAAGGTGCAAGACGTGCGCGACTACTGCGAAACCGATGTGCTGAACACTTATCTGGTTTATCTGCGCTTCATGATGCACCGGGGCGCTATTGATCTCGCCGCCCACAACCGCGCCGTCGCCGATGTGATTGCCATGATCGAAGCCGAACAGGCCGAGCGCCCGCACCTGGGTGGGTTTCTGGAGGCCTGGGGGGAGGCCTGCGGAGGCCGGTTTGCGCTGGAATCCTAACCCAGAAACGGCCCCTCGATACCTTCAATCGCTATGGTTTTCTGGATCGCCGGGCGGGCCAGAACCAGATCTGTTAATTTTTTGAGTTTGGCCCGGCTGGCCGGTTTTTTGGCCATGGTCCGGCCCCAGCGGCAGACCATGGTCAGATACACATCAACCGCGCTGTAGGTATCGCCCAGCAGGTAGGGGCCCGGCCCCATGTTGTCGGCAATCAGATCGTACCAGGCATTGAGGCGCGCCTCGGCGCCCGCCTTCATGCCGGGCACGCCGGCCGCGTCGGTGGTATAGCGGTCCGTGTAGTGATAGATCAGCACGTCCGGCTGGATGGTATTGGTCATGAACATCAGCCACTTGTAGAAATGCGCCCGGGCGTCGGTACCGAGTGCTGGCGCAAGATTTGCCTGCGGGTGTTTGTCGCAGAGATGCAGGCAGATGGCGGCGGCTTCGAACAGCACCAGATCGCCATCGACAAAGGCCGGTATGCGGCCGGCCGGATTGAGCTTTAAATAGGCGGGCTGCTTGTGGCCACCGCCGGCCCGGTCGATCAGCGACAACTCGACGGGTGCGCCGATCTCGTTAATCAGGGCATGGGGGGCGAAACTGGCGTTACCGGGGAAATAATGAAGATTATACATGGATGATCCAAATCTGTGGGGTTAGTCGAATTCGTCAATGCGGTCGCTGTCATCGTCATCAGCATCGGCGATGGCGACCGGGTCGGGCAGCGCTTCTCTGACCACGGTATCGATGGTGGCGCCCGGAAACATCTCGAGAACCGCCCGGACCAGCGGTTCGGCGGCGGCTTCCGCCTTTAAATTTTCAACCGCCGTGGCCCGCTGCTCGGAGATCGTGGCATCGCCCTGTTCGGAGGAAACGCTGACCATCCAGCGCCTATCGGAATGGGCTTTCAGAAAAGCCGCCAGCGACTGCGCCAGATCGCGCGGCGCATGGGGGCCGGGGCTGAATTCGATACGACCGGGCTCGAAATGCACAAGGCGCACATTGGCCACCAGATGGGTGCGCAACACACCCTCGCGTTTGGCATCGGCCAGTGCCAGAACGTCTTCAAAACTGTCGAGAACGGGGACCGCCACGGCCACCGTCTCGGTCTCGGGCTGGGCAACGGCTGCGGGATCAGCCTGGGCACTCGCCTGCGCCGCCCCACCGCCATTGGCAGCCATCGCCGACGGGCCGGGGGCGTTGCCGGCGGGCGCGGATGGAGAGGCCGCCGGCGCTGGCGCTGATCCGGCCACGGCGGCGGGGCTGTCCACCAGTTTGCGGATGGCTTCATCCGGGGTCGGCAGGTTGGCCGTATAGGCCAGACGGACCAGCACCATTTCCGCCGCCTGTTTGGGTGACGGCGCGGTCTGCACCTCGCCCAGGCCCTTAAGCAGGATCTGCCAGGTCCGGGCCAGTGACGCCATTGTCAGGCGCGCCGCCATGGCGGCACCCCGGGTGCGCTCGATCTCCGGCACACCGGGCTTGTTTTCGGTACCGGGAACGACCTTGATGCGGGTCAGAAAATGGGTGATTTCCAGCAGGTCCTCAAACAATGCAACCGGGTCGGCACCGTCCCGGTACTGGGAATCAAGGGCACCCAGGGCTTGGGCGATGTCGCCAGCCAGGACCCAGTCCAGCAGCTCGAAGGTCTGGGTGCGGTCGGCCAGACCCAGCATTTCGCGGACCTGGGGCTCGGTGATTTCGCCCTCGGCCTGCGATATGGCCTGATCCAGCAGACTCAGGCCGTCACGCACCGAGCCATCGGCGGCGCGCGCGATCAGATGCATGGCGGGGTCGGAAATGCTGGCTTTTTCCTTGTCGACAATACCGGAGAAATGGCGCGCCAGGACGTCGATGTCGACCCGGTTCAGATCAAACCGCTGGCAGCGCGACAGCACCGTGATCGGCACCTTGCGGATTTCCGTGGTGGCGAACACAAACTTCACATGTTCCGGCGGTTCTTCCAGGGTTTTCAAAAGCGCATTGAAGGCGTTTTTCGACAGCATGTGGACTTCGTCGATGATGTAGACCTTGTAGCGGGCCGAGGCCGGGCGATAGCGCGCGCCTTCGATCAGTTCGCGGATATCATCGACCCCGGTATGGCTTGCCGCATCCATTTCCAAAACGTCCACATGGCGGTCGGCGGCGATGGATGTGCAATGGGTGCAGACCCCGCAGGGTTCGGTGGTCGGCTGGCCCTGGCCATCGGCGCCAATACAATTGAGCGCGCGGGCGATGATCCTGGCCGTGGTGGTTTTGCCGATGCCGCGCACCCCGGTCAGGATAAAGGCATGCGCCACCCGGCCTGACTGAAAGGCATGGGTCAGGCTGCGGACCAGAACATCCTGGCCGATCAGGCCGGAGAAGGATGCGGGGCGGTATTTGCGGGCCAGCACCCGGTAGGGGTCGGCGTCCGGTGCCGCTGGCTTGGCCGCTGGCACTGCCGTTGGCTTGGCCGCTGGCTTCTCTTCTGGAACCGGAGGGACCGTATCATTCATCTGTAAACCGTCTCGTGATGTCGCCAATCGCCGGCAGGGGATCAGAAAAGGTGGAAGGCCGGACACTGACCCAGGCGAAATCTCGTTGCGGCTGCTTCCTTCCGGACCTGACCGGGTTCGCGAGGAAACCTGTCCAACGCCGACCTTCCGCAGCGACTATAACAACGATCCGCCGGAGACTCCAACCCCAAGGAGGGGTGCGGGCCAAGAAATTTTTGGCTCAGTCGCGGCGCGCCTTGCGACGTTCCTGGACGATAATCACCCCATCGGCACCGCCGGACAGCAGCGAGGCCGCGGGCAGCCAGTTATCCTTGAAAACAAAATGCCCGTCGACCGCGGCCACCAGCTGCATTTCCGCCGTCTTCTGCGCCGGAATCTCGACGCTGGCAAAACAGGTCTGATCCTGGCGCACGCCATCGATGGTTATCCGGATCATGGCAACGCTTTTGAAAAAATCCTGGGCATTGAAGGTATGGGCCCGGTCGTCGCGGTTACTGATGCGAAAGGTATAGGGCCAGCCCTGGGTCATCTGCACAATCATCGGCTCAAACTCGTCGTTGCGGATGCGCATGTTAACTTCGGGAACCCGCGCCCAGTTGACCTGCTTGAGGGCCTTGGGTGAAACCACCGCACAGTCCGCATTGCTGCCAAAGGACGGAAATAATGACGACGCCGAAGGCAGCGTCGGAATGGTTGGTATCAATTCCATCATGGATGAGGGCAATGTGCATCCCGACAGCGCCAGCACAAGACCCAAGCTGGCCAGTTGTCTGCCGATTCTGCCCTGGCTCCCTTTGCGCACGCGCCGCTTCCCCGTGATCCGTTGTTCTCCCGAAACCGTATATAACACGAAATCTGGGGGATCGAGCCTTTTTTTCACTATATGTTGAAGTCTTTTCTGGAATGGCCAGTTGCGAGGCGCCCTTGCCTATGCCAAGTTAGCGGCCATGAAACCCTTCATCAGATATGCAGGCGGTGATCTCGACCGCGCCGGACTTTTCCGCAAGGACGAGGACTGGATTTTACAAAAGCTGGCGCACCCCAACAGCCAGATTGTCCCTGTTTGGCGCAGCCGTAATTTGGTCACAGGCCTTGGCACAGCCCCCCGAACCCATTTGGTGGGTCGGGGAGAAGCTGCCGAGATTCTTGAAATGTCGAGTGAGATCACTCTGTTGGGCATTTCTGGAGATACGGCCTACTTTGCCGCCGATATTTCATCGCTTGAAGAAGACAAGGCCCATGCCCTCATCAGTCATGGTGAATTTGTTGACCTGCGTCTGGTCGGCCCGCTTTTGGGCGTCCAGGAATCCGCCCTCATGGCCTATGCCCGCGGCATGCTGCACTGGCACCAGAAACACCAGCATTGCGGACTGTGTGGCGTCAGCGGTGGCGATAGAGTCATCGAACGACTCCACACAGGGCTGCACACGATGCAGCATCGCGGCCAGGAA
>JABMNT010000142.1 GCA_013203595.1 Rhodospirillales bacterium
CGGATGTTGTAGCCGGTGATATTACGCACGCCGATCTGGCTCATAATCCGGTAGCGGTCTTCCATTTCCCGAACCGCCCATTTGAGCGCGACCACGGCTTTCGACGGGTCGGTAACCACCGGAGTCAGCAGATGCAGGATACCTTCATAGACCGACAGTTCCAGCATCTTGGGGTCGATCATGATGAATTTGCACTGGTTCGGGGTCAGCTTGTAGAGCAGCGACAGGATCATTGTGTTCATGGCAACGGATTTGCCGGAACCGGTGGTGCCGGCGATCAGCAAATGCGGCATCCGCGCCAGATCGACGGTTACCGGTGTGCCGCCGATGTCCTTACCCAGCGCCAGCGGCAGGTTGCAGCCGGATTTTTCAAAGTCGCGGGAACCCACCATTTCGCGCATATAAACCATTTCCCGGTTCAGGTTCGGTAACTCGATGCCGATCACGTTCTGGCCGGGAACCACGGCGATGCGGACCGATACGGCGCTCATGGAGCGTGCGATGTCGCCCGACAGACCGATAACCCGCGCCGTCTTGGTACCCGGCGCCGGCTCCAGTTCATACAGGGTAACCACCGGGCCGGGGCGGACCTTGACGATCTCGCCCTTGACCCCGAAATCGGCGAGCACGCTGGCCAGAAATTTGGCGTTCTGCTGCAAAGCGTCCTTGTTCAGCTGTTCGACGGCCACACGTGAATCTGCGGATTCCAGTAAATCCAGGGGCGGCAACTGATAAACACCGTCGCCCAGGTCCAGCTGGCGTTGCCGACTGGCCTTGGCTTTTCTGCTTTCTTTGGAAATTTCCCGTTTGTCGGCAACCAGGGCCGCCCGCTCGGCCGCAGTCTTTGCTTGCGGGTCGGCTGGTCTGGCGGGCGTTTCCGCCACGCCATCGCCCACAGCAACCCGGATGTTCAGGTCTTCCTCTGGTTCTGATCCATTGTCAGAACCCGCACCTGTTTCGGCCTTTGAACGGCCTAAAACCGGCAATCCTTTTTCGCGTTTTTCCGCAAGTTCCTGTACCCGGACCTTGAGCCAGACCGCGCCATCGCGCAAAACCAGAACACCGCGGATCATTCCGACCGCCGTGCGTTGCCAGTCCTGGCGGCTTAGGCCCATGGCGGTAATCCACAGAACAGCACCGATAAAACCACTCAGCGAGGCAATGGCGACAACCGACATATCGAACTTCACCAGCTGCGGCCATTGCTGCAGGCTGTCCATGAGCAGAGAGCCGGTAAATCCACCCATGCGCGTCATCAACGGCCAGTTTTCACTAATCGGCAGCGCACTGAGGCTGATCGCATAGAGCACAGCGGCCCCGGCAAGGGCCAGAATACGTGTCCCGATGTGGTGCAGCGCTTTACCGCGGAAAAGCCTTCCGCCCCAAATGAACAGGGTGAGGATCGGCACAAAACAGGCAAACCCCAGGGACTGTAAAAGCAGATCGGCAGCGATTGCTCCCGACCACCCGAGAATATTCGAAGGCACCGTGGTGCCAGCACTGTTGAGCGACGGATCACCTGCGGAATAGCCAAGCACGGCCACCAGTGCCCACAGCGCGCCGGCAATCAGGACCATGCCGAAACCTTCCCGCCCGCGTTTGCGGAGATAGTCGGATGCGCCAGTGGGCAGGATTTTGCCGCCCGTCATAAGATGTAAAGCCCGTGTCATATCTTCTGGATACGACGCAACGGTTTAAAAGTGCTTAACAAATTTCAGGAACTGGAGATAATTCGCCCGCGTTAGGCAGGCTGGCGATTTATCTCATTCTCAGATTGCCGGACCGTCCCCCTGACCGGGGGTTAAGACTTTTGTAACTGAATCGTGATTAAGTTAGTATTCAGCAAGATAGCCAAGAAGGTGTTTTCTTGCATACCTTCGCTGTTGCGAAAGGACGTTGCATGCGGCCCTCTCTGTTTCGGATACTCGTTCTGTTTAGCGTGTGGTTTTCACTGACTCTGGCCAATGGCCTGCCAGCCCGGGCTGAGATCACTTATAAGTTCGGTGTGGTTCCTCAGTTCGAGCCCCGAAAACTGGCCGCCATCTGGTTGCCGGTTCTTGACGAGCTGTCGAAGCGGACCGGCTTTCACTTCACCATGGTTGGGTCCTCCGAAATTCCACATTTCGAGACCGCCTATCTGGAAGGAGAGTATGATTTCGCCTATGTAAATCCTCGTCACGCGATCCAGGGCGCAGAGAATTTTGGATCGATCCCGCTGGTCCGTGACGGCAGTCGTACCCTCGCCGGTATTCTGGTCGTCAAAAAAGATGGTCCCGTCCAGAATATCAAGGCGCTGGATGGTCAGGTTGTTGCCTTTCCCGCCCCCAATGCCCTGGCGGCTTCACTGGTAATCCGTGCCGAACTGATGCGGCTTCATGGCATTGTCGTCAAACCCTTATACGTCTATACGCATTCGTCAGCTTATCTAAATGTGGTGTTGGGACGCACCATAGCCGGTGGCGGCGTGCTGACCACGTTTGAAAAACAGAAACCGGGCATCCAGAATCAACTGCGGATCATCTACACCACCAAGGCAATGCCGCCGCATCCCATAACCGCGCACCCACGGGTGCCGTTAGCGCATATAAAAATGGTGACGGAGGCCATACTTGACATGAGCAAAGACGCGACAATGGCGAAACTTCTCGAGGGCATTCCGCTACGCCAGCCCGTACCTGCTTTTCTCAGCGAGTATAATATGATTAAAGGCTGGGAGTTGGATAAATTATAAGTCAATTGGAGCTGGACCGTAAAGCCAACCGGGCCGCATTTGTTGTAATCATAGACGCCATATTGTCTTAGCGCCGAACGGATAGTGCCTTTGAGCTTGCGGCTAAAATCAATTATTTTTTTCTTCCTGCTTTTTGCAGTCACCCTGTCCGTGATGTCGTTCTGGTGACTCCCCAAAATGCAGCAGCTGGCCGCCGAAAATATCGTTGAATCTGAACAGCATACCTTGAGCGCTGTTGCAGAAATGCTGACGGCAACGCTATTGAATAATAATTTCTCGGCCCTGCACGAATCTCTGGATGCCCTCACCGAAACCCAGTCAGACTGGGTCTATCTCCGCCTGTCAGACCGGACCGGCGTTGAAATTTATCCCCTGAGCGGGGAAGCCGCACCGGAGAACCCAGCCTTCATCACCATTACCCATCGCATTCACATCCGCGGGACCGCACTTGGCGAAATCATACTGGTTGTTGATCCGCGCCGGCTGTTGATAAGACTGGAAAACCAGATTGACAGCCTTGTCTATGTCGTCGGCCTCATATTGCTCGGCTCTCTGCTGGCCATCCTGTTTTTTGTAGAATCCTTTATCAGCGCACCGTCACGTAAGCTCAGCCATGCAACCCAGCAGTTGGCGACCGGCAACTTCGATGTAAAGGTGCCGCGGTTGTCCGACGATGAAATCGGTACCCTGACGAAAAACTTTGTTGCCATGCGCGATAATCTCATGCAGTCGGACCTTGCAAAAGAGAGGGTGCAGCTTGAACTGAAGGGTTCTCTGGAGGCCGCAGAAGGGGCCAGTCTGGCCAAGTCAAATTTTCTCTCGACAATGAGTCACGAAATCCGCACACCTCTGAACGGCGTCCTGGGTCTGGCCCAATTGTTGAGGGATACCAATCTGGATACGGATCAGCGCAAAAAAGTCGATACGATTCTGGCGTCGGGAGAAACCCTGCTTTCCATTATCAACGATGTCCTCGATATGAGTAAAATCGAGGCCCGGGAGTTAACCTTCGAGACGACTGTATTCAACCTGAAAAACCTGGTCTCGACGATTGCGTCGCCGTTTTACAATCTGGCCGACAGCAAAGGCGTCAACCTCCAGGTAAAAGAAAAAGTAGCCCTGGGCTCCGCCGTCAAGGGGGATCCCGTCCGAATCCGGCAGATTCTGTGGAACCTGCTGAGCAATGCCATAAAATTTACTGAACAGGGCAGCGTTACCCTGATCATTGAGACAACCGAAGATGCGCCAGGTTTTGCCGGCGTCTCTGTTCTGCGATTTTCGATAATCGATAGCGGCGCCGGTATTGCGCCCGATCGCGTTGATGCCGTTTTTGAGGCCTTCACCCAGGCCGACAGTTCCATCACACGTAAGCATGGGGGCACTGGATTGGGTTTGTCCATTGTCAAACAGTTAACCGAACTGATGGGCGGAACCATTGATGTCTCGAGCGTGCTTGGCAAGGGCTCAACCTTTACGGTTTGTCTTCCCTGTGCAACGGCCACGGCCGAAGAGGCCAACGCCGTTTCCTTTGGTGAGCTCCATGAAAACAGCCCGCCAACCAAGCCCATGAATATCGTGGTTGCCGAAGACAATGAAGTAAATGCCATCATCGCCACCGCATTTCTGAAAAAATTCGGTCATCGCGTCAAACATGTTGTCAACGGCAGGCTGGCCGTCGAAGCGGTCAAGGACGACTGGGCGGATCTGGTGCTGATGGATGTGCACATGCCGGAGATGAACGGCATTGACGCGACCAGGGCCATACGGATGACGGAATCGGGACGCAACCTGCCGATCGTCGGATTAACAGCTGAGGCTTTCACGGATCGCCACGCCGTGTTTATGGAAGCCGGAATGAACAGTGTTCTAACCAAACCTTTCACGGAGCAGCAACTTGCCAATGCGCTGGCGTTCCATGGCGATAAGGAAAGACGCCGGTCAAATCGCGCGGTCCATTCAGACCCTGATGACAATGCCTCTGCAACTGCCGATTCCAGTGGGAGAAGTGAAAAAGTCACCGGCACCGCCGAACACCCGGCCTCCCACCCCACCCCGGTTGGCGATAAATCACAGCTTGATAACCTGCGCCGGCAACTCAGCCCGGAAATTGTATCCACACTGTTAATCGAGGCTCAGCTTTCCCTGCGAAAGCAAATCGAAAATATGCGGAAAGCAGTGGAACAAAAAGACAGCACATATATACGCGAAACCGCGCACGCCATCAAAGGGGCAAGTGGCTCCCTGTTTGCCGTCCAGGTGAGCGAAATGGCCGAGCGGATCGAAAATAAATCTGCAGAGATTGACGCCGTCCTTGAATTAATGCCGGACTTCGAGATTGCCGTCCGTCAGGCAATGGAATGGTGGCATCTGCAGGCCAGCTGAAGGCCTGTTATCGCTGACGGACAAGGGGCTGGCCGGCCCGCCTGTTTTATCTCACTGACAGGATGCCCAATCGGTGTGAGTCAATGTTCAGGTGACAAAAGCAGGTCCGACATCAGCCGGTCCACGGGCGCGAAATCGTCGCTCAGGAGGATCACTCCCGCTGTGCCAATCCGGGCCTTCAGATCCCCTTCCGGCCACCGCTCCCAGGATCGCTCCAGTCCGCGCCTGGCGATCAATACAGACTTTTCGATGCTGCGGTTAGAGGCAATCACCAGGAAGGTGACCCGTCCCTGACCGTTGATCTCGCCCCGTTCGGCCCAGACCTCGACGCTATGAAATGATTGGTACAGAGTCTTTACCAATGACATGAGAAACAGAGGATTGCGCCCGGTATCGACCGCATTGATGGCGTAAAAGCCATCAGGGTTGAGGCGGCGGGCAATTTCATCGTGAAATTCACGGGTCACCAGATGTTGGGGGATGGCAATGTCGTGAAAGGCATCGCCAAAAATCACATCGAAGGTCGGCTCGGCGGATAAGGACTGCAAATAGGCACGCGCATCCCGGTGGACAATGCGGAGCCCCGGTGCATGGGGCTCAAGCCAGAGCCTATCCGCGGCGACACGCGTAACACCCGGGTCGATTTCCGCGATCACCAGATTGGCCCGCGCACCAAACTGATAGGCCCAGGCGCGGGGCAGGGAAAAACCACCACCACCGATGAAGTAGGCCGCCGGCGCTTTATTGCCCAGTCGGTATTTTGCATATTCGTCGACGAAATGGATGTATGGGCTGTAGAGCAGGTCGGGCTGCGCGCGGTCGTTGATGGAATGCACCAAATGGTCGAGCGCCATCAAGCGGGCCGTCGGGCCGAAGGCTGGCGCCGCATCGACCCGGATACAGAAGTAATCACTTTCCAGATCACACGGCGAGCTAAAGGCGTGCAGCTGATTTCCCCAGAGACCGAAACCTCCCAAACACAGAACCGTCACCGCCAAGGCTGTCATGCGAAAACGATCTGCCAGAAGGAAGCATACCGCCAGTGCGGCGTAAACGGCGGCGACCAATAAGACCGTATCCACGGAACCCAGCCATGAAATCAGAACATAACCGGCGACCAGGGTGCCGGCGATGGAGCCCAGTGTACCCAGCGCGTACATGCGCCCGATGATTTTCCCGGAATGCCGGTTTTTGTCGTCGTCCAGGGCAAGTTTTGTCAATATCGGGGAAACAATACCGACGAACAGGCTTGGCAGAAAAAACAAGGCCGTTGACAGAATAATGATCACGGGTATGGGAGCCAGGCCCGACGGCATCAGCAAGGAAGCCACGACCCGTAAAAGCACCAGGATAGCGAGGCAGGAAACAGCAGAAGCGGCGAGCGCCCAACCGACACGGCGGGCACCTATTCGCGTTTCCACATGCGGCGCCGCTAACAGACCTCCGATCCAATGCCCGACTGACAAGCCCGCCAAAACCACGGCGATAATCGCCGTCCAGGTGTAGAGGGACATGCCCACATAAGGCGCCAACAAACGGCCGGCCACAATTTCAATAATTAAACCGCATGCAGAACTGATGAACAAAGCCGCGGCGATCAAGATTTGACGGAGCAGGGGTGAAATCATAGGGCATCCTTTTACGTCTGGTTTCGATGCCGATCAGACGCGTTTGATTTGCCAACCCCGTTGCAAACGACAGTGACCGTCAGCAGTAAGCGAAAGCTTACATGACCGCGCCGACCAGCCACGGAACAAATTCGTTGTCGCCATATCCCAGCACTTCGGATTTCGATTTGCGGCCGCTGGCAATTTCAAGAAAATAATTGAAAATTTCCTGGCCTTTTTCTTCCACCGTTGAGCTCCCGTCGGCGATGGTACCACAGTTAATATCCATGTCTTCGGTCATCTTGTTATACATGATGGTATTGGTCGCCAGCTTAATGGAGGGCGTTGGCTTGAACCCGAAGGCAGAACCCCGGCCTGTTGTGAAACAGACCAGATTGGCGCCGGACGCGACCTGACCGGTAATCGAAGCCGGGTCGTAACCAGGGCTGTCCATAAAGACAAAGCCCTTGGTATTAATCAATTCAGCATATTTAAAGACGCCGGTCAGATTGGTTGTGCCGCCCTTGGCCGCCGCACCCAGGGATTTTTCCAGAATGGTGGTCAGCCCCCCGGCCTTGTTTCCCGGCGACGGATTGTTATCCAGACTGCCGTTGTTGCGGGCCACATAATCTTCCCACCAGTGAATCCGGTCGACCAGTTTCTGGCCGACTTTGGCATTGATGGCCCGGCGTGTCAGCAAATGCTCTGCCCCATAGATTTCCGGCGTCTCCGAAAGAATTGCCGTGCCGCCGTGGCGAACCAGAATATCGGCGGCGGCACCCAATGCCGGGTTCGCCGTCATCCCTGAATAACCGTCCGAGCCACCACATTGCAGGGCCAGGGTCAGTTCGGAAGCGGAAATCGGCTCGCGTTTGGCCTGGTTGGCATCTTCCAGCATGGCCTTGATACGCGCGACGCCGGCTTTGATGGTTTTCGTGGTTCCGCCCTCTTCCTGAATAACCAGGGTCTGAAAGGTTTTGCCAATCTCCAGGTTATAGGCATCAAGCAAAAACGGGATCTGATTAACCTCGCATCCGAGCCCGACCATCAGCACAGCGGCAAAATTGGCATGGCGGGCATATCCCCACTGGGTCCGCTGCAGGATGCCCCAGCCGTCGCCATCACCAGCCATGCCGCAGCCGGTGCCGTGAACAAAGGCTGAAACGCCGTCAACGTTCGGATAATTGGCCAGAATACCGGAGTTGTTGATTTCCTTTTCGATCATTTTTGCAACGGTCGCCGAGCAGTTGACCGAGGTCAGGATACCAATGTAATTGCGCGTCCCGCAGCGTCCGTCGGCGCGCCGGAAACCATCAAAGGTCGCGCGTTCCGATTCTGCCACATATTGGGTCTCGCGCAGGTTGGTGCCAAACTGGTAATCGCGCTCGAACATCTGAAATTCACAATTGTGGCTGTGAATATGGTCGCCGGGATGTATGGCGCGGGTGGCAAAGCCTATGGTTTGGGCAAATTTGGTGATTTCCGCACCCAAAGCGATTTCGCTGGTGGCAATCTTATGCCCGGCCGGTATGTCGCCGCTGACCTTGATTGTGGTGTTTTCCAGCACCTGTCCCGCTGCGACGGGATCAATCGCCATCACAACGTTGTCGATGGGTGCTAATTTTACGGTGCGGGGAGGGGCGCTGGTCATCGGGGTTCCTTATCTGAATTGCTGCGGTGCTCTTGCTTACCTTATATGGCCATCCTTTGGCAAAGAAAAAGGGCCGGATAACAGGCATCCGGCCCTTCAGTTTAAGACAGGTAATAGATGGTTTCTAGAAGGTCTGTGAGCCCCTTCCAAACTCGGGATATGCTTCCATTCCGCATTCCGCCATGTCGGAGCCAGCCGCCTCGTCTTCCTCGCTGATGCGGATGCCGACAGTCATTTTCAGGATGTACCAGAGGATGGAACTGGTAACGATGACAAAGGCACCAATCGCAACGATCCCGATCAGCTGGGTGGAAACCGAACCTGCGCCGAAGATACCGACACAGAGCGTGCCCCAGATCCCGGCGACCAGGTGAACGGAGATGGCACCAACCACATCGTCAATTTTTAACTTGTCCATGAGCGGCACAAAAATCACCACCAGAACACCGCCCACAGCACCGATCAGCATGGAGACCGCATGGTTCTGCAGATCCGGACCAGCGGTAATCGCCACCAGACCGGCAAGGGCACCGTTGAGCGCCATCGACAGATCGATTTTCTTGTAGGGAATCTGCGTCAGGATCATGGCGGCAACAACACCGCCGGCAGCGGCAATATTGGTATTGACGTAAACGATGGAAATTGCGGTTGCATCAGCAGCCGAACCCAAAGCCAGCTGCGATCCGCCATTAAAGCCGAACCAGCCGAACCAGAGAACGAAAGTACCCAGGGTCGCCAGGGGCATATTGGCACCCGGCAGCGGATTGACCCGCCCGTCCGGGCCGAACTTTCCCTTTCGTGCGCCGAGAATGATCGCACCGGTCAAGGCACACCAGCCGCCGACCGAGTGAACCAGTGTCGAGCCGGCGAAATCGGTGAAGCCCATTTCGTTGAGCCAGCCACCGCCCCAAACCCAGGATGCCTGAACCGGATAGATAACCGCCGTCAGAACCACAACAAAGATCAGAAACGGCCAGACTTTGATGCGCTCGGCAACAGTTCCCGAGACCACAGATGCGGCCGTGGCGACAAATACCATCTGGAAGAACCAGTCCGATGATACCGAATAACCGGCATCAGTGACGGCTTTCAACTGCTCGGCGGAGGCTTCATCAGCACCCAGCAGGGCAAGTTCGGCGTCACCCGGATTGTACAGGAAGGACAAGGTGCCGATATAGCCGCCGTCAACACCCGTATACATGAGGTCGTAGCCGACCAGATAGAACATGATGCCGGCTATTGAATAAAGAGCGATGTTCTTGAGGCAGATTGTCGCCGTATTCTTGGACCGGACCAGGCCTGATTCGAGCATGGCGAAACCCGCTGCCATGAACATGACCAGCACACCATGTACCAGGAACGAGAATGTGTTTAGAATATAGGCGGTCTCGGCCGTCACTTCCGCGCGCACCTCACCGCTCATTAAACCAAGGACCAGGGGGGCTGCAAGGACAGCCGGTAAAGCCCGTTTGCAAGTGTTTGAAACTATCATAGTAAAAATCCCTTTCTAGAGCGCGTCAGAATTGGTTTCGCCTGTGCGAATCCGCACGGCTTTGTCCAGGGTGTAGACGAACACTTTACCATCGCCAATTTTACCCGTTTGCGCCGCTTTGGTGATCGCTTCAACGACCTGCTCTGCGATATCATCGTCAACGGCGATTTCAATTTTTACCTTCGGCAGGAAGTTAACCGTATATTCGGCGCCGCGATAAATCTCGGCCTGTCCTTTTTGCCGCCCGAAGCCCTTGACTTCGCTGACGGTCATACCCTCAACACCCATGGGCGTCAGGGCTTCGCGGACCTCTTCCAATTTGAAAGGTTTGATGACAGCCATTATGAGCTTCATCTGCATAATCCCCTTATCTTGGTGTGTCGCCACAGGGCCTGTATATGTCCGGCCTTGGGTTACACACTCATTCTGTCGCCCAGAACCGTTTCTGGCCGTTCTCGGGATTACTATTACAAGGAACGTGCCAGTTTTTGTTGACCTTGATTTCTTGTTGTTTATCAATCTATTATTGAATTAGTGATGACATATAACCCAAACGGGTTACCCTTAAAATGCCTATTATTTAATCATAAATTTAATGATGATTAATAATTAGGCGATATTTGAAGTCGATTTATGCCTGCTGTTTTTGCCAAGCCCCAAGCCCCGACCTTGACCACCGACGTCTTGATTATCGGCGGCGGGCTGGTTGGTGCGGCCCAGGCCATCGCCCTTGGCGAGACCGGGGTGCAGGTCACCCTGATCGACCAGATGGATTTGCATGATGGCCTGGACGGCGGCTTTGATGGCCGCGCCTCGGCCGTTGCCCTGGCAACCCAGCGGGTCCTTCAGTCCATTGGTGTCTGGGACAAGCTGGGCAGGGATCCGGCACCGATCCTCGATATTCGTGTGACCGACGGCCCGTCCCTGTTTTTTCTGCATTATGATCACACCGAGATCGGCGATGAACCCTTTGGATACATGGTGGAAAACCGTCACATGCGCCGGGCGCTGATGGCCAGGCTGGCCGAACTGCCGGCTGTTCGAACCCTTGCCCCCGCCACCATCAGCCGGTTGACCCGGGGTGCCGATGCTTGCCAGGCAGAGCTGCACGACGGGCGGACCATCACCGCCCAAGTGGTTGTCGCTGCCGAAGGTCGGCGTTCACCAACCCGCGATCAGGCAGGGATCCGGTTGACCCACTGGTCCTACAAACAAACAGCCATCGTCTGCTCGGTCCGTATGGCGCATAGTCACGGATTTGTTGCCCACGAGCACTTCCTGGCCGCCGGCCCCTTCGCCATTTTGCCGTTAAATGGCGATGACCCGGAAAATCCCGGCAATCAGGCGTCCATCGTCTGGACCGAACCGCACGACATGGCAGCGATCATGCTTGGCCTCGATGATGCCGAGTTCAAGTTCGAATTTGATCAGCGCTTTGGCGATTTTCTGGGTGCCACGGAAATCATCGGCCCGCGCTGGTCCTATCCCCTGAGCCTGCAGTTCGCGGAAACCTGCACGGCTGCCCGCCTGGCCCTGATTGGCGACGCCAGCCACGGCATGCATC
>JABMNT010000143.1 GCA_013203595.1 Rhodospirillales bacterium
CTATAAAGACAGCGACGGCAGCCTGGTCGAAACACCGGTCACTGGCGGCCATTGCAAGCTGCAGTGGAAGGCTGACTGGGCCATGCGCTGGAAGGCGCTGGATGTGGACTATGAAATGTCCGGCAAGGACCTGATCGACAGCGTCAAGCAGTCCGGCGCCATTTGCCGGGCCCTTGGCGGCAAGCCGCCGGTCAACCTGACCTATGAATTGTTTCTCGACGACAAGGGCGAGAAAATATCGAAATCCATCGGCAACGGCCTCAGCGTCGAGGAATGGCTGCGCTATGCCTCGCCGGAAAGCCTGTCGCTGTTCATGTACCAAAAGCCGAAAACCGCCAAGCGCCTGTATTTCGACGTGATCCCGCGCAATGTGGACGATTATCTGGCGCATCTTGCCAGCTTTGCCGAGATGGATGCCGCCAAACAGATCGAAAACCCGGTCTGGCATATCCACCAGGGCCAGCCGCCGGCTCCGGAAATCAAGGTCAGCTATAATATCCTGCTGAACCTGGCCGGCGTCTGCAACACCGAGGACAAGGCCGTGCTCTGGCACTTCATTACCCGCAGCCGCCCCGATGCGACGCCCGAGACTGCGCCGATGATCGATTATCTGGTCGGCTGTGCGATCAACTACTACCGCGATTTCGTCAAACCCAACAAACAGTACCGGGCGCCGACGGATATCGAAAAACAAGCCCTGCAAACCCTGCTGACGGCTCTGGACGGGCTGGACG
Source organism: Rhodospirillales bacterium (assembly GCA_013203595.1). GTDB lineage: Bacteria > Pseudomonadota > Alphaproteobacteria > Rhodospirillales > Casp-alpha2 > JABMNT01. Next base: position 735 of record JABMNT010000143.1, read on the forward strand.
CGGAGGCCGGCGCGGAAGATATTCAGTCGATTGTCTATGCCATCGGCAAGGACGAAGACGGGCCGTTCGGGGATTTGAAAGCCTGGTTCAGGGCATTGTATGAAATCCTGCTGGGCCAGGAACAGGGGCCGCGCATGGGATCGTTCTTCGCGCTGTATGGCATTGAAGAATCAAAGGTACTGATCCAGCGCGCCCTTAACGGAGAAGATCTGGCCACGTAAAGCGGGCGCGCAGGCCGCTCACTGCAGATGCCAGCTGCCTTTCGGGTGAAAGGCGGCAAAAGCGAAGGCGAAGGTCGTATCATAAACCGCATCGCTGGTGCCGGAGGGTGTTTTCATCCAGGCCTGCACATTGCCGATGTCGCGGCCGAAGGGAATCCAGCGGGTATCGTGCACCGAATTCATGCCCGGCGTCCACATCAGGACAACGGCGTCAGTCTCGATCCGGGTCCGTTCGCGCAGCCGTGCCAGTGACCAGGCCTGATCACCGATAACCACCACCCGGTCCAAGGGACCGATCCCGTCGGGGATGGCATAGGGAAATTGCGCCGCCGTGTCGTTGCGGCTGTCCATACGCACAAACGGCGTTTGCCCGTAGTCACTTGCCTTGGGGTCCGAGGGCACCAACACGCCTGCCTTGGCATGGCTGCGCTTGAATTGGGCAAAGGACTGGATGCGCGAGGCGATCGGCTGCAGCCGCTTGCCAGCCCATTGGCCGACCACCCCGTCGCCGCTATACTGCTGCCACCAGCTTTCCGTGGCCTGGTCATAGATGACGGTATTGTAGTGGCGCAACAGGCCGGTATTGGCGAAAACCAGGGGGCGGCCGTCGACCCGCCGCTCGAACACCACAGCGGAACTGGACAACGGACTATAGCTGATCAGAACCGGCACGCCCTGGATCGTATCATTGACCAGTTCATGCCATAACAGGATGCGCAGCGGATAGCCGCGCACCTCGCCGCCAATCTCGATTCGCAACACCGGCTCCAGTTCCCCCATTCCGGTAATTGATTCGGCCGCCTGGAACTTTGGCGCCAGAATCGCCGGGATCGAATCGCGGGCGGCGCCTGTCGCGCGGATTTCAGACAGATCGATGACGGCGCGGGTGAAATTCGTCTTCGGGAAGGCCAGCGCCCATTCATAGGGACTTGCCAGGGCGCCTGTCGAGCCCCACAGAAGAACGGCCAGAAAAAGGAATCTTGCGGATTTCATATGAGGGATGGTACGCGACATAGGGGTTCGGTTACAATTTGCAAATCACCGGTGCAATTGGATGGAACGATCACATGAGCGAGCAGAAAAAAACCACGGCAAACAGCGACGCAGAGGCCCTGGACAAGCGTTACGCGGAGAAGATGGCCAAAAAGAAAGCGGCCCGCGACAAGATTCTGGCAACAAAAACCATCGAAAAAGGCCTGTTGATTGTCCATACCGGCAAGGGCAAAGGCAAATCCACCGCGGCCATGGGTCTGGCCATGCGGTCCATGGGCCATGGCTACAAGGTGGGTATCGTGCAGTTTGTCAAAGGGGTATGGGAAACCGGCGAACGGGCCATTTTCGACAAATTCCCGGAACTGGTGACCATCCGTGCCATGGGTGAAGGCTTCAGTTGGGAAACCCAGGACCGCCAGCGCGATATCCAGGCCGCAGAAAGTGCCTGGAAGATGGCCACGGACATGATCAATGATCCGTCCTATAAACTGGTCATTCTCGACGAATTGAACATTCCGCTGCGCTACGATAACCTCGACATCGCCGAGGTGGTTGCCTTCCTGAAGGATAAACCGAAAGACATGCATGTCGTGGTCACCGGTCGCAACGCCAAGGACGAGTTGATCGAGATCGCCGATCTTGTAACCGATATGACCATGGTCAAACATCCGTTCCGCTCGGGTGTCAAAGCCCAGATAGGGATCGAATTTTAAAATGAAAAATCTGTTAAATCGTGCAGCCCCGCTGTTGTTGACCGGCTTTCTGCTGGCCGCCTGCAGCACCTGGAACCAACCCAAGTCGTTAACCGCGGAACTGCTTCTCGATACGGCGGTTGAAACGGTGGCCACCTTCAGAACCCACCCGGATTTGAAAAAATTCAACAACGAACTCAACAACGCCCATGCCGTGGTTATTCTGCCGACCGTCATTAAGGCCGGTTTTTTTGCCGGTGGTGAAGGCGGCAACGGGGTTCTGTTGAAGCACAATGCAGATGGCAGCTGGAGCTATCCGACCTATCTGACCCTGGGGGCGGCGAGCTTCGGCCTGCAGCTCGGCATTCAGGACACGGCCATCATATTGATTGTGCGCAGTCCGGGTGCAATGGATTCGCTGTTGAAACATCAGGGTAAAATCGGTGCCGATGCCGGGGCAACGATCTGGGTTGAAGGTGTCGGCATGGAAGCATCGACGACCAGTAATCTGGGGGCCGATATTCTGGCCTTTGCCAGTTCCAACGTCGGCGGTTATCTGGGGGCGTCACTGGAGGGTGCCGTGCTGGCGACCCGGCGCGATCTCAACGAAGCCTTTTATGGGGAAGGGGCTGTGCCGCTGGCTATCCTGGCCGGGCAGTATCAAAATCCGATCGCCGACACATTGCGGCAATTCCTTGCCAAAAAGTAACCCGGCCCAGGCCCTGATGTTTCAGGGCACGGGATCTGACGTGGGCAAATCGCTGATTGTCGCCGGCCTCTGTCGCGCCTATGTCCGGCGCGGCCTGAAGGTCCGCCCGTTCAAGCCGCAAAACATGTCCAACAATGCGGCCGTCACCGATGATGGCGGTGAAATCGGCCGCGCCCAGGCCCTGCAGGCACTGGCCGCAAAGGTGCCGCCGAGCGTACATATGAACCCGGTCCTGCTAAAACCGCAGTCCGATATTGGCGCGCAGGTCATCGTCCAGGGCCAGGTTTTCGGTACCGCCATGGCCCGCGATTACCACAAGTTAAAACCACAATTGCTGGCCCGGGTCCTCGACAGTTTCCGGATCATCGGCAATGACGCCGATCTGGTCATCGTTGAAGGGGCCGGCAGCCCGGCAGAAGTCAACCTGCGGGCCGGCGACATCGCCAATATGGGGTTTGCCGAAGCCGCCGATGTGCCGGTGATCCTGGTCGCCGACATCAACCGCGGCGGCGTCATCGCCAGTTTGATCGGCACCTACGAAGTCCTGTCAGCGGCCGAGCGGGCCCGTATCAAGGGCTATATCATCAATAAATTCCGCGGCGACGTAAGCCTGTTTGATGACGGACTGGGCGTGATCTCGGCGCATACCGGCTGGCCCTGCTGCGGCGTCATTCCGCATTTTGAAGAGGCCCATCTGCTGCCCCAGGAAGATGCCATGGCACTCGATCAGAAAGCCGGAGACACAACCGGCCGGCCGCTTCGTATCGCCGTGCCCCGACTGCCACGGATCGCCAACTTTGATGATCTCGACCCCCTGCGGGCGGAACCGGATGTCAGTGTCGAGCTCATCGAAGCCGGCCTTCCCATTCCCGCCGGTGTTGATGTGATATTGCTTCCCGGCTCGAAAGCGACCTGTTCGGACCTGGCCTTTGTCAAGGCGCAGGGCTGGGATATCGATATCCAGGCCCACCACCGCCAGGGCGGATGGGTTGTCGGCCTGTGCGGCGGCTACCAGATGCTGGGTACGGAAGTGAGCGACCCCGAAGCCATTGAAGGAACGGTTGACCGCATCGGCGGCCTTGGCCTGCTCGACGTGAAAACCATCATCCATGGCGCCAAGGCCCTGCACAAAGTCAGCGGCCATGAGGCGCGAACCCTCGCCGCTGTGCACGGCTATGAAATGCATATGGGTGAAACAACCGGTTCCGCCACGGACCGCCCCTGGTTTATTCTCGACGGCGGGCGGGCCGACGGGGCAAGCTCAACGGACGGACGCGTGCTTGGCTCCTACCTGCATGGACTGTTCGCCGACGACGGATTTAGAACAGGCTTTCTCAACCAGCTGCGTGACCTTCAAATGCCCCGCCAGGCCTACGCCCAGAAAATCGAAACCATACTGGACAACCTTGCCCAACATATGGAACATCATCTACGCTTTGACTTGATTGACAAAATTGCGCATTCGCCCACGATAGCCTATTGAAAGGACTTTGATTGATGTTTCAAATCCGCTGGCTTCGCAGTACCGCAAAGTGAGAAATCAGGATATCATGCAATCACCGACCGATGATAACCGGCAAAAGGCCAGCAAAGCCCAGTTGATTGCCGAAATTCAGCAACTTGAACGGCAATTGAAAACCGCCAGTCAAACCGCAAATTCCGGCAATTCCCTGATCGTAAGCTCCTTCCTGAACGCCCTGCCCGTCGGTATCGCTTATCTGGATGCAAACCAGACCTACAAATTCGCCAACGAGAAATACCAGACCCTTCTCAACCTGCACGAACAGGTGATTATCGGCAAACAGATGCACGCAGTCGTTGATACGGAAACCTATGCACTGACAGAATCCGCCGTCGACAAGGTTTTCCATGGCACCCCCGTGAATTTCCAGATCAAATTAACCACCGGCGAAAAGGAACGGCACCTCAATCTCAACTATTTGCCCGATCAGGCAGACGGCGATGCGGTCGTCGGTTTTTTTGCGATGGTTCACGATGCCACGACCCAGCATTTCCTGCAGAGCGAACTGGCGGGCAGTGAAAAACGCTATCAGACACTGGTTGATGCCGTCCCGCATGGCATTGAAGAAATCGACACAGACGGCAATATCCTGTTTGCCAACGCCACCCACCATCGCCAGTACGGCTACGGTCCGAACGAATTGATCGGTATGAATATTGTCGATTTACTGCCCCCGGGCGAAGCGGCTGAACCGCTTTTACAGCATCTGAAACGGCTTGCCAGAGAGCAGCCGCAAACCGAACCCTATTATGGAAAGAAAAAGAAGAAAAACGGCGACCTGATCGATGTGCAAATCATATGGACCTACAAGCATGACAGCGAAAACAATGTCATTGGTTTTACCACGGTCATTTCAGACGTTACCGAACAGAAGAATGCGGAACGGATCCAGAAGGAAAATGCGGACCGCCTCGAGCTCAGTTTGCGCTCGGCCAATATCGGCACCTTCAGTTGGAACGTGGTCGACGAAAGCAATTTCTGGGACAATCGCATGCATGATATCTGGGGCCTGCCGCATGGCTCATTTATCAATCACAAAACCAGTGACTTTATGAACACGATCTTTCCCGACGACCGGGAAAAAGTCACCAACGCCGTTACCATGGCGCTGCAGGATGATGCACCCTACGACATTGAATACCGCATCATACGGCCGGACGGGACCATCGCCTTCGTTGAAGTGCTGGCCTCTGTCGACAGAGATGCCAAGGGCCAGCCGACCAAGCTGAGCGGTGTTTGCCTGGATATCTCCGAGCGTAAAATCATTGAAAAGATGAAAAGCGAGTTTGTCTCAACCGTCAGTCACGAGCTGCGCACACCGCTGACGTCGATTCGCGGCGCCCTGGGTCTGGTGACCGGTGGCGCCCTTGGCGAGATTCCGACAGCGGCTCTCGATATCATTGGACTGGCCGAAAAAAACGCGGCCGCCCTGACCAAGCTGGTTAACGATATCCTGGACTTTGAACGCGCCGATTCGGGAAAACTCAAGCTCAGTTTTGAACGGTTCAATCTGATCACTTTTTTGCAGGACAACCTGCGGTCTCATCAGGGCCTGGCCGACCGATATGAAGTTCAGTTTCAACTGTCACAATCCGAACCCTACATCGAGGTCGAAGCCGACAGCCACCGCATGGCCCAGGTCATGGCTAACCTGCTCTCAAACGCGGCCAAATACTCGCCGAAAGGGGCGGTCATCAACGTCGCGGTTCAAGCCACCGAAACAGATGTGGAAATTTTTGTATCGGACAAGGGGCCGGGGATCCCGCAACCTTTCCAGGGCAAGGTTTTTGAGCGATTTACCCAGGCCGAGGCGACGGACAGCCGGAATTTCGGCGGCACCGGTCTCGGGCTGAGCATCAGCAAACTGATTATTGACGACCACGGCGGAGAAATCGATTTCATATCATCGCCGGAACAGGGGACCACATTCCGGATTAAATTCCCGCGCCTTCCGGCCGTGGCCTAAACCGGCCTGTTTAAACCGGGATCGGCCAGTGCCTCATTCCGCACTCAGCCGGACAACCGCCATGGCGGCAACCCAGCCGGTGTTAATGAGCAGGGCGACCACATACATGTAAAGCGCCCTTTCAATATCCACAGGCGTGGCCCGCGCCGAACCTTTTCCCATCCAGGCGTCCTTGATCACCGTATTGGCGTAGCGTCGCGGCCCCGCCAGCGCCAGCCCCAACGCCCCGGCCATTGCCGCTTCCGGCCAGCCGGCATTGGGTGAGCGGTGTTTTCCGGCATCCCGGAGCATGGTTTTCAGGGCGTTCATGGGATTCGCCGTTGGCGCAAACAGGGCCGCCAGCACCAGAAACAGCCCCGTCAGACGTGCCGGAATCAGGTTCAGAACGTCATCCAGGCGCGCCGCCGTCATGCCAAAGGCCCGGTATTTGGCATTTTTGTGACCAATCATCGAATCCATGGTGTTGACCGACTTGTAGA
>JABMNT010000011.1 GCA_013203595.1 Rhodospirillales bacterium
ATCTTGACCTGGTAGTCATGCTCGTCGATTCCCGGGTGCATCTTGATCTCCTTGACCTCGATGACCTTCTGTTTCTTGCGGGCCTCGTTGGCCTTTTTCTGGGATTCGTATTTGTATTTGCTGTAATCCAGGATCTTGCATACGGGCGGCTTTACATTGGGAGATATCTCTACCAAATCAAGGCCGACTTCCGCCGCCATTTCCATGGCTTCCGGGGTCGAGACAACGCCGACCTGTTCGCCGTCGGCATCAATGAGGCGGACTTCGTTCACCTCGATCATTTCGTTCACTCGCGGACCCTCTCGGGATGGCGATTGCTGCATGGGACGTCTTGCTATTTAAATATCTCCTGTATCAATTGGTGGGTATAGCGGGTTGAATATGCGCACACCGACTAGCCAGCAACCGGATTGCGGTCGGCTGGACTGATCGCCTGTTCCTTAAGTGTAGCGACTGCCTGTTCAAGTGCAAGGATTTCCTGATCTTTTCCGCCGAGACGGCGCATGGCGACCGTCTGTTCTTCGGCTTCACGCTTGCCGACAACCAGAATAACCGGCACCTTGGCGTGGCTGTGCTCGCGGATCTTGTAGTTTATTTTTTCATTGCGGATATCCAGTTCGGCCAGCAAACCCGCGGCCTGCATGGCGTTGACCACGGTCTGGGCGTAGCTGTCGGCATCGCTGGTAATAGTCGCGACAACAACCTGAACCGGGGCCAGCCAGAACGGGAATCGGCCCGCATAATTCTCAATGAGAATGCCGATAAACCGCTCGAAGGAGCCCAGAATAGCCCGGTGCAGCATTACCGGGCGGTGTTTTTCACCGTCCTCGGCGATATAATGGGCATCGAGGCGTTCCGGCAGCACATAATCAACCTGCAGGGTTCCGCACTGCCAGTCGCGGCCGATGGCATCGCGCAGCACAAATTCAAGCTTCGGCCCGTAGAAGGCGCCTTCGCCGGGGTTCATGACCATCTCGACGCCACAGGCCAGCGTTGCATCGCGCAATGCGTTCTCGGCCCGGTCCCAGACCTCATCGGAGCCGGCGCGGACTTCCGGGCGGTCCGAGAATTTAACGACAAATTCCTCAAAGCCGAAATCCTTGTAGATTTTCGACAATAACTCGATGAAAATCTTGGTTTCCGACTGGATCTGGTTATCGCGGCAGAAAATATGGGCGTCGTCCTGGGTAAAGGCGCGGACCCGCATCAGCCCGTGCAGGGCGCCGGACGGCTCGTTGCGATGGCAGGACCCGAACTCGGCCATGCGCAGGGGCAGGTCCCGGTAGCTGGTCTGGCCCTGGTTGAAAATCTGTACATGACAGGGACAATTCATGGGTTTGATTGCCAGCACCCGTTCCTCGGCGCCGGTAACGAACATGGCATCGCCAAACTTGTCCCAATGGCCCGACGCTTCCCACAACGTACGGTCGACCAGCTGTGGGGTGTTGACCTCCACGTAGCCGCCTTCCGTCTGACGCTTGCGCATATACTCCTGAATGGTCCGATAAAAGCGCCAGCCCTTGGGATGCCAGAACACCGACCCGGCGGCCTGTTCCTGCTGGTGGAACAGATCCATTTCCCGGCCCAGCCGGCGGTGGTCGCGCTTTTCCGCTTCTTCGAGCATATGCAGGTACGCGTTGAGTTCCTTGTCGTTGCGCCAGGCCGTGCCGTAGACACGCTGCAGCATCTCGTTGTCGGAGTTGCCGCGCCAGTAGGCGCCGGCCAGTTTCATCAGTTTGAAGGATTTGCCGATGCGTCCGGTCGACGGCAGGTGCGGGCCGCGACACAGATCAAACCATTTGCCCTGGCGGTAAACACCGATATCTTCGTCTTTGGGCAGGCCCTCGATCAGTTCCGCCTTATAGATCTCGCCCATCTCGGTGAAGGTTTTGATGGCCTCGTCGTAGTTCCACACTTCGCGCACGAAGGGATCATTCCGATCGATGATTTCCGCCATCTTTTTCTCCATGGCGACCAGATCGTCGGGGGTAAACGGCGTGGCCCGGGCAAAATCGTAATAAAACCCGTTTTCAATGGACGGGCCGATGGTGACCTGGGTTCCGGGAAACAGCTCCTGCACCGCTTCCGCCAGCACGTGCGCCGTGTCGTGACGGATCAGCTCCAGAGCCTCGTCGTCCTTAAGGGTGATAATGGAGACCTCGGCATCGGTGTCGATGGATGTGGCCAGATCGCAGAGCGTGCCGTTGATGCGTATGGCGAGAGCGGCTTTCGCCAGACCGGGTCCGATATCCGCAGCCAGTTCAAGACCCGTCACCGGGCCGTCGAATTGCCGTTCACTGCCGTCGGGAAGCTTTAGCGCAACCATCTGTATTCTCTGTTCCAATTCCTTAAAGAAGCCTGGAATTTAGGCATTCAGGGCCTGCTGTCAAGGACGCAGGTGTGGTGTGGCCACGGAGCTCAGGCGTCGGCCAGCTGCGGGCAGCTCTGCAAAACCGTCTGCAGATCCAGATCTGCCAGATCAGGACGCCGGAGGATGACGGTTTTGTCGCCGCCGGGCGCGCATAAATCCGGATCCGACTCCTTTGAAAACAAAACCACGCAGGCACATCCGGCGGCCGCGATGATGTGCATGGGTCCGGTATCGTTGCCGATGGCGACCCGTGCTTTGGCGGCCAGGCCGGCGATCTCTGTCAGGCTGGTCGCACCAACCAGACTGATCGCCTGCGGCACCGAATGGGTGATCATGGTGATCAGTACGCTCTCCGCCATGGTGCCAAGAAAGACAGGCGTTACGCCCGACTGCACCAAATGGCTGGCCAGAGCGACGTAGTTTTCTGCCGGCCAGCGCTTGCCCGGACGATGCGGCGCACCGCCTGGAACCAGCAGAGCGAAGGGCTCAGCCAGGTTGAATTTCGAGATGTCGCCGGCAACGGTGCGCAAATCAGTGGCCGGGACCTGCGCGATGCCGGCCATCTTCAGCTGCTCGCGCTGGCGGTCCTGGGTGTGCATGCGGTCGCGTTCCGGATTGGCATGGGGATGCGAACAGCCCTTGGCAATGCCGGACCACTGGGGTTTGGCGGTGTCCGCAAACAGCTGAAAATAGCCGGAACTGCGCCGCGATGTCTGCAGGTCGTAGACCCGCTCGAACTGACCCGCCTGCAGGCGCTGGCGGAGTGCGCGCCATTTTCTGATCTGATAAAACCGGGGCCGCTCGTCGATCCAGATCGCATCGAAAATCGCCATTGCGCGGGCCAGATCGGCAAAGGCGGCGGTCGTCAGCAAAATGAGTTCAGCCGCCGGATGGTGATCGCGGATCGCCCGCATGGGGCCCAGCGCCTGCACAAAATCGCCAAGGGCACCCAGCTTGATGACCAGGATACGGGACGCTGCCATGGCCGGTTCAGGGGGCTTTGGCAGGGGTTAGTACTTCGTTGTAGACCTCCAGGGTCTTCGTGCACATGGCGTCCTTGGAGAAATTGTTGCGGATATTGGCAATTCCTTTTTCCGCCAGCACGGCGCGTTCCTCGGCCGTCAAATTCAGGGCCTTTTCGATGGTTTTCGCCAGCGCCTCGGCATCGCCGGGGGTCACCAGCCAGCCGGTTTCGTTTTCAATGACGGTTTCCTGGGCGCCGCCATGGGCGGTGGCGATCACCGGACGGCCCAGGCTTTGCGCTTCAATGACCACCCGGCCAAAGGCTTCCGGGTCGGTCGAGGCGGAGACCACAATATCCGTCAGCATATAGGCCGCCGGCATGTCGTCACAATGGTCGACAATCCGTACAATCTCGCCCAGATCGTGGCTCTCGACCAGGTTTTCCAGCTCTTTGCGATAGTCGTCACGGCCCTGGGCATCACCGACCAGCAGGCAGCGCACGTCCCGGCGGTTGAGTTTTTTGATGGCATCGATAAACACCGTCTGGCCCTTCCAGCGGGTCAGCCGGCCGGGCAGCATGATCACCGGATAACCGTCATCCAGGCGCCATTCATTGGCCAGGGCGACGACCCGTTCCGCCGACACCGCCTTGGGATTAAAGCGCTGCAGATCGACACCCCGGTGAATCACCCGGATCTTGTTGACCGGCACCCCGTAGATCCTGCGCATATGGCCGGCGATGAACCGGGAATTGGCGATAATGCGGTCACCCGAGGTCATGATCGAATTGTATTTCCGTTTCAGAAAATTACCCACCGAATAGGTGCCGTGGAAGGTGATAACCAGTGGCTTGCCGGTGCGTTTGGCGGCAAAGTAGCTGCTCCAGGCCGGTGCGCGCGAGCGCACATGGACCACATCAACCCGGTATTTCTTGATGATCTCAACCAGCCGACCGATATTCTTGTACATAACGAAGGGGTTCTTTGAATGGGTCGGCATTTCGATATGTTCGGCTCCGACACGGGCCAGCTCATAAACCATGGAGCCGCCGGCAGAAACCACGATGGCCCGGCCATTGGCTTCGACGATGGCTTCGGCAACTTCGACGGTGCTGCGTTCAACCCCGCCCGTATTGAGCGCCGGTAATACCTGCAGGACCGTTGCCGAACGTTCCGGATCGAGGGGCGGATAGGACGTGCCTTCGTTCAACTGCCGTTCCTCTGATGTGGCATCGGTGTTAATGTCTGATATCTCACTCATTCGTTATGTCTACCATGAACTCATAAAGGTGCCCACAATGGATACGAATCAAGTCAATGAAACCGCATTACTCAATCGTGAAGATGGCCCGACTATCGCTTACCACCAAAGTTCTGGCAAGTCTCCCGGTGTGGTCTTTTTAACCGGATTCAAGTCCGATATGTCGGGCAGCAAGGCGCTGGCGCTGGAAACCCACTGCCGGAAAAGGGGGCAGGCCTTCCTGCGCTTTGATTATTCGGGGCACGGACAGTCGTCCGGCGCGTTTGTCGACGGTTGTATCGGCCAGTGGGCAGCCGATGCGGTCACCGTGCTGGACCAGTTGACGACCGGTCCGCAGGTGCTGGTCGGATCCTCCATGGGGGGCTGGATCATGCTGCTGGCGGCCCTGCAAAGACCGCAGCGGATCGCCGGGCTGATCGGCATTGCCGCGGCGCCGGATTTCACCGAAGACCTGATGTGGAACCACTTCACCGCTGATCAGCAACGACAGATCAGCGAACAGGGATATGTCGATCTGCCAAACTGCTATGAAGACGAGGAACCTTACCGGATCACCCAGAAGCTGATTGAAGACGGCCGCAACCAGCTGTTACTGGGCGGACCGCTGGCGCTCGATATGCCGGTCCGCCTGATCCAGGGCATGGAGGATGCGGATGTACCCTGGGCGACGGCCGGGCGGATCATGGCGCAGGTCACCTCAGCGGATGTCGAGATCAGCTATGTGAAATCCGGCGATCACCGCTTGTCGGAACCGGCCGACCTCGCCCGCCTGTGCCGGACTCTTGATGCACTGCTGGATCAGCTTTCCATTTCCTGATGGATCGCCGCCAGCCCTTCGCGGTAGCTCGGATAGCGCAGGCGCACGCCCAGCTCCGCCTTGATCCGGCCATTGTCGACCCGCCGGTTGTCCTGCCAGAACGACAGCGCCATCGGGCTCATGTCCTGGCTGGCCTGGGCATAGGGAACGGCAGCGGGAACCGGCACCTGCAGCAGTGTGCAGGCATGGGCCATCACATCGGCGGGCGATGCGGCTTCATCGTCGCAGACATTGTAGATCCGCCCGGGGTCGGGTCGGGCCATGGAAGCGGCCAGGGTCTGGGCGATGTCGTCGACATGAATCCGTGAAAATTTGTGACCCGGCTTGTCAATGCGCCGGATCCGGCCCGCCTGCACCTGATCGAGGGCACTGCGGCCGGGGCCATAAATGCCGGGCAGGCGGAAAATATGCACCGGCACCTCTGCGCTCTCGAGCAGCTGCAGCCAGGCGGTTTCGGCCTCGACACGGTTCTGGCTGCGTGCCGACGAGGGGTTGAGTGCTGCATCCTCAGTGACCAGGGCGCCGTCGGTATTGCCGTAAACCCCGGTCGTCGACAGATAGCCGACCCATTTCAGGGCTTTGCATTGTTCGATATCGCGGCGATGCCAGGCCAGGGTCGGATCGCCCTCTGCACCGGGTCCCGCCGTGATCAGGAGATGGCTGACACCCGCCAGCAGCTGCGCCGCCTCGGCCATGGGCTGGCTGCCGTCAAAGACATGCAGGGCGATCGTGGGCGGGGCCGCTACCACGGACCGGCTGCTGCCGGAAACCGTCCAGCTGTCGGCGGGCAGCAGTCGGGCCAGGGCCTTTGCGCAATAGCCCATGCCAAAACAGAACAGGTGATTTTTTGATGATTCCATGGTCGGCTCTTTAATGCTTGTCAGCGACCCTTATACCCCGGCAAATTGTTTGGGCAATGGTTAGATCAGCACCCTTCCTCTTCGGCCTCGCCTTTCTGGCAATCAGTAGCCTGCCGGCCACCGGTTGGGCCGTCGAAATTGACAATGCCGTTGAATATGAAAAATGTATGGCCGAGGCCGGTCGATCTCCGGGAACGGCCTATATCCGCGCCCTGCGCTGGCGCGATCTGGGTGGCGGAAATGGTGCCGCCCATTGCGTGGCGACCGCGATGGTCGGTATGGGCCACTACAAGGATGCAGCGGCCCGGCTTGAGGAACTGGCGCAAACCGCCAGGACCGAACCGGCGATCCGGGCCCAGATACTGGGCCAGGCGACACAGGCCTGGTTACTGGCTGACGATCCGGTGCGGGCCGAAGCCAGTGCTACGGCGGCGCTCGCGCTTGATCCCGATAGTGCGGAACTGTGGGTCGACCGGGCCCAGGCGATGGCGGCGCGCAAGGATTATAGGGGCGCGCTGAATGATCTCGACAAGGCCATTGGCCTCGATGCGGGCCGTGCCGACGCTTTTGTCTTCCGGGCCACGGCGAAACGCTATCTTGACGACCTGGCCGGTGCTCTGGCCGATATCGGTGAAGCCCTGCGCCTCAATGGCGATCACGTGGACGGGCTGCTGGAACGCGGCATTCTGCACCGGCTGACCAACAATCCGGCGGCCGCCCGCAACGACTGGCTGATGATCCTGAGCCTCGAGCCGGAATCTGAAGCCGCCGCCGCGGCGCGCAGGAATCTTGAACATATGGACGTCAAGACCCAGTGAAATCGCCCGCTATTCGGGCAAGGCGGCCTCGACAGCGCGACCGACGACGACAAGATGCGGAATCAGGTACCCGAAGCCTTCCAGATTCCTGACCAGGTCGGTCGAGCCGGTTATCGGCGGCGGCTCGCTCAGAGGCGTCCGGGCCCGCTGTGCCAATTCACTGATCAGGGGTACGCAGGCCGTATTCATGGCATGGGTTTCGCGGTCGAGTGCATCGAGTTGTGCCGTCAACCGATGGGCCACAGCCATCATGAACCGGGGCCAAATCGCGAAATGCCGGTATAGGGTCGGGGTCACCTCAACACCGATATCGGGCAGGGTTCTGCAAAGCTCCCGGATCGCGTTCTGCAGGTCCGGTTCCAGACTTGCGACCTTTGGCGGTGGCGGCAAGTCCGGTGGCCGTGGTGGTGGCAGGGCCGACGGCCTTGCATCGCGCCGGGCCGGTTCGGGCAGGGCGGCGCCGGAGATGAGCGCGCGGATGGCGCCTATTAAAACCAAATTCACCGGGTTCATGCGGTTGTAACTGGTCAGCATGTTGCGGATCAGGCTGCGTGCATCCGCATCGATCCCCGTTTCAGCCAGCACGGATTGCCCAATTGGATCAATAGGCACGGGTGGCATGGCGGCGACGATGTTCCAGACGGCGTCCTGCACCCAGCCGGCCTCCACATCGTCACCCAGGGTTCTCCAGACCCAGTTCAACAACCCCGGGGTGGCCGCCATGTGGCGAAAAATCAGCGCCGGTGATCCTGACCCGGTGGCGCTCATCAGCCGCTGATAGATAGCCAGCGTGTCGGGATCGGCGGTGGCAACGGGAACTTCTTCAAGGGCTGTCATATTGGCTCCAGGTGGGCGGTTTTTGGATGGTCGAACGGCCTGACGGCTTTTGGCTGGGCCATACAGGGGAAATTGTTATGCCCTGCGCGCGGGCATTTTTCCAGCGAGACCATCGTACATCTGCAACAGCGTCTTTCGCAGGATCGCGTGCGCGTCGGTCGCTCCGGCGGCGGCGAGGTCATACATTTTGAGGGTCACGTGAGGGGTCCGTCGCCGGACCGCCGCCTCGCCTGAGGGGCAGGGCCGCGATCCGGGACGACGGATCTCAAGAGGCTGGCAGCTTCCTAGACGGGCCCGGTATATTCGCCACGCGCGGGGTAATCCTTGGAGATCGCGAAGTCGAGCGCCTGCACCATCTCTTTGAAGACCGGGCGAACGAACGGCATTGTCTGTACCGATGCGTAGTACAGGGTCTGGTCGGGACGGATCAGGAAAACACCCGGCTCGGAGAAAAGTGCCGGTTCCTCGATACCAATCGAGGTCTTGCCGCGGGACGTCGAGATCGCCAGTCCCCATGCCCTTGCGACGGAGAGGGGCAGGCCGTATCCGAAACGCAGGCCCGGAGTGCCAACCTTGTCGGCCATTTCCCGCGTGCGATCTTCAGCGTCGGAACTGATGGCTATGGTTTTCACACCGCGCTCTTCGAACTCGGGGGTCAGGCGCCCCAGTTCCTTGAGGTAGCTCGCGCAGATGGGGCAGTGCAGGCCGCGGTAAAAGGTGACCAAAGTGAAGTGTTTTGCATTGTCAGCGGCAAGGTTAAAATTACCATGGGACAGGGTGGGCACTTCTAAATCTGGCGTTTTCTGGCGAGGGACGAGCATTTAAAAAATCCTTTGTCTTGATCTGATGGCCTGATTGTCAGAACCATTTCTTGACAATAGAGAACTCTCGGAAACAATATGTTCATATAAATTGATTGAGAGTACAGTATCATGCAAAAAAAGAGACCTGACCGTCTGTCCGCGCTGATTCAACGCTTTCGCATCGACGCCAAGGTCCTTCCGGTTGATAACTCCGCCGCCGCGCATGAGCGCAATCAGCATTTAACGCCCAATCTTTTCATTATCGGGCGGGGCTGTCTGAATGTCTCTGACGCGCGCTTTGCCGGCCTGGCTGACCAGACACCGGTGCTGGTGTTCTTCCCCCGCGGCGCACCTGCTGACTTCACAGTACAAACCGCCACAGCGGATGCGGAATTTGTCTGCGCATCGGTTGATACCGGTGGCGTTTCAAATCCGATTTCACTGGCCTTGCCTGATGTGGTGACGGTGGCGTTGCAGGAAGCGAAGCCACTTCAGGCGGTAACGGATATCCTCCTGGATGAAGCGTTCGCGCCCCGTTGCGGTGGCCGTGCTGTGATTGACCGTCTTTGTGAGATTGTTGTCATTCGATTGCTGCGTCACCTTATCGAAGCCGGAAAAACGGAAGTCGGATTGGTGGCTGGCTTGGCGCATCCGAACATATCCCAGGCGATTGTGGTGATTCACAACAATCCCGAAAAAAACTGGCACCTCGAAGACCTGGCGGAAATTGCCGCAATGTCGCGGACACATTTCGCCAATACATTTCGCAAGGTTGTCGGCGTTACACCCGGTGAATACCTGTCAAGCTGGCGTCTAACGCTGGCACGCATGGAAATTACCAAGGGAACGCCCTTGAAAACGGTCGTGCGAAAAGTAGGATTTTCGAGCTCAGCCGCCCTGTCCCGCGCGTTCAAGCGCCGATACGGTATCTCGCCAAGACAGGATTACGCGCGCTCAGCCTAGAGTGTTTCCTATTGATATGGAAACTGCTGCGATCGAAAAAGCGGCCTGCTGGCGACCGAACCGGAGGGCACTTGGCTTCGTAATGACCCGTCTAGCGGCTGCGCGCCGAGCGCTGGGTCATGGCCGGGCTGACCCGTGAATCCACCGCTTTGGGCGAGCCGTAGGTTTTCGGGATCGACTTTGTATCCCGCGCTTCGTCCGGGGCGCCATGGACGGATTCGTCAACGGGTCGCTTGACGGTTTTCTTGATGCCGGGTTTGCGGTTGGGTTTCTTGTTCTTGGGCATGGCCTGGCTCCGTTGGTTGTGTTGCAGGGCCCCTATGGTAGTCGATTCGCCGGGCAAAGCCAACCACAGACCCTAAAAATCCAGGTCCCGATAGTGCTTGGGTGGCGGTGCGCCGGGGATATGGTCATCGAGCAGCGGGCGAAAACTGGGCCGGGATTTGATCCGCGCATACCAGTCGCGGGCCGCCGGATGGTCGTTCCACGGCACATCGCCCAGGTAATCAATGGCTGACAAATGGGCACTGGCGGCCAGGTCGGCAACGGTCAGATGATCACCGGCCAGCCAGTTGCGGCGGTCGACCAGATAACCGATGTAATCGAGATGGGTGTGAATATTGGCGTGTCCGGCCCGCACAACCCGTGAATCGGGCTCGCCCAGCCCCAAAAACCGTTTCATCATTTTTTCGGAAACCAGATTTTCCGTGACTTCGTCATTGAACTTGTGATCGAACCAGTAAACCAGCCGGCGGGCTTCGGCCCGCTCCTTGGCCGAGCGGCCAATCAGCGGCGGCTCCGGTTGGATTTCATCTAAGTATTCAACAATGGTGTCGCTGCCGGAAAGCGCGGTGCCGTCGTCTTCGATCAGTACCGGCACCTCGCCGGTCGGATTGAGGGCCAGAAATTCGTCGCGGCGTTCCCATACGCTTTCCGTACGCATCTCGAACTCCAGGCGTTTCTCCAGCAGGACGAGGCGAATTTTACGGCAAAAGGGATTTAACCAGAGGTGATATAAGGTGCGCATGGTGGACCTCTTATACAAAGGCTTGCCAGTCGAAACAATCCGTCTTGCGGCGCCGGTGCGGGCTGTTGACGGAGATATCGCAAAAAAGTGAAGTCGATGTCACTGGCGATAAAACCGGTTTTTGGCGTATGAAAACAGGGCTATCATCGTTTGCAGTGGCGGTTGGGGCTTCAATCCGGACCGCGGCGCGAAAAATACCATGAACGGGAGAACCTGAATGCTTATCAAAATCGCCAAGGCTTCGGACGTAAAGTCATCGGAAATTACGCCGAAATCGCTGTTTGACGGTCGCCGGAATTTTCTCAAAACCGCAGCGATCGCCGGCGTCGGCTTTGCTGCGGGTTCGATCGCACCGCCGTCCTTTGCCATGACCGGCCACGGCAAACAGATTGACGGCATTCAGCCTTCCAAATGGACGCAGGAGTCGCTGGGCGAGGCGCTGACCGATTATCCGGCGGTGACCACTTACAACAATTTTTACGAGTTCGGCACCGGCAAGCAGGATCCGTCAAGCTATGCCACCGACTTCAAGCCGAAGCCCTGGTCGGTTGTGATTGACGGCGAAGTCGACAACCCGGGCACCTATTCCTACGAAGATCTGGTCAGCCCGCACCAACTGGAAGACCGGGTGTACCGGTTCCGCTGTGTCGAAGCCTGGTCCATGGTTATCCCCTGGGTCGGCGTGCCCCTGGCCGATATGATCAAGCGGTTTGGACCGAAAAACGACGCCAGATATGTCGCCTTCGAAACCCTCAACGATCCCGAACGGATGCCCGGCCAGCGCAGCCGGGTGCTCGACTGGCCGTACCGGGAAGGACTGCGCATGGATGAGGCCATGAACCCGCTCAGCCTGATGGCGGTTGGCATTTACGGCGAGGAACTGCCGAGCCAGAACGGCGCCCCGATCCGTCTGGTGACACCGTGGAAATACGGCTTCAAGAGCATCAAGTCGATTGTCCGGATTACCCTGACCAAGGAACAGCCGGCGACCTCGTGGAACATGGCCGGGCCCGGCGAGTACGGGTTTTATTCCAATGTCAATCCGAGCAAAAGCCATCCGCGCTGGAGTCAGGCCAAGGAACGGCGCATTGGTGAGTTTCTGAAACGCCCGACGCTCCCGTTCAATGGCTATGGCGAAGAAGTGGCGGCACTTTACGACGGCATGGACCTTAACGAATTTTATTGATCCCCCGCCTTCCGATGACCCAGGACAGACTGATCCGCCACGTCCTCAAGCCGCTGCTCTGGCTGTTGTGTCTGGCCCCGCTGGCCGGCTTGGGCTGGCTCGCCTATACGGGGGGTCTGACCGCCAATCCCATCGAGTTCCTGAACCGCTATCTGGGCGAATGGGCGCTCAAGTTCCTGCTCATCGCGCTGACGGTGACGCCGTTGCGCAGCCTCACCGGCTGGGCCGGGATCATCCGCTTTCGCCGCCTGCTGGGCTTGTTTGCGTTCTTTTATGTGGTTTTGTATCTGTCCAGCTACATCGGCCTCGACCAGTTTTTCAACTGGGGGGACATCTGGCTGGATATTGTCAAACGCACCTATATCACCGTCGGCATGGTCGGCGCGGTGATTCTGGCGGCACTGGCGGCAACCTCGACAAAGGGCATGATCAAGCGTCTGGGTGGCAAGAACTGGAACCGGCTGCACAAGCTGGTCTATGTGGCTGGCGCCGCCGGCTGTCTGCATTTCTTCATGATGCGCAAGGGCGTACAGCTGGAGCCGATCATGTACGCCGGCTTCCTGGTGTTTCTGTATCTGGTGCGGTTTGCTGACTATCTGAAAAAGCGGCGACGCAAGGGTAAGGTGGGGACGGCGCCAGCTGCCTAAGCGGCACTGGCGGTCATTCGGCGGCTTTAAGAGCTTTCAGCATGGCCAGCAGCTTGCGGTCCCGTTCGGCTTCCAGGTCATCGATGGAGCGCGTCCCGGCTTCCTCTTCAAGACCGGCGATAATGGTGTCACAGAGCACCTGGGTCAGTTCCGGCTCGCCCTGCATGGTCTGCCACCAGCTTTCCATGGCCGGGCCGAAATGATCGTAAAAGGCCTGGAACCCGCCCTTGCCTCCAGCCAGGTTGAAAATCATATGCGGCCCCATCAGGGCCAGGCGCAGACCCGGTCCCTGGGCCATGGCGGCGTTGATATCGGCGATCGAGGCCAGATCATTGACCACCGCCAGGGTGGCTTCGCGCCACAGGGCGGCCTGAAAGCGGTTGGCCAGATGGCCCGGCACTTCTTTTTTGATCAAAATCGGATGTTTGCCGATGAATTTATAAAACCCCATGGCCCAGTCGACGACCGCCGCATCGGTGCGGTTCGAACCAACCACTTCAACCAGCGGGATCAGATGCGGCGGATTGAACGGATGGCCGACGACAAACCGCTGCGCGGTTTTGAGGTCAACCACCAGATCGCTCAGGATCAGCCCCGAAGTGCTGGTGGCAAAAATGCAGGCAGGCGGCATGGCCTGGTCGATCTCGGCATAGAGTTCGCGTTTGAGCTGCAGCCGTTCCGGCGCGTTCTCCTGGACAAAATCGGCATTGGCCACGCAATCGAGCGCCGTCTCATGCAGGGTTAGCTGGTCTTTCGAGGCATTCGCACCAAGCCCCAGGGCGTCGAGCTGCGGCCAGGCGGTTTCGATGAAATCGTGCAGGCGCTGCTGCCAGCCGTCGCCCGGGTCCCAGGCGGCAACCTGAAAGCCACGCGACAGAAAATAGGCGGTCCAGCTGGCACCGATGGTGCCGGTGCCGAGCACGGCGATGGTTTTAACATCGGTAAAGGCGGGCAGGGCAGGCAGGGCCGACACCGCGCTCAGGCGACCTGCTGGGTGAGCGAACGACGGATGGTCATGATGATCTGGTCGCCCTGGGTCTGCACCGATTTATCGGCATTTTGCGGAATCGGGATGCCCTGATCGCGACAATAGCAGATCAGCGCATCCTTCAGCTTGCCCGCATCCAGATCCACATGACCGACATTCGATGCGGCATTTTCGATATAGACAATCCTGAGAGCGCGCATGGGTTCGCAGCCGATAATCACGTTCTGGGGTGTGAACTCAGCCATGTGATGACCGGTCAGGTTGAGATAGTGGCTGACGACAAGCTTCAGTTCGTCCTTGTTGAAATACAGGTCTCTCGATTCGTTCGGCATGGGTGTTCTCCCCCCTTTTACGCGGATTCTGCGTCATTCAGGTATAGGAGAAGAAGATTAACGGACGGTAAACAGGATGGCTGTGACGGGACTCACAGATACCACAACATTTGGGTTGTTTTTAGCGCGTAAACGGCCTCAGCCGCACTATATTGATTAGGTCAGGCCGGACTTTATCCCGGCTTTGCGCCTTTTTCCTGTCGTTCCCGGTCAAATGACCCGCTGATGGTAAGGGGGCCGTTTTTATAGGTAATAGGATCAAAATTCTCAGGGGGTATTTCAACAGCATCGACCCAAAGCGGACGAATTCGCGCTTGTTAAAATAGGTCCGTATTGTGCCCTTAGGGAAGGGAGTTCTGAACCTGTGGCAGACACCAAGTTTAACGTTCTGCCTTCACAGGTTTTACCCAGATGAGGGCGACCATACTTCTATTATGATAACGGGCAAATTGTTGCTAGTATTTGATAAAGACTTTAATCCGAGGGTAAAGGCAATCCAGTTATGGCAATGATCGTTAGTTCTCTCGCTTTTATCGTGTCATTCGCCGCTTTGTGGATGGTAACGTCCTCCATGAAAAAAATTGATGGCATAGTTGATACTATCGTCCAGCAAATTCGAAGTGATCAGCGGCAAGCATCTGACAAAGTGAATGCCAAGATCGCTGAACTCACAAAGCAGAACCTTGAACTCACACAGCAGCTAAAAAACCTTTCTTCTGAAAAGGGAAAGTCCTAATCAGAGTGATTTATCAACTGCTATCCTGGCATTGTGTAGTCTCAACAGGTTGTTCACCCCCAGCCCGGGCTCGGTCATCAGCGGCATGTCCACAACAGCGGCGCTTTCCATGCAGGCTTTGACGCAGGCCACGGTGGCGCCGATGTCGGCGTCGGCACCTTCGAAGATCAGTTGATCGTGAACCTGGCACAGTATTTTTGCCGCCAGACCGGCCTTATCAAGGGCTTTGCCATCGACAGCATGGCACGGTCCTGCTCAGAGCCCGCACAGCTATTCGAGCAGCATCTCCCAAAGCCGGCCAAATTGTTCGCGCGCCTGCTCGCGGTGGGTTTGGTAACGAACATGTTCCGTCGGCCCTGCCGCCGACGCGAGTTCGATCGAGAACAGTGTACTGACTTCATTCGGGACAAACGAATAGCGCACATCAATGATGCGATTGGGGTTTGCAGGATCCAGCGCGGCGAAGCCATCACTGAATTGGCTGAACCGGGCGACATCCCTTGCCTGCTGCGAGTCCCCCTCAAGCCAGGGGAAATCCGTGCCAATGTTCAGTTTGGATATGGATGTGCCCTCGTAGACCCGGGGAGCAATGCCGACCCGAACAGCATCAATATAAAACGTGCCTTGTGCTTCATAAATGCTCTTCCATACAAGAATATTGCCAAAGCTGGGCTTTATCTCAAAACGAAGCGGGGCATGATTGCGTGACGCTGCCAAATCGGCAGCGATGCCACGCGCCCCCTGATGCTGCCACCATCCTGCCCCTAAATAAATGAGCGCCCAAGCCAGGCCGATACGGGCCAGAACGGGATTGTTTCGCACCGCAGCCAATACGACCGACAGCGCCAGCGGTAAGGTGAAGAGTGGATCGATGATGGAAATTATGCTCCAGGAATAACGCGTCTCGACAAAGGGCCAAAGCAGCATGGTGCCGTAAGACGTGGCGGTGTCGAGAAGCGCATGGGTGGCGTAACCCAGTGAACACAAAAGCGTTGTCTGCCAAAACCGCAGTTGCCCGCGACGGCCCAGGACCCCGTGCATCAACAGCGCGATTATCAACCCGCCCATCGGAATAAAAACCAGAGAATGCGTAAATTGGCGATGATAGGTCAGAAACAGAAGCGGGTCGGTGTTGGAATAGATCAACACGTCCAGATCCGCAGCCATGCCACCAACCATGCCCAGCAGGCCAGCGAGGGCGACCTGGTATTTGCGCTGTCTGGACCATTTCGCCCATGTCGATTGCGGCAATGCGGCGCCCAGAGCACCTTGCGTTAGAGGATCCATAGTATTCCCGTGTTAGAAATTGCCGTTAGATACAAGGCGGATGTTGCGCCGATACCAGGACCTGGGGTCGCCAGAAAGGGGACAGAATAAATGGACTCCAGGCAACGGGGAGCGGCGTGCACCCCAGCCCAGGCGCGGCCCGCTTAAGTCATTTCTCTTTATAACGACAAATCCCCTTTTTGCCCTTTTCGCCCGCGATGGCTAATGCCTCTTTAATGGGCGTCATCCCAGTTGGCCCCCAGCCCGGTATCGACCACCAGCGGCACGTCCAGGACGGCGGCACTTTCCATGGAGGCTTTGACGCAGGCCACGGTGGCGTCGATTTCGGCGTCGGGAACCTCGAAGATCAGTTCATCGTGCACCTGCAACAGCATTTTTGCCGCCAGACCGGCCTTATCAAGCGCCTTTGGCATCAACAGCATGGCGCGTTTGATGATGTCGGCGGCACCGCCCTGGATCGGCGCGTTGATGGCGGCGCGTTCGGCCATGCCCCGGTGGTTGGGATTTTTTTCGTTGATCCCGCGCACGTGGCATTTGCGGCCAAAGGGGGTTTTCACATAGCCGTATGTGCGGGCTTCCTCTTTGGTCCTCTCCATATAGGCGAGGATGCCCGGATAGCGCTCGAAATAGGCGTCGATATAGTGTTTGGCTTCAGAATTGGAAATGCCCAGCTGGCGGGCCAGACCGAAGGCAGAGATGCCGTAAATGATGCCGAAGTTGATGGCCTTGGCATTGCGCCGGACCATGGGGTCCATGCCTTCGATGGGCACGTTGAAGACCTGGGCTGCGGTGATGGCGTGGATATCGTGGCCGGCATGGAAGGCCTCTTTCAGGACATCGATACCGGCGACATGGGCGAGCAGGCGCAGCTCGATCTGCGAATAATCGGCCGACAGCAGGGTGGTGCCGGGTGCTGCGATGAAGGCCTTGCGGATCTTGCGGCCTTCCTCCGAGCGGATCGGGATGTTCTGCAGGTTCGGATCGGTCGAGGCCAGGCGGCCGGTTGAGGCGACGGCCTGCGAATAGGACGTGTGGATGCGCCCGGTCTGCGGATTGATCTGGTTGATCAGGGCATCCGTATAGGTGCTTTTCAGCTTCGCCAACTGGCGCCAGTCAAGCACCCGGGCCGGCAGATCGTGGCCCTGGTCGGCGAGCCCTTCGAGGATATCGGCGCCGGTGGCATAGGCGCCGGTCTTGCCCTTCTTGCCGCCGGGAATGGCCATTTCGTCAAACAGGATTTCGCCAAGCTGTTTGGGCGAGCCGATGTTGAAGGGCCGGCCGGCCAGTTTGTGGATCTCCACCTCCAGATCGGCCAGGCGTGCGGCAAAATCGTCGGACAGGCGTTTCAGTTCGGTGGCGTCGACCCGGATGCCTTCCGATTCCATTTTCCGCATGACGCTTATCAGTGGCCGCTCCAGGCATTCGTAGACGCTGACCATATGCTCGAGCGCCAGGCGCGGCTTGAACACCTGGTGCAGGAGCAGGGTGACCTCGGCATCTTCGGCGGCATAGTCGAGCGCCTTGTCGAGGGGCACCTGGTCGAAGGTGATCTTCGATGCGCCGGTGCCGGCCACGTCCTTGAACTTGATGGTCTCCCTGTTCAGGAAGCTGCGCGCCAGCTCGTCCATGCCATGGCCATGCAGGCCGCCTTCCAGACAGTAGGAAAGCAGCATGGTATCGTCGACCGGGTAAAGGGAAATGCCAACATTTTCAAAGATATGCATATCGTACTTGATGTTTTGTCCGATCTTCAGGACGGCGGGATCTTCAAGTAACGGTTTAAGAAGCGCCAGAGCTGTGGATAACTCGATCTGTTTTATTTGATCAGAACGGCTTACGGCATCTTTTCCATCCAGCATATCAAGCATGCTCAGGGGTTGCGCGGACTGATGGGCAAGCGGAATGTAACAGGCTTTGTCCGGGGTGACGGCGAGCGATATGCCGACCAGTTTGGCCTGCATGGCGTTCAGCGATGTGGTTTCCGTATCGACCGCAACCTGACCTTCGCGGTTTGCCGCGTCGATCCAGACCTGCAGGGCGTCGACGGATTGGACCAGTTCATATTCGCATTGTTTGGCCGGTTCGCCCGGCGCCGCGCTGCCCGATCCGGGCGCCATGCCGAAGCGGCCTTCCATGGTGGTGACCAGGGATTTGAAGCCCTGTTCGTGCAGGAAGCGGACCAGGGTCGCCGGGTCCGGCTGGCGAACGGCAAAGCTCGACAGCGGCACATCGATGGGGACATCGATTTTCAGGGTCACCAGCTGGCGCGAAATGCGCGCCATATCAGCCTGCTCGATCAGGCTTTGCCGGCGCTTTGGCTGTTTGACCTCACCGGCGCGGGCCAGCACGCTGTCGAGATCGCCATATTCCTGGATCAACAGGGCGGCGGTTTTGATGCCGATACCCTGGACGCCCGGCACGTTGTCACTGGAATCGCCGGCCAGGGCCTGCACATCAATCACCAGTTCCGGGCCGACACCAAATTTTTCGAACACCTCGTCCGCTCCGATGACCTTGTTTTTCATGGCATCAAGCATGGTGATCTGGTCATCAACCAGCTGCATCAGGTCCTTGTCGGATGAGACGATAGTGACGATGGCGCCGTCGGCGGCGGCCTGTTTGGCGTAGGTGGCGATCAGATCATCAGCCTCGAAGCCTTCCATATCGACGGCCGGCACGTTGAGCGCGCGGGTCGCTTCGCGGACCAGCTCGAACTGGGGGATCAGCTCGTCGGGGGGCGGTGGCCGCTGCGCCTTGTATTGGGGGTAGATGTCGGAGCGGAAGGTTTTGCGGGCGCGGTCAAAGATCACCGCAATATGGTCGGCATCGGTATCGGCAAGCAGCTTCATCAGCATCTTGGTGAAACCGAAGACCGCATTGACCGGCGTGCCATTGGGGCTGACCATGGGCGGCAGACCGTGAAAGGCCCTGAAGATAAATCCCGATCCATCGACGAGAAAGACATGCTTCGGCTGATCGGTCATAGGGCATTTCCAAGTAACAGGGTTTCAGTTGGCCCCGAGTTTACCTTGCCCAACCGGCTCCGGAAACACCCAACGGACAAGAAATTTGTAACATCCTTTAACAGTCTGATTACCCGCTTTTATTCGCATACAATCCACTATTGCGCTATATGTAAACTTAAGAACGGTCACAATTCATGACTATTAACGATATATCAGCACATTTCTGGTTAGCTGAATAACGCAATGATCAGGAGATATACGGCAACGATAAATCAAGCAGCAGGGAATAGGGGAATCCGCCCGCTACCGGGTGGTGCCATAGGTCGAAAGGCACGATTTTCGACCAGTTGATGAGGAGAAGACTCATGCGTACCCCGCCTAAAACGATACTGATCCCGCTGATGTTTGCCGTCGTCGCCCTGACGACACCCCTTCTAATTTCCACCCCGGCCTCGGCCCAGGCTGTATGCGGTTTGCGCCCCGCTGTGCTCAAACAATTACAGGGCAATTACAAGGAAGCGCCGGTTTCCATGGGATTGGCCAGCAACGGATCCGTGCTTGAAATCACCCGCTCGGATACCGGCAGCTGGTCGATCCTGCTGACCAATCCGTCCGGCGTCACCTGTCTGATGGCGGCTGGCGAAAACTGGGAAAGTGTGAAGTCGGAAAACGCCGAGTATAATCCGTCCTGATTGTCTGCGGGCTTCGGACAAGGGCGGTGACAAGAACAGGTTATGGCGTTTCCACGTCCCGGGCTTGTGTCGCTCCCCGCTCGCTCTCGCACGGTCGCCGGGTTCTCTGTGGCCTGGATATCCTGATCTGGCGATACTTCCCATACTATTTAGAACTGCTAAATAAAAAGTCTTAAGGCTTTGATTTTCAACTGCTTTTTCTGTTGTGTACGGGGCCGGATACAACTAGGCTTTAACGGTATAATTGCCAGGCCCTGCTGTTTTCGTGCTGCGCGGGCGGTAGGAAGGGGTTGCCTGGCTATAAAAAGGTAAACGGGAAAGTAAACGGGGAACGATTGTGAATCTCATAAAAAGTACAATAACCATACTGATAGCGGGAATAGTCCTGGCCGGCTGTAAAACAGCAGCGGATTATTATGGCGAGGGCCCAATTAACCTGTCGTCCAATGTTACGAACGGGTTTGAAAAATACAAGAATGGACCTGGGCCGGAATATTTTGCCGTTTCGGAAGATGGCCGCACCTATGGATGGGTCTTCTGTCGTGCGGGACCAGGATACTGCCGAGGTGGAGGCCTGCCTGAAACCATTGCCCTGAATTCGTGCCAGAGGAACTCGAAAGTGCCGTGCAAGATCTATGCAAAAGGCAAGAAAGTGGTTTGGAAAGGCCCTGTTGGAACCGGGAACCCCTCAGCAAATTCATCCCGGTTCCCCGCGTCAAAATCGCAGGAAGTGGTTTGTGCCTACGCGGTCGATTATTCTTCTGATACAATCAAGTGGTCTGAAAATGAAGACTTGCTGCAATATGTTGAAGAGGCGAAGCGGCGGGGCTTCTCACTGGAAAAATGTGACGAGATGAATTGACGGTGCAAGGGGCTTCGCCACAGGCGCCGATACGGTTGCCATATCCGGCATTTGGAAAGTGGCTTGGCGTCATAGGCCTGTGCGGGCTGTTAACGGCCTGCCAGGCGCCGCCACCGCCTTCTGAACCGGACGCAGAGCTGATCGGCACGCAGGATCTGGTGATCAGTTTCAATTCCCAGAAATCGTTTAAACGGTACCGGGAATCGGGCAGCTCCGCCTATTTTGCAATATCCCAGAATGGTCAGGCGACGGGCTGGACCTACTGTGCCGGGCCGCCGGATAATTGCCAGGGTGAGTTTTCCAAAGAACAGGGTGCCCTCGATTACTGCAAAAAGGACGGCGGCGTGAACTGCAGACTTTTCGCCCGGGGCTGGGAGATCATCTGGAAAGGCCCTGTCCGTTATGCGGGCGAAGCGCCGGCCGGGACGGCGCCGGCGAAAGTTGATAAACTGCTGATTGTCAAAAAAGGGATGAACCCGGCGCTCAGGGATTTGTCGGTGAAACAGGTTTGCCAGATTGCCGTCGACTATTCATCGAGGCCCTATGAGTGGTCGGCAAAGGACGAAGCCGGCGATTATGTGGCCGAGGCCAGGGGTCGTAATCTGTTTATTTACCAATGCGCCTTCGAAACCGGTCATCAATGACCGCTGGCCACTTCCGCGCCTTCGCGCAGCCGGTAGGTGCGTGAGCAATAGGGGCAGACAACCTCGGTTTTTTCGCCCATTTCCAAGTATACCAGCGGATGCCCCAGGGTGCCGCCGCCATCGCATCCGACGCGCTTGCTTTCGACTTCAATGGTTTCGATATCTGACATGGGGACCTCGTTAATTCAGTATGTGCCTGGCCGTTAAGCTGTCCGATCATAACCACCGGCGGCATTGAATTCCAGCGCCAATGAAAGGGTATCGGGCGGTTTTCAATTTGCTGATCGCAGACCGGGAACCCGGCATGGACCTTTGCCGGTGCGGGCTCTAGAGTGTATCTTCCCTAATTGGATTCGCTGAGATCGGATACGGGCGACTCCCGCTTCGTCGAAAACGCTTGCCGATGCAATCATCGCCTGCGCGTCTTCTCCTGTCGGGAGGCGCCCGTATCCGACCAAAGGCACCGCGTCCAGCCCACCGAGCAGCGTCAGGCCTCCCTTGCGATGCGCCAGCATCGCCGCACGCACCCTTCCTTGTCGGCGAACCGGACGCGATGTCTCAGTGGTTCCAATTGGGGAAGATACGCTCTAGATTGGAGCCTGAATTTGCCAACTTTATGGAACTGTGGATGATATTCGGCCCCCCCTCATCAGCCCAGCAAGACGCGCCCGCCTATGCCATCGAGACCGTCGGTCTGAATAAAACCTATGCGGCATCGAACCGGCAGCCCGCCCATGTGGCCTTGAAGGATGTCAATCTGCGCATCCCGCGGGGCTCGTTTTTTGCTCTGCTCGGGCCAAACGGTGCGGGCAAGTCCACATTGATCAATATTCTGGCCGGCCTGGTGGTCAAATCATCGGGCCAGGTCTCTGTCTGGGGCAATGATATCGATACCCATATGCGCCGTGCCCGCCGGGCCATCGGTATTGTGCCGCAGGAACTGAACATCGATCCGTTTTTCACGCCCCGTGAAATGCTCGATCTGCAGGCTGGCCTGTATGGGGTGCCCAAGTCGTTCCGGCGCGGCGACGAAATCCTGAAAGCCGTCGGCCTGGCCGATAAGGCCGACGCCTATACCCGCACCCTGTCAGGCGGGATGCGCCGTCGCCTGCTGGTTGCCAAGGCCATGGTCCATAACCCGCCGGTGCTGGTGCTCGACGAGCCGTCGGCCGGTGTCGATGTGGATTTGCGCCGGCAGTTGTGGGACAACGTCAGGGAAATGAACGCGCACGGGGTGACGGTGCTGCTGACCACCCATTACCTGGAAGAAGCCGAGGCTATGTGTGACACCGTTGCCATTATCAACCGGGGCCGGCTGATCGCCTGCGAATCAACCCCGCAATTGCTGGGCCGCCTGGATTCCAAGGAGATCACCTTTACCCTGGATAAGGACCTGACGGCGGTTCCCGATCAACTGGCCGCCTTTAATCTGGAAATCATTGAAAACCGCCAGCTCAAGTTTCGCTATGCGCCCAGCAAGGTCTCGTCGGGGCAGATCCTGGCGGCCATCTCGGCGGCCGGACTAACCATTTCCGAGATATCCACCCGGGAAACCGAACTGGAAGATATCTTTCTGAAACTGACGAGCGAGCCGGACGCCGGAGCCGATGCCTAGATGGGTATGGCGGGGCGCTGGCCGGGCTGGGCTGTGGTGATCGCCGGCGCCCTGCTGAGTGCCTGTGCACCGGTTGTCCACGAAGGAGGGGCTGCCATGGTCGAACCTGCACTGACCGAAACGCATTTTGTCGCCAGCGATGGCCAGCAACTGCCCCTGCGCAAATGGCTGCCGGCGGCGATGCCGCCGAAAGCGGTGTTGCTGGCGGTGCACGGTTTCAATGATTACTCCCATTATTTCGACGCCCCCGGCAGTTATCTGGCGGCTCATTATCAGGTGGCCTCCTACGCCCTTGACCAGCGCGGTTTCGGCCAGGCGCCGCCGGAACCGGGCATCTGGGCGGGAACCCAGGCCTATGCCGATGATGTGAAGGGTGCTGCCGCGGCCCTGAGAAATCAGTATCCCGGCCTGCCGCTCTATCTGTTGGGCACCTCCATGGGCGGTGCCGTGGTGATGATTGCCATGACCGGGCCTACACCGCCCCGGGTCGACGGGATTATTCTGTCGGCGCCTGCCGTATGGGGGCGTGCGACCATGCCCTGGTATCAGCGGCTGGCGCTGTGGCTCGGCGCCCATACGGTGCCCAACATGACCCTGAGCGGGCGCGGTTTGAACCTGAAACCCAGTGATAACTACGAAATGCTGGTGGCGCTCGGCAGGGACCCGCTGGTGATCAAGCAAACCCGCATCGGCACCATCTACGGGCTCGTCAATTTGATGGATCTGGCGCTGGAGAGATCATCGCTGCTGTCGGACAAGGCCCTCATTCTGTATGGCGAGAAGGACGAAATCATCCCCCGGCGACCGACTGCATTGATGCTTGCGCAGTTGCCGCCGTCGGCAAAGGATAAACGCCGGATTGCCTTGTATGAACAGGGCTACCATATGCTGTTGCGGGATTTGCAGCGCGAAACCGTGTGGAAGGATATCGGCGCCTGGATCGATGATGCCACGGCGCCGCTGCCATCCGGTGCTGACCGGCGGGAGCTGTCGTCATTGACTGAAAAGGGTTAACCCATGAGCGAACTGAAGCTGACGCCCTACTGGTGGGAAGCCGCCCCCCGCCCCGAGGCCCGGGCCATTGCGGTGCCCGAGAAAACCGATGTCTGTATCGTCGGTGCCGGCTATGCCGGCCTGTCGGCAGCGCTGCATCTGGCCCGGGCCGGCCGTTCAGTTGTCGTGTTTGATGCCATGCGGGCAGGGGAAGGGGCATCGAGCCGCAATGGCGGCATCGCCAGCGGCAATATCAAGTTTTCCTTCAATGCCATGATCAGCAAGTTTGGCCTGCAACGGGCCAAGGATTTCTACGCCGAAGGGATCGCCGCCCGCGACCATCTGGCGGCACTGATCCGGGCTGAAAAAATCGATTGCGGTTTCAAGATGGTCGGTCGCTTCACCGGCGCCAATTCTGATGCAGATTACGAGATGCTGGGGCGCGAGGCGGATGCCCTCAATCAGCATCTCGAGCTGGGGGTGGAAATGGTCAGTCATGCGGATCAGCACCGGGAACTGGGCACCGATCACTATGTGGGCGGACAGGTGCGTGGCGATATCGGTGGCCTGCATCCAGGCCTGCTGCATCAGGGACTTCTGGAGCGCGTGGTTGCCGCCGGGGTCCTGGTGATTTGCGAAACACGGGTCAGTGGCGTTGCTAAAACCGACGCTGGCTTTGTCGTGACAACACCCAAAGGCCCGGTTCTGGCACAGGATGTGATCATCGCCACCAACGGCTATACGGATGGTCTGATCAGCTGGCTGCAGCGTCGCATCATTCCGATCCCGAGCCAGATCATCGCCACCGAGGCGCTGCCGGCGGGGCTGATGGATCAGCTCATGCCGAAACGCCGGATGCTCGGTAATACCCTCAATCTTTACAACTACTATCGCCCGTCGCCGGATGACCAATGCATTATCTTTGGCGGCCGCCGCGGTGCCGATACGGATGATCCGCAGCGTAAAACCAGGGCGCTCCGCGAGCAGCTGATCGAGGTGTTTCCCCAGCTGCAGAACACAGGTCTTACCCACAGCTGGTGGGGTTATACCGGCTATACCTTTGATTTTCTGCCCAAGGTCATGGTCAACGACGGCATTCATTACGCTTTGGGATTTTGCGGCTCGGGTGTGGTCTGGGCCAACTGGCTCGGCCTGAAGGCGGCGCTGTCGATTTTAGGCGAAACCGACGCGGAGTCGATTTTCGCCAAATACCCGTTTCAGACCCGGCCTTTGTATCGCGGCTATCCCTGGTTCCTGCCGTTTGTCATCCGCTGGTATGCGATCAAGGATAAACTGGGCAAGGGGCGGCACGGCTGAGCTGTGGTTAGCCGTCGATAACGGTGAGCGTCTCGGCCAGCCTGAAGGTGGCGAACAGCTCGGCAATGGAGCCGCCCACACCACGCACGGCCATGGATTTGTGCCGCTCGACCGCCAGTTGCTGGGCCTTGAGGAGGATGCCGATGCCGTAGGAATCGAGCTTGACCAGCCGGCTCAGGTCAATGACCAGGCGATCAACCGCGGCCTCATCGAGCAGGGCGGTGAGGGCATCAACGAACTGATCATCACCAAATTTCAGATCCCCGACGAGATGGATCTCGCGGGTTTTGCCCGAACTTTCAATTGTATATTCCATGATCCTGCTCCGCCGGCCCGTTGATTTTGTTGATTTATGCTTGCCGAAAACTCTTACAACAGCATTCGTTGCCATGAAATAACTTTTTCAGCCAGGCGCGGTTTTCCCGGCCGGGCGATGCGTCGAAATACCGTTTGCGGAGGTTACCCTGCGGGGTAAACGGACCGCTGTCCGGAACGCTGTCGAGCCATTAAATTATCCTTGAGATGGGAACCCGGGTAAGCCTATATATGCGGGCGTCGGAGTAGTTGCTGAGCGGTCATTTTGGGCTAGGCAAGCATTCCGGCAAAGCCGCCAAATCGGCTCCCCTACATCAACAGGCATCACAGGTAAGAAAGAAGCTAAGGCTGAATGGTTAATACGTTTCATGTTCGCGTTCTTCACTTCTCCAACCTTCTTGAAATTGAAGGTGCGCGCAAGACGGAAGACTTTGCGGCGCTGCTCGAGGCTATGGAATATGGCGATCTGACCGGCATGAGTGATGATGAAATTCGCGAAATGTGCATCATGTCCCTGCAGGACCTGGAGCCCGTCGACGCTGCCTATCTGGTACTTAAGCATGATCTCGGCGATTTGCTTCGCGATGGCCAGATCCGCAATGTGGCCGGCGAAATGATAGACGAGAAAATGTGGGAGGAATATGCCAACTCGTCCCTGCATGAGCGGTTTTTCAATGCCGGCAGCCTGCTCTATGCGGCTTTTCCCCAGGAATTTCCAAAACCTGATGCGGTGCGCGTCGCCCTTGAGGTCTCCGCCACCAATGGCGGCGCCAAGCGCCTGTTGGCCCAGTCACTCTCCGAGCCATTTCTGGTCCGCCTGCTGGCCGACGGGATGGATGACAACGCCGTGCTGCACCGGCTCTATGGCGATCAGATAACCGGCAAATCCTTCCCCAATGCAGACGAAGTGGTGTGGATCGTGCGCCCCGAAGTGACCAGTGAAGAAACCCTGAAGATCGAGGTCATCAGTTCCGGCTACTGGCTGGATCCGCTGCAGGGGACCAAATCCTACGATTCCACCGCCTATGCCGATGAGGACTAGCTTTTGGCCGGTGGTTATCGGAATCGCCGGCATGGCCCTGATTTATTGATGGTGCCGCAAAGCCCGGTTACGTCGCGCCGCTGAGGGCCGCGATCGCCGCCCCGGCGATCTCCTGATCCTGTTGCCAGTCGCCACCGCTGACCCCGATGCCACCGACGCAGTCGGCACCGACCATTACCGGAAATCCACCTTCCAGCGCGGTCCACTGCGCCGGCTGCGCGGCCAGCGACAGGCCGATGGCATGCAGGGTATCGAGCTCCTGGCCCTGGGCGCCCCGGGTCGTGGTCGGGCGTTTGTTGGACGCCGCGGTTGCCGCCTTGGTCGTTGCCGAATGGACCGTATGAAAGCGGCCGCCGTCCATCCGTTCAAGAACCAGCAGATGCCCGCCCGCATCGACAAGGGCGACAGTGACGGCGATGCCCAGGTCTTCGGCTTTGGCAATGGCGGCCGCCAGCATCAGTTTGGCACCTTTGCTGGTCAGGCGGGGAACAGTGGTGAGCGGCATGGGGTGGCCTCCGGTCAGGATGTTGAAAAAAGCGGGTGGGCAAAGCAATTCACAGCTTGGCAAGTTGAAAAATCCTGTCGCCGAACAGGGCGCGGGCGTCGGCGTGCTGCGGTTGGACCGCGTCCAGAAATGCCTTCTGCTCGTTCGCGTCCAGTGTGACAATTTCACAGCCTGCCGCTTCGATCTGCGCTCGTGCATCGATGGCTTCGCGTTCGGACAACTGGCGCTGGAAGGCGATCGCCTCGGTGGCGGCCGCGTACAGGGCGTCGCGCAATTCCGGCGGCCAGCTATCGACGCTGGCCCGATGGGTGAAGATCGGGCGCGAGATATAGAAATGCCCGGTCAGGGTATGATAGGGGTGAAACTTGTGGACGCCATAGGTCACCGTATTGGCCAGCGGGTTCTCCTGGGCGTCCAGGGAGCCGTCGACGACCCCGGCAATGGCTTCCGTTAAATCCATTTTCTGAGGCTTTGCACCGAGCAGGGCGAAAGTACGGGCCTGCACGTCGCTGGGCAGTACCCGGATTTTCATACCGGTGAGGTCTTCAGGCCGGTGGACCGGACGCAGGCGGTTGGAGATGTGGCGAAAGCCATTTTCAAAATAGCCGATGATCCGGTAATCGATACGGGCTTCTATGCATTCGGTCAGGTGGCGGCCGAGGTCGCCGTCGATAGCGGCCCGGGCCTGGGCATTGCTGGCAAACAGAAAAGGCAGATCGACGAAACCCAGTTCCGGCACCCGGTCGGTCAGGTAGCTGCTGGACTGGTAACCCAGGCTCAGCAGACCGCTTTCCACCAGCCACAGGATATCCTCGCCCCGGTAACCGAGATCCATGATGTTCCAGATATATTTGATATCCACATCATCGCCGAACTGGCTCTGCAGCCGGTCACCGATGAACTTCAGGGCCTTGCTGAAGGCCGTGGTGGGCGGCCCGTAACCGCCCATCCGGATCTGTATGGGTGTTTTCAATTTTCGTTTCCCCCGGTGTTGGCTCTTATCCCAGAATCAATGGCAGTGGCGTCGCATTAAAAAAGATCGGTAAATTTCTTATTTTTCCACCGGAAAGCCGACGATACTGCCCCATTCTGTCCACGAACCATCGTAGATTTTGAGGTTTTCGAAACCAAGAAGAAAGCGCATTGCGAACCAGACCAGGGCCGCGCGATGGCTGAGGCGACAGTAGATGATGATTTCGTCTGATCGTTGCGGATGCAAATTCAGTTTGGCAAACAGGGCCAGCAGGGCGTCCCGGTCAAGATAGCAATCATCTTCGTCAAGGATGTCCTGATAATGCAGGTGAAGCGCGCCCGGAATGCGTCCTTTGCGTTCTGCCCCATGATCGAAATCAGGCGGTGGCATGACGCGCTGGCCCGCATATTCTTCCGGCGAGCGGACATCCAGCAGCACACTGCCGGGTTGGCCCAGTTTGGCACGCACCGCGTCACGGCCGATGCGCATGGAATGATCGGCTGTTTGACAGCTATAGGTCCCCGGCAAAAGCCGGGGCAGGACTGTCGTCATTGGCCTGGCTTCAGCTATCCATTTTGTCCGCCCGCCGTCCAAAATCCGAACATCCGCATGTCCGGCCATCATGTAGGTCCAGGCGGCATAAGGGCCATATTGAACCGGGTTGCCATAGAAAACCAATGTGTCATCGGGTTTAACGCCGATCCGGCCAAGGTGTTGGGCCGCCAGTTCCGGCGTTATAAATTCCCGGTCGCTGTCGTGCCAGCACCAGGCCTTCCAGTACCACCAGAGAGCGCCCGGGATATGACCCTTTAAATAATCACTGTTGTCGGCGAGCGAACAGACATCAATAAGACGCACCGTTGGGTCAGGCAGGTGCGCTTCAAGCCAGGCTCCCGATACAATCGAATTGCCGGCAGGTGCTGCGGTATCATGATCAATCGCCATTCTGTCCTCGCAATGCTATCGCCCGTTATTGTTTCCGTTTCCCGTTGGTGCCGCGCGCCGGGCGGAAACCCGGCCACCGTGAGTTTGCATCTAAATACCGGCGGCGGGTAAGCGCAAGCCATTGGTTATGAAGTTAATTCATAGCAAAATCTGTAAAATGAATTAGCTATGATGTTGTATTTCTCCCAGCAGTCTGTCGGATTTCATTATGATTTTAGGCCACCCAAAAAGACGAACAAACCGCCGCCCCGAATAACCACCCGGTGGCGTTCAGCAATGCAGTAGAAACGTCAAACCGACGAGGCAAAGAACAAATACCGAAAACGCAAACAAACCGTGAAACCCGTTTTCGGCATCATCAAATCAGTTCCCGGCTTTGCCCGGTTCCACCTTTGCGGCATTGAAAATGTCAAAACTGAATGGGCCCTGATTGCACTCGTCCATAATTGTAAACGACTGGCAAAGCTGATGGTCTGACAGCCGTCCTAAAAGCTGTATACTAATTTAATAATCGAAAAATCGATAGCCGGCGTGACTTAGGACAGGGATCGTCCGGTCCCGGCAACTGTGTCCCGGCACAGGGTTTCGATGACCACC
Source organism: Rhodospirillales bacterium (assembly GCA_013203595.1). Taxonomy (GTDB): domain Bacteria; phylum Pseudomonadota; class Alphaproteobacteria; order Rhodospirillales; family Casp-alpha2; genus JABMNT01. The sequence continues at coordinate 29,362 of JABMNT010000011.1, forward strand.
CGCCGGTTGCGGTCGTTCTTGACGCCGTCAACGGTGTGGATATTCAGCCAGCGTTCACCCCAGCCCTTGACCGCGCCCACAGCAATCTGCCTGTCGCGCAACAGCGCCGCCACATGTTCGGCGCGCTGCAATGAAAGCTCCAGGTTTTTCTGGTCGCCGCCCAGAGTGTCGGAAAATCCCATGACATTGGACAGGCAATGGCCGGCGCGGCTGTATTCGACGATATTGGCGACGATCGGGTTGATGATCTGCTCCGGTGCCGCATCGGTAACCTGACCGAGAGCAAAATACACGGTCTGGTTCAGGCTGTCGTCGCGGGCCCCCGGCTGGGCCGGTAGGGGCGCCGGCGCCGGGGTGGCCGAGGCCATCAGCCCCTCGGTTCGCAATTCCATAAAGGCTCTGAATTTCTCCTGATCCCTGCGCAGGGTGGTCATCTCCTGCTGGAACGCTGTGATCCGGCCATTCAGTTCACCCAGTGCCGCAGTGACCGCGGCGGAAACCTGATCAGGGGTGATCGCGGCCCGGGCGGCCGCCTGTTGGCCGATGACGCCGATGTCGCGGATCGCCTCGGCCCTGAGGTCGGCAACCCGGCGCAAAAGGCCCGCCTGTCCGGCCCGGACCTCTTTCATGTCGCCGTTCATCTCGGCCAGGGCCGCGGCCACGGCGGCGGAAATCTGATCCGGGGTGATCGCGGTCGGGGCGGCTGCCTGGCGTGCCTTGATCTCTTCGATTGTGCCATTGATCTGGCCCAGGGCCGCGGTCACGGCCGTGGAAATCTGTGCCGGGGTCACCGGCGTTGCGGCCGGGGCCTTGTCAGACAGGGCCCTGATCCCGTCGACGGTTTGCGTCCTGAGCGCAGCGAAATCCCGGGCCAGACCGGCCTGGCCACCCTGCAGCCCGTTTATCTGGTCACCCAGAGCGCCAAGCGCCGTGGTGACGGCGGTCGAGATCGCAGTTGATACCTGGTCGGGGGTGACCGCTGTCTGGGCGGTCGACTGTGCGGCAAAGGACTTGATCTCCCTGAGGGTTTCCGATTTCAGATCGAGCACAACCCGAATCATATCCGTCTGTCCCGCTTCAATCCGCTCGCCGACACCCTGAAAGCCCAGATAGGACAGGGGCAGCGCGACGCCGAGGACGATGACGGCGGAAACAAGGGATGTGGCGAAAATCATTTTGCCGGGGGTCATGGCCTTCTCCTTATTCAGTCCCTGTCGACACAATGTCGACACCGGAATCGCAATACCATGATACACCTCTTTGGCCTATCACGCATGCCTGCAAGGGGAGCAGGCGGACCGCACCCGGTAAAAACCGCCTTGGCGACGGATAAAGTATTGCCGGTTTTGGTAAACAAACCGTAAACACCTGGTGATTCCATACTAACAGGAAAGGTACTAAGGCACCGCTCTGGTCTCCACTGCCATCTGCAGCGGCAGTGACGCCGACACGGATATCAGGCCGGTTGCTGCCATTATCCGGTATCCGTGGCGCAGCCGGACCGGGCGCTGCCAGCATGCCTTGTTCACAGGCTGTAACACCAATTTAAGACATATTACCCGGTTTTGTCTTCCTTTCGGGTCAGGGGAACTCTATTGCTTCCCCTGTCGGGCCTCCGCTGGAAGGCGGGCCCATGCGCGTGGAACCGACAAGCGAACGACGGTGTGCCCGCATAATTCTCAGGAAGGAATGAAATATGACGATCAAGGTTAAGGTTTTTGCCATCCTGAGTATAATTCTGGTTCTTGCCTGGGCCGCCATCGGCACCGCCGTGGTCAAGCTGACCGCCCAGGGGCCGGGGCTGACCAAAACAGAGGAGCAGGTCGGCCTGGTGTCCGATGCGGCGATCCCCCTGCTGGTGACCATCAAGGAAATCAATGCTGATGTCATTCAGGTGCAGGGCTGGCTGACTGATATTGCGGCAACCCGTGGACTGCCCGGATTTGATGACGGCTTTGCCGAGGCAGAAACCTATGCCAAAAAATTTACCGCTGACGTTGCCCTGGCCCGGGACTATGCAGGCAATCTCGAGCTGGCCGAGGTGCTGACCGCCCTCGACGCCCTGCAGGCGGCGTTTGGCCCCTTTTACGACGGCGGCAAAAGAATGGCCCAAGCCTATATCGATGAGGGCCCAAAGGGCGGCAATCCGCAAATGGAGAACTTTGATACCGTTGCCGAAAAAATGGGCGAAACCACTGACAACCTGGTGACACTGGTGGACCGGAAAACCTCGGAGATTTTGACGGGATTGCAGGAATTGTCGAAAGACGTTCATACCAGCAATTCGGACCTGATCTCCCTGTTGGTGGTGCTCAGCGTCATTATCGCTGTGGTGATGGTGGTCGGGGTTTCCTATTTGTATGTCCTGCTGAGCGGCAGCTTTAGCAAGCTGAACAGCGATGTTGATATCGTGATGACCGATGACGGGTCGGCGACCCTGGCCCTTGATCCCGAGCGCAAGGATGAATTTGGCCCCGTTGCCCGCGCCCTGGTTCAGTTTCGCGCCAACAAGGATGCGGCCGGCGCCGCCGAAGCCCGGGCCACGTCGGAGATCGAAACACGCCGCGCTGACCGTCATCAGAAAATGCAGGCCATGGCGGAAAGCTTTGAAAGCTCGATCGGTCATGTGGTGCAGTCTGTTTCATCGGCGGCGACCGAGATGCATGCCTCCGCGGATGCCATGGTGAGCACCGCCGACCGGACCAATGCCCAGGCAGGCAATGTGGCCTCGGCCTCCGAAGAGGCGTCAAGCAACGTGCAGACGGTTGCCAGTGCGGCGGAGGAATTATCCGCCTCCATCGCCGAAATCACCCGCCAGGTGACGGATTCCCTGGCCGCCAACTCGGAAGCCGTACTGAAGGCCGATAAATCCCAGGAAACGGTGCAGCAACTGGTCGCTTCGGCGCAGAAAATCGGTGCCGTGGTTGAACTGATTTCCGATGTCGCCGAACAGACCAACCTGCTGGCCCTGAATGCCACCATCGAGGCGGCCCGTGCCGGCGAAGCCGGCAAGGGATTTGCCGTTGTTGCCTCCGAAGTCAAGAACCTGGCCAGTCAGACGGCGCGGGCGACGGAAGACATTCGCGAGCAGGTCGGCAATATCCAGCGCGTTGCCGAGGAAGCGGCGCGCTCGATTCGTGATATTGGCGAAAGCATCACCATAGTCTCGACCAACACATCCAGCGTTTCCACCTCCGTCGAGGAGCAGGATGCGGCGACCCAGGAGATTGCGCGCAATGTTGAACAGGCCGCGGCCGGCACCCGCGAGGTTGCCGAAAACATAATCCTGGTGACCCAGGGGGCATCGGAAACCGGTGCGGCGGCGTCCGAGATCCTGGCCGCTGCCGGCGAGTTGTCGAAACAGGCCGAATACCTGAACGGCGAAGTGAACGCCTTTCTCAACCAGATCCGCAGTGACCAGGCCTCCGCCTGACCGGCGCCTGTTGGGCGTCAGATAAGAGCTGTTAGTTATCTATTTTTCGACAAGGGCCGCGGCTTTTTTAAAACAGCTTTCAGCCCTGTCGTTCTGTCCAAGAGCGCGATAGGCCTGGCCCAGATCTCCGTAGGCGTCTTTGTTCTCCGGGTCCGCAACAAACGAACGCGTGATCAGGTCAACGGCTGCGCTAAAATCAGTCTTCGCCAGGGCAATGCGACCCAGCATCTGTAAGGCGATCGGGTGAACAGGTTCCAGGTTCAGTACCTGCCTGCAAATATCACCCGCTTTGCTGACATCGCCGGTCTGGTAAAACCGGGCGGCAATTTCCATGGCTGTGGCCGTTGTGACCTGTTGTGTTCCACTGGATATCTGATGCGGGTTATTGGTCGCCAGCGCATCGAGGCACTGGCACCGCCCGCGTACATGTCCGCACGGCAGAACCAGAAAATTCGACTGGCTGGCAATCGTTTGTTCGAGGACGGACCAGTGTTCGATTTTATCGGTGCCAATTTGCAGGCAGAAAAGGACACGGGGAACCGGGGTCTTTGCATAGGGTTCCGTGCCATGCTCGAAATGATCGCCGACCAGGATGGCTTCGCCTGTTTTGTAGACATAGGTCTGCTTCACATTCTGTTCGTCTTTGAATTGTAAATTGCCATGCTCGGGCTGGGTCGGGAACAACGGCGTCAAAAGCGTATAGGCATTGGCGCCGGGTCGGTAATCGACATGAAATGTCTCCTGACTGGCCTGGTTGCCAACCACAAAGAACCCGCAGTAAAGCTGTATATGATCGTCAAAATCGACAAGCCCCTTCAATGCCTCCGTAATATCCAGATTCTCGAAGGCTTCCTGAAAAGGATCGAAGCTCGACTGCCCGTCGCAGGAAACCCACAACAGCGGATTTTTGCCATAGCTCGTATAAAAATAATCGAACGCTGCAGAATGGAACTGGCCGCTTTTCGTATAGCCTGCTTCAAACAATGTCGCCTGTTTTGGCGCTGATAAGAAAGGCGCGACATGGGCGCTGTACATGGACCTCATCCGATCCAGAATTTTGCCGTCAAAGGAAAAGGTATACGCGTTCAGGTTCGGTTCAATTTGTTTAAGGGCCGCCATACCTTTTCGCTGCTCCAATGCATCTGTTCAAACGCCACTGCGTTTCCTGCCGCCGGGTCTCTCCTCTCAGTAAATCAGATAAGTTAAAATTTGAATAGCGGCACAGTTAATATTTATGCCGGATCACCCGATGCCGTCAGCAACAGGCTTAAACGGGATTTGTCATAGAATCATTGAAAGCAGAATTGATATGGAGAGAACAAGATGAAACCAGAGAACAGGCATAAAACGCCTTGTTCCACTACATCAACGGATTTTATAATCCACGTCATCACCATTCGTAATCTGGGCAGCATAAGCCCGGTGAAGTATGAAAGAATGGCAAACTAAATGAGAGGGTAACTTTCCACTTTTACTGTACGAGTCCATAGAAGGGACATTCGAGCAAATGTTGCGTAACCAACGAGGCACTCCGTGAGTAGCGGCCCTGTGTATTCAAAAGGCGTGGACATTTCTTGTAACCCTCCGCAAGAGATCTCGTATCCTTTGCCGAAGGCGCGGCTGACGGCACTGGCGATCCTTCCTGTTGTCTTTGCATTGTTGGGGCTTTTCCTGCTGGTCGATGCCGTCACGGCAGGAGAGAGCAAGCGCGGTAACGATTCTGTTTCGCTACCGGATATCGAACCCATTTCTGCGATACCGCTCAAAGTCGATGTTAACTGGGACAAGGTCGCGCTGGGCGAAAAACTATTCAATGACCCCCGGCTGTCGCATGATGGTTTCTTGGCCTGCGCCTCTTGCCATCAACTGGATCAGGGGGGAGACGACGGCCTGCCCCTGTCCATCACGAACACCGGCGAACCTGGCGTCATCAATGCACCCACGGTTTTCAACAGCGCGTTTAACTTTCGCCTCACTTGGCGTGGGCGCTTTCGTACGTTGGACGATCAGGTCGAGGCCGTCCTACACAATCCTATGGAGATGAATACGAACTGGACCGAGATTCTGCCTAAGCTTCAGGCCGATGCTGACTATACGGTCCTTTTCAGCCGTCTCTATCTGGACGGGATAAAGGGGAAAAACGTCCTCGATGCCATATCCAATTTTCAACGCTCACTTATCACGCCCAACGCGCGGTTCGACCAGTATCTTCGTGGCCGGCGCGACGCGCTGACCGAAGATGAGAAACAGGGCTATCAATTGTTCAGGACATACGGCTGCGCGGCGTGTCATCAAGGGGTAAATGTGGGCGGCAATCTGTACCAGAAACTGGGAATCTTCATGGACTACTTCGCCGGCCGTGGCAAAGTCACTGAGGCGGATTTCGGTCGCTTTCTCGAAACCGGCGCCGACAGCGACCGTTACGTTTTCCGGGTTCCCAGTCTGCGAAACGTCGCAGTGACCGCGCCTTATTTTCACGATGGCAGCGTCAGCGATTTGGAGGAAGCCGTCCAAAAGATGGGCGAGGTGCAACTGGGGGAAACCCTTGCAAAGGCGGAAATTAGCCTCATCGTGAAATTTTTGCGCTCCCTGACCGGCGAATATCGGGGCCGGTCTCTGGATATGGAATAGGGAGATGCCCATGCCGCGTAAATTGTGGCTACGCGCGGCATTTATCGCTGCGTTTCTTGCTGCGGTGACCTACCTGTTCGTAGAGAGCACCGCACTTGACCCGGCGCAACAGGTACGCACCCTGCAGGCCATAAATGCCTTGAACAGGGCCGATGCGGAACTCGACCGTAATCTGTTCCTGACCCGGAGTGGGATGCGTCTCCATTATGATTCCCTGAACCGTGCGGTTGCCGAGCTATACCGGCAGTTGGAAGCCCTCTCTTTTGGGAGCGATACCACCGCCCGGACGTTTCCAGACGAGATGATCCGGCAGTTCGAGGTTATCCGTGCCAACGTGGCGCACAAGGAAGAATTGGTAGAGCAGTTCAAGTCTAGTAACGCCCTGCTACGCAACTCTTGGGCGTACTTCACCGTCAGAAGCCACGAAGTCAGTAGGCGCAACGCGACGTCACCCGGATCGGAAGAATTCACAGCGACCATCGGTCAGTTGCCTTCCGTCATGCTGCGCGTCCTAAGGAGCCCTCACGGCGAAGCGAAGGATAACGCCAACGCGCTGTTGGACCACCTTGAAAAGATGGCCGTCCCGAAGCATCTGACGCTCGCTGTCAACTCAATGCTACTCCACGGGCGCCTAATCTTGAACCTTTCCCCTGGCTTGGACAGCACATTGAAGAATCTGCTGGCGTTGCCAACGACAACGCTCATCAATCTCTTGCGTAACAGCTACATAAAACACCAGCACCGCATTGAAGAACGGGCCAAACGGCATCGGGTTCTCCTCTACGTGGTTTCGGTGCTGTTGCTGGCATATCTGATTTACCTGTTTTACCGGCTCCAGGCCAGCGCCAGGGATTTGTTCCGAGTCAACGAAGGGCTCGTCGAGCAAATCGCCGAGCGTAGGCGTGCGGAGGGCGAAGCACATGAACTCCAAACCGAGTTGGCCCATGTTCACCGCCTGAGCACGATGGGTGAGATGGCGACCGGGTTGGCCCATGAGCTCAATCAACCCCTCGCCGCCATTACCAGTTACGCCCAGGGCTGCGTGCAGCGGATGCGCCTGAGAAAGACAAAGCCCGACGAGATGATTGATATCATGAATAAGATCTCGCTGGAGGCAAAGCGGGCGGCCAGCATTATCCACCGGCTGCGCAGCTTAGCTCGAAAGAGGGCGCCCAGGCAGGTTCGTATCAATGTCAACGCCGCCATTCGAGAGATAGCTGGCTTGCTGGAAGCTGAGGCCCACAGGCATCATGTGAGGATCGCACTCGATTTGAGCAACCCTTTGCCAAAGGTGATGGCGGATACAATTGAAATCCAGCAAATTGTCCTCAATCTGATGCGGAACGGGATGGAGGCAATGGAAGAAGACGTCTCTGCTCCTCGTGACCTGACTATCCGGACGGAGAGAAAAGAAAATAACTTCATCAAGGTGGCCGTCCAGGACTCTGGACACGGAATACCCCCCGAAATTCTCGAGCGCATATTTGATCCTTTCTATACAACCAAGCTCTCGGGCTTGGGCTTGGGCCTATCAATATGCCGTTCAATCGTCGAAGGGCACGGCGGTCGCCTGTGGGCAACGTCCGATGCCGATACCAGAACAACGTTCTTTTTCACGCTGCCAATTGCCGAGGAGGACCCGCATGACAATGTCTGAACCGACCGTTTATGTAATTGACGACGACGAGTCCGTGCGCGACGCCCTCAATTGGTTAATTACGTCAGTGGATTTGCCGGTGCGGACCTTTGAGTCCGCGCACACGTTCTTGGAGTCCTACCAGCCCGACAATCTGGGGTGTATCGTGGTCGATGTGCGCATGCCGGGCATGAGCGGGATCGAGTTACAGAAGAAACTGGCGAGGCTGTCCGACAGAATTCCGATCATCATTATCACCGGGCATGGTCATGTGGATATGGCGGTGAACGCCATGAAGGCGGGCGCCTTCGACTTTTTCGAAAAGCCGTTCGATGAACAGCTGTTATTGGATTCGGTCCAGAATGCGATGGTGAAAGGCGCTCAAGTTGCCCGGGACAACGCGAGGAAGGTCGAAATCCGACAGCGGCTGGAGCTGCTCACGCCCCGCGAGAGGGAGGTCCTTGACTTGATTGTGACGGGTGAGCCCAACAAAAAAATCGCCCACCGCCTCGGAGTCGGAGAAAAAACCGTCGAATCTCACCGCGCCAAAGTGATGGAGAAGATGCAGGCCAAGTCCTTGGCGGACCTCATAAAAATCACCCTAATCTAGAAGTTGTATTCGGGAAATCCCTAACCCTAATTTGGGGTATCCCCAATAGACACCCTCCCCCTTTCGACATCAATGTCGCAAAAGTGGAATTGGCTAGAACTTGGGATTTAAAAAAATCTTGAGTTTATGAACAAAAGACAAGGGGGAACGTCTAGTCGTGAGAGATTACAAACAATTATATAGCTTATGTCCCGCGAAGCTGCGTTCAGTTTCGGTAGCCATTTTCGCCACGGCGTTTGTCGCGTCGGCGTTATTCGCGCATAGGGCTCAGGCTTATGAGGAGGTTATTGTTTCGGGCGGAGGAACCCTCACCGGCAAGGTTGTTTTCAACGGTGATGTTCCCACCAAAATGGTCATACCCACAAAGGACCCGGCGGTCTGCGGTGGAATACGTAATGTTCCCACCATTGCGGTCGGCGCGGACAAAGGCGTCAAGAATGCGGTTGCTTACCTGAAGGTGGTAGAAAGCGGCAAAGCATGGGGCAAGGAATGGATGCAATCCATGGAAGCGCCAGTGCTTGACCAGGTAAAGTGCGAGTTCGCGCCGTATGTTCAAATCATTCGGCCCGGGACGTTAAATATCCTCAATTCCGATCCCCTCCTCCACAACACGCACGGTTTTTACGGCAGGCGCACCGCCTTTAATCTGGCCATGCCAAATAAGGGTGATTCGAACCGCGCCGACTTGAAGAGGCCGGGCCTCGTTCGGATTGAGTGTGATGCCCATGGCTGGATGCTCGCCTGGGTTCATGTTGCGGATAGTCCCTATTATGCCGTCACTGGCGAGGACGGCATGTTCACGATTAACGACATTCCGCCGGGAGAGTACACCCTGGTTATTTGGCAAGATACTGAACGTACAATTGAGCAAAAGGTGGTCGTCAAGACCGGAGAGAAGCTCGAGATGTCTATCGAATTAAATTAAATGTAGCTTGCCCAAACGGGTCCGCCGTTTTTGAAAGGAAGGAGAGTAGATATGCCTAATGAAATCGACAAGGGTCGTAGGGATTTGGACAAAGTCTTACGCAATCCAGTCAAACGCCCGGATAGTTCTGTAAGTCTTACCCGCCGGACGTTCCTTCAGAGGTCGTTGGTGACAGGGACGGCATTGGGCGCGGGAGCCGCATCTCTTGGTTTATTGCCGCTCGTCAATACCATCGATGTAGCCCAGGCTGCTGGGGAGAGTTTCAGGTTCGCCTGGGTCTCCGACACACACCTCTATGGCCCGGGGGTTAATGAACGCTTTGTTGACAAGACGGTTAAGGCGTTCAAAGAAATCCAAGGAATGAGTCCATCCGCCGACTTCATGATCTTTGGCGGCGATCTGGCCCAGAAAGGGCGTCAGGACGAGCTTCAACTGGGTTCCGACCTTTTGAAGGAGGTGAAGATCAAAAAGCTCTTCATTCCTGGGGAACACGACTGGTATCTTGACATGGGGGCGGAATGGGAAAAACGTTTCGGCGGTAGCCCCTGGTCCATGGATCACAAAGGTGTCCGGATCATCGGGCTGAACACGATCGGGCATGCGCCGGATTACTGGACGGCCAAGAAAATGTCCCCGGAAGAGCGCATGGGCCACATGGAAGCCTTGGACGGCACGGTAGCAGGTGCTTGGGCGGGCTTAGGCAGGCCGCAGCTCAAGTGGCTTAGCGACAATTTGGCTGGATGGCCTAAGGACAAGCCAATCATCGTTTTCTCCCATAATCCATTATATAATTATTATGCACCATGGAACTTCTGGGTTCGTGATTGGCAGGAGGTTCAGGAAATTCTCGGGCCGTATAGCAACGTCACCAACGTGCATGGGCACACCCATCAGGTCCTTTATAACGAGATCGGCACTATGCGTTCGATTGGCATGTTGGCGACCTCGTGGCCTTGGCCATACGCCCCGGGTGTTCCTAACCTGACCACACCAATGGTGCGTGTGGATCCGGGCGACCACTTTGACGGGGTCGGGTGGGGCTCGCTCACCGGAGGTGACCGGGTCGAGAATGAGTACATGATGTGGCGTAAGGATATCTTTGCTACGGCTCAGGCCGATTCTGGGGCCGGTGACGAGGGCAATCAGGTTTTGAACGAACGCATCGCCGATAAGCAATGGCCTTACTAAAATGAATGTATTGGAGGCCTGATAGCTCTGGGGCAGGACGCGGCTGAGGCTTGAACGCCACCACGGCCTGCCCTGAAAAGCGAAAGCCTCCGGTTTGGAAATGCGCTATCGGAGAATTGCGCCAAAGGAGGGATTGTTATGAAGATAAAGTTATCTAATCGCATTGGGTTACTGTCGGGCAGCTTCCTCATCGTGGCGGGGGTTGCTGTGGGACTGGTGGCTAGTTTCAGTGACACGGCCCAGGCTCACAAGGTGAAGCATTCGCCTGCCACGCTTAATGCCTTTGATCAGGTTTTCATGGAACAGGTCCGGCTCGGCGATTTGTTGTTCCACGGAGATCCCGCGACCCAGAAAAAAATGGGCGTCACGCTTTCTAAAACCGGCATGGCCTGCGCCATGTGCCATCCGCGGGCCGCAGATACGCATCCTTATGAGTATCCGAAGTTCCAGGAGCAAATAAATAAATTCTCGACGCTACGGGATATTACCAACTGGTGCATTGAAAAGCCCAATCAAGGTGAAAAGATCAGTGTTGATTCAGACGCCATGAAAGCTTTGGAGGCATACATGTATTGGTCTACTCGGGGCTCGAAACTGGATCCAGGCAGACATTAGAACTCTCATTTGTGCCCGGTATATATGCCAGGCGCTGAACGATGGTGCAAGCTGGCCCTGGTGACGGGGCCGGCAACCCTGGACGGGTGGCGCGCCAAAAATAAAGATGGGGAAAACTAAGATGGCCGAGCGTACCGCTGAATTAACCCGTGAAGAACTTGACGATTTGGTCGATGTTCCGCTGGTTCGTTTGTGGCTGTATTGGGGTCTTTTCTGGCTCATGGTTACGCCGACCTTCGGCGCAATGGCCGCGACTTTGTTCAACTATCCGGATTATCTGGGAACGTCTTTGGAGTTGGGTTTCGGCCGATTGCGGCCGATGCATGTCAACGGGGTCATATTCGGCGCCTTTTCTACATTGTTCTTTGGGCTTTGCTACTACCTCGTGCCCCGGCTCTGCTGCGTGCGAATGTATGGTGGCCGTCTTGGCCATTACTTGGTCTGGATTTTTAATCTGGCGTTGGCCGCCGGCATGGTGTCGCTTGCGCTCGGCTATAATCAGGGCCTCGAGGCGGGCGAGCTTCCGTATTTCATCGACCTCGCCATCTTCGTCGTATTTGTAGCACTTACCGTTCAACTTCTGATGACCGTCGCCAGGCGGACTGAACCACAGCTCTACGTCTCCATGTGGTACATGGTCGCGGCCATGGTGTGGACCGTGATGAATTTGATCCTGGGGGCCTTTATTCTCCCCTTCTCGTTCGCCGGGATCAATAGCGCTGCCTGGCACGGCCTTTTTATCCATTATATCGTGGGTTTGTGGATCACGCCGGCCGGTTATGTCATTATCTACTACTTCCTCCCCGCCAGCATTCAGAACCCGATCTACAGTCACAAGCTGTCGCTGATTGGATTCTGGTCGCTGGCACTCTTCTACCCATTCGTCGGCATCCACCATTATCTCTTCAGCCCGATCGCGGATTGGGCCGAAACCCTGGCTATCATCACGTCCATGTTGCTGATCGTGCCGGTATGGACAGTGCTGCAGAATTTCTTCGGCACCATGATCGGCCGCTGGAAAACGTTTGGCCCAAACCTGCCGGCCAAGTTTCTGATCATGGGATCGCTGATGTACCTCATCGGCTGCTTCCAGGGATCGGTCGAGGCGTTGCGCTCCATACAGGAACCAACCCACTTCACCGATTTCGTTATCAGCCATTCGCACCTTACGGTATTTGGTACATTCGTGATCTGGGCAATCGGCGGAACGCTCTATGTCTGGCCAAAAATCCACGGCCGGGAACTTTGGTCCTTCAAGCTCGGAAATTGGTCGTTCTGGCTAATTACCCTGGGCCTCTCCGTCATGGCGGTGGATCTGTCGGCTGCTGGGTTGCAGCAGGGCTTCATGTGGATGACCGGCACCGAGTGGATGAATTCCTTGGTTCCGCTTCTTCCCTACTGGCTGGTGCGTACCTTGGCGGGAATAACAATGGATATTGGTATGTCGCTATTAGTGTTTAACCTGATGATGACCACACTCACCAGTTCGGAATCAGCCCCGCAGGGCGAGGTGGCAGTCGAGGGAGCAGCAGAATGAACTCGCGCACCGTTGCTTTGATCTCCGGATTCCTGTTCCTGACTCTCGCGGCATTCACGCAAGGCGTGTTGCCTATGCTGGAACCCCAATCCCGCTCTGCGAAGGTCACCAAGGTGGTTCGCACCAATCTCGGCGAACTGAAGTGGATGGAAGCGAAGGCGACCGACTACACGGCGAAACAGGCGCTCGGTCGCAAGGTCTATATCCGGGAAGGCTGTTGGTATTGTCACTCGCAGTTTGTGCGACCGGTGACTGGTGAGACGCGCCGTTGGGGACCGGTCAGCCAGGCTGGTGAATATGCCTTCGATGTACCTCACTTGTTTTCGACGCGGCGCATCGGGCCCGATCTGACCCGTGTCGGTTTGAAATACAGCGATGAATGGCATCTCGCCCATTTTTGGAATCCGCGTATGGTGGTCCCGGATTCGATCATGCCGAGATTCGCCGAGCTGTTTGATGCGCCTGAGGAGCGGGTCCCCGTCGTCGACGGTGACGCCGGGGTCAAGACCCTGGCGCGCACAGCGGCGAGCGAAGCGATGTTCGACTTTTCCAGCAAGGAGAAGATCCAGCTGACACCCAACGCCGATGGATTGCTGTTCGTTCCGGAGCGAGGCAAAAATCCGGTCATCTTCACGCCCAATAAGGAATTCACCGGCGCTTCGGTCCGCTTAGCCGCGGTCACCCCGGAACTCGAGGGGCTGGTTGCCTATATCCAGAAGCTCGGCACCAATCGCGGCAAGTGGCGTGATCGGTTTGAGCCCCAGTTGATAAGTGCATCGCAGGTATCGATGCCGCTCTCCGAGGAATGGATCGGCCACGGCAAGCAGGTCTACGAACGGCGCTGTTTGGGTTGTCACGGGGTCAAGGGCGACGGCAATGGTCCCGCCGCCACCTTCATGCACGCGGTGCGCCCACGGGACTTCACCCTCGGCGTGTTCAAGTTCCACCTGACACCATCCGGTTCTATGCCGACAGATGGAGACCTGCTGCGCACCATAACCCAGGGCATACGGGGCACTGCCATGCCGACATGGCATATGCTGTCGGAGAAGGACCGGCTTTCCGTCATCCAGTATATTAAATACGTGCTGGCGGCGGATCGCAGCGATCCGAAGAACCCTTATTTGTATTTCATCGAGGAACCGCCCAAGCCGCCTGTTTACATCGGCCAACCACCGGCCCCGTCGGAGTCGCTGGTCGCCCGTGGTGGCGAGGTCTGGCTGCAGGCTAAATGCTGGGAGTGCCACGGCGAAAAGGGCAGGGGCGATGGTACGAAAGCGGTAGGTCTGATGAACGATTTCGGCTATCCGATTCCACCGGCCAACCTGACCACGGGCCAGTTCAAGTCGGGTCCCTTGGTCCAGGATATATTTAGAACGGTGACGAATGGCCTGCGAGGCACGCCAATGCCGTCCTACGCGAAACCGATTGCGGAAGCGGATCGCTGGGCTCTGGCGTATTATATCCTTTCGCTTTCCGCGTACACTGACCCCCTGACGGGAGAAAAGTTGAATATTTCCGCTGAGGATCGCGCGGCGCTGAATGACCCCGGTCTGAAGGCCTCGACCTCGAGTCAGGCTTATGCACCACCACAGCCAAGCTCCTCGCTTAGCGGTGCCTATGGCGGTGATGCCTGGGCGGGGCGTAAAGGCATGGAAATCGTGAAACCCGGGAGCAAGCCGAAGCCTACCGCCCAGGTGAAACCCAATCGGAAAGGCAAGGACGATGGTTGAGGTAACTTTCGTGCAGTTCTTGGTTGCTCTGTTTATGGGCCTTGGTGGCCTCAGCATATTTATATGGGGGGTGCTTTCAGGTATGTTTACCAATGTTGAAGAGATTAAGTATCGGGCATATCGAGCGGAGGTGAGGGATGATGACCCAAGAGACGCAACCGCAAGCTGACGCTCCGGACGGAGGTTCCGGCGGCAAGGATTCGGTGCCATCACACGAGCAACTGGAGGAGTATGGCGGGGGCCATATCAAGGCGCGCCATGGTCGCGTAAACGGGTGGTTGCTTGGGGTTTACGCCATCCTGTTCGTTTGGTCGATCTATTACGGCTTTGTCTATTGGGGTGGGTTAGGCCCTGGGCTGGACTATTAGGGATGGCGGTTCCGGCGGTACAGGGGCCTACACGGGATTTATCCAAGGAAGGAAATGATTAGTAATGGCAGCCAAAATCATTCTTGTAGTCGTATTCTTAAATCTTTCGTTCCTCTTTTTCAAAATGGCCTTCAATATTGTTGGCGTAGCGTTGCTGTAACGGAGGCACACAGATGTCGGGTCCTGAAACAACCGCTTTTGTAATCTTCATCGTCATGACCGTCGCCTTCTTCGGCTGGGTGGTATACCTGGCCATCAAGAAGTAACCGTCGGCGCTGAAGGCGTACCTAATGACATACTACGTGATGATCTTCTTCGCCGGCCTGGCGGGGAGCTTTCACTGCTTGGGGATGTGCGGCGGGTTCGCCTGTGCCCTGGGAAGCGACCCGCGTGGCCGGACAGCCACCGTCGCCCGCCATCTGCTGTACAACATGGGGCGGGTCACCACCTATGCCTTTCTTGGCGGCCTGGCCGGATCGGCAGCGGGCGCACTGGTCGCCTACGGCACCCCGGGTATGTTCACGACGGCGCAGCAGGCCCTTGCGCTGGTCGCGGGGCTGCTGATGGTCACTATGGCCCTACAGCTCTTCGGCTTTCTCCGGAGATGGCAGCATCCGTGGGCAGGGATTGGCGCTCACAAGGTAGGATTTGGTGGCGACACGCTGGTCGTTTCGCTCCGCAGTTTGCTTGCCGTACCTCATCATTCGGCTCCCTTGGCCTTCGGGGTTCTCAACGGCTTTCTTCCTTGTCCTTTGGTGTATGCATTTGTCGCCCAGGCCGCCGCGCTATGCATCTCCGATCCGAGCCGTGGAGTGCTGACCGGGATCCTGACGATGCTGGCCTTCGGTTTGGGAACCTTTCCCGCGATGCTCCTTATGGGTGGTGTTGGCGGCCTGATCAAGCCGGTTTGGCGGCGGAGGGGCGTCTACGTCGCGGGCGCGTTTATTCTCGTGCTGGGCCTGATCACCCTATCCCGGGGGTTTTTGCCGTTTTCCGGGCACCTTCATCCACTATGAGCAGCGCCGTTTGCAGTCATTGCCTGCTGCCGGTTCGCGCTCACGCGCACGAGCGCGAAGTGAATGGCGAGGCTTACCAGTTTTGTTGTTACGGATGCGCGCTTGCCTTCCAGGTCCACCACGGGCAGCACGAAGAGGCGGATGCCGCCTGGCTGTTGATCCGTCTAGGTGCGGGCGCATTTCTCGCCATGAACATAATGCTTTTCAGCCTGGTGTTGTATTCCGGGAGCCTCGGGCCAGCAGATGGACAACTGGCTTGGAGAATCCATGTTTTGCTGTGGGCGCTGGCCACCCCGATCCTTGTCATCCTGGGTGGACCGTTTTTCAAAGGTGCTTGGCAGGCGGCACGCAATGGCCAGGCGACCGCCGACACCCTGGTGAGTCTCGGAGCCATTGCTGCCTACGGTTATTCAGTTCTCGAAGTTGTGACCGGCGGGGCTGCGGTCTATTTTGACACCGCCACTATGGTGCTCGTGCTGTTCACACTGGGACGGTATCTCGAGGCGATAGGTCGGGGCCGCGCTGCGCGGAGCCTGGCTCCCATGCTCGCCGCCGAGCGGGCCTGTGCCACCGTGATTGTGAATGGCCGGGATAGCGAACGTCCGGTGCGGGAGATATCACCGGGGACCACCGTGCGCGTACGCCCCGGGGAGCGGGTGCCGGTGGATGGAGTGGTGATTGAGGGGCGTTCCCAGTGCGACGAGGCGGTACTCACGGGTCAGTCCGATCCCGTAATTAAATTTCCTGATTCCGTCGTATATGCCGGCAGTATCAACAGCACTGGACAGCTTTTGATCCGGACCACGGTCGCTGGGCCTGCCACCCGCTGGGGGAAGATGAGTCGTCTGGTGCGCGAGGCCTTGAGTCACAAAGGCCTCCTCGGTGAGCTCGTGGACCAGGTGGCGGCGGTATTTGTTCCGGCTGTGGTGATTCTGGCGGCGGGCACGATCCTCTATTGGAGCAGCCAGGGGTCGTTCGAGCAGGCCCTGATGGCGGGCTTGGCGGTACTGGTGGTGGCATGTCCCTGTGCGCTGGGACTGGCCGCATCGTTGGCGACCGCCCTCGGCCTGGGCCTGGCGGCGGAGCAGGGTGTGTTGATTCGTAGCGGCGGCGTGCTCGAACGCCTGGCCCGGGTGAAGGCCGTGGCCTTCGACAAGACGGGCACCCTGACATCGGGGCAGGTGCGCATGACGGGAGCACTTACAGACGGCGTACCCGAGACCGAATTGCTGCGGCGCGCGGCTGGCGTCGAGCAGGGGTCGGAGCATCCCCTGGCTCGGGGGATCGTCGCCGCTGCCCACGCTGGAGGGCTCGCGCCGGAGACCGTCCCCAACGTTCACGCGCTGCCGGGCCAAGGGGTCGTCGGCGGGGACGGGGATCGCCTGACCGCGGTTGGCAACGCCCGCTTGATGGCGACGCTCGGGTGGACCATCCCACCGGCTCTTGCGGCGCGTGCGCGGGAGCGCTCAGCAGAGGGGCATGAGACGATTGCTTACGTA
Source organism: Rhodospirillales bacterium (assembly GCA_013203595.1). Lineage (GTDB taxonomy): Bacteria > Pseudomonadota > Alphaproteobacteria > Rhodospirillales > Casp-alpha2 > JABMNT01. The sequence continues at coordinate 46,553 of JABMNT010000011.1, forward strand.
GGGTGGTCCGGTCGTGTTTGGGGTTTGCTCCGGTTGTCCGACACCCCTCTGCCTGAGGCCAAGGCGGTGGTGAAACGTACACGCGAGTTGGGGTTGAAGACACTTCTCCTGTCCGGGGACGCGCCCACCGTGGTTAAAAGCGTGGCCGTTGCACTCGGGTTCGATGCCTGGCAGGGGGGAATGTCGCCGGAAGAAAAACTTGCTGCCCTTGAGGCAAGGTCAGAGGAAGAAGGATTGATTGCCATGGTCGGAGATGGCTTGAATGACGGACCGGTGCTGGCGGCGGCCGGTGTCGGCGTGGCGGTGGGCGGCGCCGCCGATCTAGCACGGGAGAGCGCGGACATCACCCTGCCGGAAGGAGCCCTTCAGCGCCTGCCCTGGCTTATCCAACATGCCCGGAAGGTACATAAGGCCATACGCATGAACATAGTTTGGGCCTTGGGGTATAACCTGGTGGCCCTATTTCTCGCGGCCGCGGGCCTGTTGCAGCCGGTGATTGCCGCCGGGCTCATGGCCGGCTCCAGTTTGGTGGTGGTGATCAATTCCTTGCATGTTGGGAAAGAGCAATACCCCGGCCCGGTGACGAAACCGGGTCCGGCCACGGCGATGTGTAAGGACTGAGCCATGTGCGTCCAGGCCCGGAGAAATCCTTCGATGCAGCAAGATCATTCACGAGGTCAGAGGATGCGTGGCCGCCGGTGTTCCGTTGCCTGTGCATTGCTGTTTTGGATGGGCGCATTGTTTGTCGTCAGCGGCGCTGGTATTTCATATGCCGGGGAGGGTGTCTCGGTTTCGGTTGAGCAGCTGATGGATATCCTGAAAGGGGCCGATACCCCGGAAGCCCGCCAGCACGCGGCTGAACGCCTGGGTACTTTGGGACGTGATCCTCGGATCGAGGCCGTGGCCGCCGCCCTGATCGAAGCCCTCAACTGGGATCTCCAGCCAAGGGTCCGCGGCCACGCCGCCGCCGCCCTCGGCGAGATTGGTTTAGCGACAGAGGGCGTTCTCCCCGCTCTCGCCGATGCGCTCTTAGTGGATACGGATCCGGAAGTTCGCGGGCGCACTGCCGCAGCGCTTGGCATGATCGGTCCGGCAGCGAGACGTGCTGTCCCAGCCCTGATCGAGGCCCTCGACGCAGACGACCACCTCGGGGTTCGTTGGCATGTTTCACGCGCCCTCGGGAACATCGGCCTGGCGACAGAGGAGGTCGTTACTGCCCTGATCGAGGCGCTCGTCCGTGATGAACGTTCGGGGGTCCGCGCGCGCGCCGCCGTCTCGCTTGGGATGCTTGGTGCGACGACGGGGAACGTTGCACCAGCCTTGATTGAGGCGCTTGGCTGGGATCCGCATCCTGGGGTCCGCCTGTCAGCGGTGGAGGCCCTTGGGCAGCTCGGTCCTGTAACCGACGAGGTTGCTCCCGCCCTGATTGAGGCGCTCGGCAACGATGAGCACTCGGGGGTTCGAATGGGCGCCGCCCAGGCCCTGGGCAAGATCGGTCCGGTGACAGAGAAGGTCATTCCCACCCTGATCGAGGCGCTCGCCAGGGATGAGGAACCGGGAGTGCATAGCTACGCCGCAGAGGCCCTTGGGGCTAGTGTAAATATCCTGCGAAACTCTCAAACCCCGTCGTCGATAAGCGCGCTGAAGGAGGTGTTGGCGGCTCTCGAGAGGCACCGAGTTTCTCGGATAAGAATGAACGCTGATACAGTGCGTGGTGCGATCCGGGTTCCCGAGCGGAAACGGCAGTCTCAGGGCAGGAAATAGATCATCCATAACTTCATGGCCTGTGCCGAAAGATATTCAGAACGCGCAGCTTGTGTGCTTTGTGTTTTCTGACGGCTCCTCGCTCGGCGGTGGAAAATCGGTGCCCGAAGGGACCCCAACTGTCTGACGTCAGTGCCTATGGGACTTATTGAAGGGTTTGCACAACGGAGGCTCTGACTCATCTTGGTTTGAAGCCGGACAATCTCTAAACGTAAAAAATGATTGGGAGTTTTATAATGTATCGCGGTATTGCGTCTATCGGCTTCATTATCCTGTTGATTGGCACAGCCACAGCTTCGGCAGACGATTATAAGGACGGTGGCCTTACGGTCAGCCACTCCTGGGCACGGGCATCAGCCGGCAAGGCAAAGGCGGGCGCTGCCGACATGGGGTCCGTTGCGGTAGGGGCGGTTTGATACCCTAAGGAATTAGATGCCGGCCCAAACCCTCTCTGGTTCATGGATTGCAAAGCCCCGATTTTACTGGCGGGATCTTTGTTCAGTTCGAACAAATGACCAGCTGGAACAAATTCATGCCAAGACGCACTATATTGATATTGACCGACCGCCAAAGGGCTTTGCTTCTCAACCTTCCTATAGATGATCCAGCACGTCTTATATATTACACGTTGGCGAATGACGGTCTGGCGCATCTATGGCGGTGGAGGAGGCCGGAGAATCAGCCTGGCTTTACATTGCAGCACTGTGCATTGAGATATTCTGGGCGTCGGATGCAGATGCGCCGCTCACCGACGATGAATTCGAACGCGGACGCACAGCAATGCTCGCCCCTCAATCGCGTTTTGCAACGGGACTATCACAACAGGATTTTGCCAAACGTTTCGGCATTCCCGTGGCCTCTCTAAGAGACTGGAAACATGGGCGCAGAACGCCTGACAGGGCCGCGCAAAGCTACCTGCGTGTGATTGCAAAAAATGCCTGACGATGTGGCAAAGGTTCTGCACAATGCAGCCTGACCAACCCCTGGCCTTTGACAGCAAAAACCGGTTCGCCATCACATCGCATCGTCCTCGCATTCTGTTCGTCAGTTTCTTCGTTTTCCGGGCGCCTCCTGAGCCGTATTGTCCGTCGCCAGCTGTGGCTTTTGGTAAACCTCCTGGCGCACCATCAGGACCCAGGCAATGCCGGTGACTTCATTGGCCATGGCTACGGCGACCAGTCAGGCCGGCTTTTGTCGCAGCAATCCGCTCGCTGACGCTCTGATAGCCCATAGAGGACAGCGCCAGCGCCACAACCGCCACACCAGCGGCACAAAGCCACTGCTTGCACCGGCACAGATCTCAGGCTAAGTTGCGCCCGTTTCCAGCACCCGTAGCTCAGCTGGATAGAGCGCTGCCCTCC
>JABMNT010000144.1 GCA_013203595.1 Rhodospirillales bacterium
ACCCCGAACGTCAATCCCTAACGCCTCTAAAAATTAACCTCTAAAAAACGCCGTCGACCCGGCTGACGCCCTGTGCTCCGATTAAATCCGACGGTAGTCATGAATAATGTGGGCTAAATGCACCGGATGTCAGCAATGTGAACTCGCCTGTTCGTTTGACAATGAAGGGGTGTTTAATCCCTCCAAGTCACGGATCAAGGTCTTTAACTTCCATGATCAGGGGCGGTTCGTTCCCTATACCTGCACCCAGTGCGACGAAGCCTGGTGTCTGCATGCCTGTCCGGTTGACGCGATTTCGCTTGATACCACAACCGGTGCCAAAATTGTATCCGAGCAGATTTGTGTTGGCTGCAAGGTCTGTACCATTGCCTGCCCGTTCGGCACCATCAACTACAACCAGTCGACGGGTAAGGTGATTAAATGTGATCTCTGTGAAGGTGATCCTGAATGCGCCAAAGCCTGCCCGACAGATGCGATTACATTTGTTGATTCCAACTGGACCGGCTTGGAGAAAATGCGGACCTGGGCGGCAAAAACCGATTCCGGCGCCCATGCATAGGGCTAATCAGTCATTGGGCTAATCAATAGCGACACAAATTAAGGGAGAGCAGACATGGCTTGGGCAAGAAAGATACTTCGTGTTAATCTGACCAAAGGGACATGTGCTGATGAAGCGCTCAACATGGAGTGGGCGCAGAAATACCTCGGTCAACGGGGACTCGCAACCAAATATCTGACCGAAGAAATTGATCCGAAGGTCGATCCTCTGTCGCCCGACAACAAGATGATCATGGCAACCGGGCCGTTGACGGGTACCTGTGCGTCAACAGCTGGCCGCTATTCGGTGGTTACCAAAGGCGCGCTGACCGGGGCCATTGCGTGTTCCAATTCCGGCGGGTTCTTTGGCAACGAAATGAAGAATGCCGGTTACGACATGATCATTTTTGAAGGCAAGGCGGCAAAGCCGGTTTACCTGCTGGTTCAGGATGGTTCCGCCGAATTGCTGGATGCGGCGGAGTATTGGGGCACATCGTGCTGGAATACCGAAGAAGGCATCAAGGAAAAGCATGGCGATCCGCTGCTCCGGGTTGCCTCGATTGGCATTTCCGGCGAGAAGGGGATCAAGTTTGCCTGCATCGTCAACGACATGCACCGCGCCGCCGGGCGTTCCGGCGTGGGTACGGTTATGGGCTCGAAAAACCTGAAAGCCGTGGCCATACGCGGAACCCTGGGCGTCAGAGTCGATAACGTCGATGCCTTCATGAGCTCCGTCATCGCCGGTAAAGCGGTATTGGCTGAAAATGCGGTTACCGGTCAGGGGCTTCCCGCCTTCGGTACCCAGGTTCTGATGAACGTGATCAACGAAACTGGTGCCCTGCCGACGCATAATCACCGCGATGTGCAGTTTGCCGGGGCCAACAATATTTCCGCTGAAGCCATGGCGATCCCCAGGGAATCCGATGGCAAACCAAATCTGGTCACCAATGGGGCCTGCTTTGGCTGTACCATTGCCTGCGGGCGCGTCTCGACCATTGATCGCACCCATTACACGGTCAGGGATCGTCCGGAATACCAGAAAGCTTCCGGTGGTTTGGAATATGAAGCGGCCTGGGCGCTGGGTGCGGCCACCGGTGTCGATGATCTCGACGCCCTGACCTTCGCCAACTTCATCTGTAACGAGCAGGGCTTCGATCCTATTTCCTTCGGTGCGACGGTTGGTGCGGCCATGGAAATGTTTGAAGACGGCACCATTACAACCGAACAGACCGGCGGCATGGAACTTAAATTCGGTTCCGCTGAAGCGTTAACCACCCTGGCCGAGCAATGTGGCAAGGGCGAAGGGTTCGGGGCTGAAATCGGACTGGGCTCGAAGCTGCTGTGCGCCAAGTACGGCCGTCCGGAATTGTCGATGTCGGTAAAGGGCCAGGAGTTTCCGGCCTACGATTCACGGGGGATTCAGGGTATGGGACTTGCCTATGCCACATCCAACCGGGGTGCCTGCCACCTGCGCGGTTATACGGTCGCATCGGAAATTCTGGGAATCCCGGAAAAAACCGATCCGCTGGTTACCGAGGGCAAGGCCGGGCTGGTCAAGGCCTTCCAGGATGCAACAGCTGTGGTCGATTCGGCCGGAATCTGCGTTTTCACCACGTTCGCCTGGTCTATGGACGATATCGCCCCGCAAATTGATGCGGCCTGCGAAGGCGACTGGTCGGTCGAAAACTGCATGGCTGCTGGCGAGCGGATCTGGAATCTGGAGCGCAAGTTCAATCTGGACGCCGGGTTTACGGGTAAAGACGATAACCTGCCGGCCCGATTGCTCAAAGATGCGGCGAAAACCGGCCCCGCAAAAGGAAAGACCAATGGTCTGGATATCATGCTGCCCGAGTATTATGCGGCACGGGGCTGGACCACAGAGGGAATTCCTTCCAACGAAACACTGAACCGCGTCGCCCTTTAGCGCGCAGGCGGTCATTCGTTCATAACTGGGGGCCGGACGCCAAAAGGGTATCCGGCCCCCGTCGTTTTCTAATCGTGTTTTACTGAGATACAAGAGGCAGAGGAGAGTGACATGACATACGTTGTCGTTGGTGCCGGACCGTCCGGGGTAATCGCTGCGGAATCCTTAAGAAAATCAGACCCTGATGGTGAAATCATCCTGATTGGTGACGAGCCTGAACCGCCCTATTCGCGGATGGCACTGCCTTATTTCCTGGTTGGTAATATCGAAGACAAGGGCACGCACCTGCGGAAAACCGCGGGCCATTATGAAAGCCTGAATATCAAATACGTGCAGGACCGGGTGGCCAGCGTTTCGCCCGCCGACCACACAGTGACCCTGGCCAGCGGCGCTACCCAGGGCTATTCAAAACTGCTGATCGCGACCGGCGCCAGTCCGGTAAAACCACCCATCGAAGGCCTGGATTTGCCCGGCGTTCACCACTGCTGGACCCTGGCCGATGCCCGCAAGATTATAGACCTGGCCAATGACGGGGCCCATGTGGTTTTGGTTGGTGCCGGATTTATCGGCTGTATTATCCTGGAATCACTGGTCAAGCGCGGGGTCAAATTAACGGTTGTGGAAGCCGATGACCGCATGGTTCCGCGGATGATGAACCAGCAGGCCGGCGGCATGATCAAAAGCTGGTGTCTGAGCAAGGATGTCAATGTGCTGACCTCGACCCGGGTCACCAAACTGGAACAAAGCGATGACGATGAAGATATCCTGACTGTGGATCTGGACAACGGTCAGCAGATTCCCGCCCATCTGGTGGTGATTGCCGCCGGGGTCAAATCGAACACGGCGTTTCTGGAGGGCAGCGGGGTCGAGGTCAAGGAAGGCATCGTTGTCGACAAATATCTGAAAACCTGTGTCGATGACATCTATGCCGCCGGTGACTGCGCCCAGGGGCCGGATATTGCTGGCGGTTGGTCGGTGCATGCCATTCAGCCGACCTGTGCCGACCACGGCCAGATCGCCGGCAAGAACATGGCCGGAATCCCCACCCCCTATAAGGGCAGTCTGGTGATGAACGTGCTCGATACGATCGGCCTGATTTCCGTCTCCTACGGCAACTGGGAAGGCAAGGGCGATGGCGTCGAAATTCTCGACGCGCCCAATTACCGTTATATGCGGCTGGAGTTTGACGGCGACAGGCTGATCGGCGCCCTGTCTTTGGGCCGCACCGAACATGTGGGCGTGTTGCGCGGCCTGATCCAGACCGGGGTTAAGCTCGGAGAATGGAAAGAAAAGCTGAAGGAAGACCCGCAACTGATCATGGAAGCCTACGTTGCGACCAAATACGTCTAGGTATTGCCATGAAAGTCCGGGTTAAACTCTATGCGATGCTGGCCGATTACCTGCCGGCCGGGGCCGTGAAAAACGAAGTGGATGTGGAACTCCCGGAAGGAACGGCGGTATCCGAGGCCCTGGCGTCACTGCAGATGCCAATTGAGCAATGTCATCTGGTGTTGGTCAACGGGGTCTTCATCGCGCCCAGCGAACGCAGCGCGCGCCGGTTGGCTGAGGGCGACGCGCTGGCGGTCTGGCCACCGGTTGCCGGTGGCTGAGCGGGCGATGCGCGACCCGGTCGTCATCGTCAAGGAAATGGGCATTACCCACCGGGATTTTTTCCGCATCATCGGTAACGCGCTCGGCACCGATGATTATCAGGCCACGGCGGCGGGTGTATCCCTGCAAACGGATGACCGGCGGCTTGAGATTGCCCTGGGGCCGGAAGGCGAGCGCCGCATCGCCCTGATGGTGATCCCCCAAACACGGGTCACCCTGACCTTCACAAATTATGCGGACAGCGCCATCCAGGCGGCTGTCAAACGCTTCGATATGATGTTCAAAAAAGGCGGTGGGTGAGCCGGTTGTGGTCGCCTTGTATCCACGGCATGGTCTGTGGTGATTTGACCCGCATGTGATGAGATTTTCTTCTCATCTATGAGACCCTAATACGGCCTTACTTTCGTTCGCGCTAAATGTATAAAGGAAAAAGGGAGGTTACCTGTGCGCCTGACTATATTGTCCACCGTCATGCTCGTTGTCTTATTTGCTGTGGCCTGTACACAAACTCAAGAATATCCAGCCGGAATCCAGGCGAAAAAGACAGGGGCTGGCCGCACAAATCTTCCCCATCTCGGGCCAGACCTGAGGGGCAGGAACTTTGCGAACGCAGATTTATCAAATGCCGACCTCGTTGGAGCCTACCTGCACCAGGCCAACTTGCGGGGGGCAAACCTGCAGTCGGCGGATTTATTAGAGGCATATCTTCGCTCGGCCGACCTGCGATCAGCAAACCTGCAGGGAGCATTTCTGTTTCATGCAGACTTCACGGGAGCTGACTTGCGAGGGGCAAACCTAAGGAATGCCAATTTAACCGGGGCTGTTCTGCAAGACGCGAAATTGGACAAAGCAGATTTTACCGGTGCAAATCTGGCTGGAGCGCATATGCAAGGGGTGGATCTCCACGGAGTAACTCTTGCCGGCGTTAATTTATATGATTCACATTTGCGAGGCGTGCGTGGCATGACTTGTTCGAGACTCCTGCAAACTTTAAAATGGGAGTCGGCATTTCGCGATGAGGCGCTTTCATGTGGAAAGTAAAGCCTGTCTGAAATAATTCTCAGTTAGATAAATCTTGGAGCCGGCCATTGGCTGCATCAGGCCATTTACCGCTTTCACCGCTCATTTGGCGTAAGGATTATCGCCCTTGCGGCCGTGCAGGCGGATCGGGATGCCGGGTAATTTAAAGTCGGCGCGCATTTCGTTGACCAGATAGCGCATGTAGGATTCCGGCAGCTTGTCGGCGCGGCTTGAAAACAAGATAAAGGTGGGGGGACGGGTTCTGGCCTGGGTCATGTAGCGGATCTTGATCCGGCCAAGGCCCGATACGGGCGGCGGGTTGGCTTCGACCGTGGCCGCCAGCCAGCGATTCAGGGCGCCGGTCGAAATCCGGGTATTCCACAGTTCATGGGCCTTGAACACGGCGGGCATCAGTTTCTGCAGACCCTTGCCGGTTTTCGATGAACAGGTGACGATGGGCACCCCGCGGACCTGCGGCAGCGAGGTTTGCAGGCGGTCTTCAATGCGTTTTGCGGCAACCACCCGGTCATCGGCGATGTCCCATTTGTTGACCGCAATCACCAGCGCCCGGCCTTCCTCGATGACATGGCGGGCGATGGTCAAATCCTGTTTGTCGAGTGGTGCATTGGCGTCCAGAACCAGCACCACAACTTCGGCAAAGCGAATCGAGCGGAGCGTGTCGCCAACCGACATATACTCCAGTTTTTCCTTGATCCGTGACTTGCGCCGCATGCCGGCGGTGTCAACCAGGCGGATTTCCCGGCCCTGGTATTCCCAGGCGACGGCAATGGCATCGCGGGTGACGCCGGCTTCCGGTCCGGTCAGCAGGCGTTCCTGGCCCAGCAATTTGTTGATCATGGTCGATTTGCCCACATTGGGCCGGCCGATGATCGCCAGTTTCAGGGGGCGGTCGCTCAGGTCTTCTTCCTCAACCGCGTCGTCGGCGAAGGCGTCATCAGACAACGCCTCTTCGGGCGGGGTATCTTCGTCAAAAAGGATGGGTTTGAACTGCTCGTCTCTGGCATAGGGTAACAATGCGTCATAAAGCTCGCTCAAACCCTCGCCATGTTCGGCGGAAAACGGGATCGGCTCACCCAGGCCCAGGCCGTAGGATTCGTAGAGACCGGCTCTCCCGGCTTTGCCTTCACATTTGTTGACGACCAATAGCGTCGGCGTCGGATTCTTGCGCAGCCAGTTGGCAAAATGCTCATCCAGCGGCAGCACGCCGGCCCGGCCGTCAATCAGAAACAGGGTGACGTCGGCCTCGGCCATGGCCATTTCCGTTTGCTCGCGCATGCGCGCTTCCAGGCTGTCGTCATAGGCATTTTCCAGCCCGGCGGTGTCGATCAGGCGAAATTCGAGATCGGATATGGAGCCGTCGCCTTCGCGCCGGTCGCGGGTGACGCCAGGTGTGTCATCGACAATCGCATGCTGTTTGCCGGTGAGCCGGTTAAACAGGGTCGATTTGCCAACATTGGGACGGCCAATGACTGCAACGGTAAAGCTCATAATCTCACAATTTCATGTTTCGCAGACACCAACGGTCTGCGTGGTTAGTTAGCGGTAGGCGACCAATCGGGCGTCATCGGCAAGAAAAAATACACTGCCGTTGGCGACGATTGGCGGCACGGAAACCCGGTCCGGCATCTTGACAACACCCAGGACCTTGCCCGAATAGGGGGAAACGGCCAGCGCCTCTCCGTTCGATCCGGCGACGATCAGACGGTCGCTGGCTAAAATCGGTCCGGTCCAGGTAATCGGGTCTGCAAGATCTTCCGGGTTCTCGAACCGCGGCAATCCCTGCACCCAATACACCCGGCCATCGTTGCGCGAAAGACAAATCACTTCGGCGTCGTTGGTCAGTGCAAAAATATAATCACCGGCGACCCACGGACTTTCCAGGCCACCGATATCGCGGTCCCAGATGCGCCGCCCGGTCCGCAGGTCAATGGAGACGATTTGTCCGCCATGACTCATGGCAATCACCCGGTTGCGGTCGATGATCGGGCGGCCCCTGATATCAGCCAGGGTCGAGATCACATCCGTGCGCCGCACCGCGGCCAGTGATTCTTCCCAGACCAGGCGACCGGTATCGACCCGCAGGGCGACCAACTGACCGGAGGTATAGGGAACCACGACGACGCCCTGATCAATGGCCGGGCTGGCGCCACCCAGAATACTTGCCGTTTCCGGAAGCCCCAGATGGGTCCATAGTTCTTTGCCGGTTTCGGCATCCAGGGCGAAGAGTTTGTTGTTCAATGTCAGCGCGAACACCCGCCCACCACGGACAGAGGGGGCGGCGCGCAGGGGCGCGTCCAGGGTAATGCGCCATAATTCCTTGCCGGTCGGTGCCTCGAGCGCAATGACCTGGGCAAACCCGGTGGTAACGAACAGCCGCCCGTCGCTGACCGCCAGGCCGCCATTGATATGGCCGTCGTCGTCAAATTCTGGTGTCAGGTCGACCCGCCATGCCCGCTTGCCGGTTTTTTCGTTGTAGGCGCTGACTTTCGAACGGGCGTCAATGGTATAGACAAGGCCGCCGGCGACAATCGGCTCGCCACCCAGACGTTCTTCATCACTGGCACCGGTCCCGATATCGACGGACCAGACCTCGCGCAGGGCGTCACCAACCTGAACATGATGCATGGCATGGTTGGCATAGCCACCCGATTGCGGCCATTCCGTGTTGGGGGTCGGTGCCGGCAGCACAATTTCCGTGTTGGCAACCTCCGCATCGGCCGTCACTGAGCGTTCATGCTGTAAAACCGATACACGGGTGCCGGGCAGGGGCGGCTCCTTCTTCTTCCAGCTATCGCATCCGCTTATGGCAACGGTGCACAGGGCTATGAGGAAAATTTTTTTCATTTTATATCTCGTCCGAATTGTCCCGGCCAATAGTGACGTGAACCCGATAAAGTATCTTATTGTGTTAACCGTCGATAATCTTCAGCATTTCCTCGGTGCGTGCCTTGATGGAGGGAGGCGAGGTGGCATCGTCGGCAATCGCATTGAAAAATTCAACCGCTTTCGATGTATCGCCGCTTTTCAGGCTGCTCAGGCCCAGGATTTCGCGGGCACTGTGGCGCCACGGGTTTGTGGCATCGTTCAGCATGCCGGCCCGTTTAATCAAATCCCCGTTCGGCGACCCACCACCATCCAGTTCTGCAAAAGCGCCCAGAACCGTTGCCATATCCCGGTAGTACGTTGTGATGCCATCGTCATCGGCAATCGATTTGTAGGTGGCTATTGCCCCGGTCAGATCACCGCCGTCGCTTTTTAAAGCGGCTGTACGGAAGCGGGCGAGCAGAGAATAGCCGCCGCTTTCCGTCGATATCTTGGCAAAGGCAGTGATCGCCTCGTCAATTTTTTTATCGCTGACAAGGGTCTGAGCGGCAGCAAAGGCTTCACCCACAGCCTGACGGTTTTGCAGGTCATAGGCCTTCCATCCCTGAAAGGCGGCAACCGCGATAACCACGCCAACCGCAGCGCCGACAAAGTATTTGCCGTAGGTCGCCCAAAGTTTATTTGCCTGGTCGTGACGAAGATCCTCTTCGATCTCCTTAAACAATACGTCTGATTCGTCGGCCACCGGCCACTCCTTCAATCCAACACGCATCGACCAAACTATTGGAAATGCCCGTTATTTAAGTTCAAATCCGCGACACCCATGCGCGGCGGCTAAAATATCCACTGAGACCGGGGAACGCAAACCCGCTGATCAACTAAATGCGATTAATTACCGCCATTTGATTGAGCAGCCGATACTTGCGATCTGATCCGTCGGGCCCTTTCCGGTCCTGGCAATCTGCTCCATCGCCTCAACCAGCTCGCGTCGACTGTCGGGTTTTGGCGGCCTGCTCCCCGAATCATCCAGCCGGCCCCGATACTGCAATTCCAGATCGGCATTAAACCCAAAGAAATCCGGGGTGCATTTAGCATCGTAGGCGCGTCCGATTTCCTGTGTTTTATCAATTACATAGGGAAATGAAAAGCCATATTTTCCGGCGTAAATTTTCATGTTGTCAAAGGAATCCTCCGGGTAGCCGTCGGTGTCGTTGGACATGATGGCGACGGCGCCGATGCCTTTGGCCTGCAGAGCCCTGATGTCTTCGGCCAGTCGGGTGCCGATGGACTTAACATAGGGGCAGTGGTTGCAGATAAACATGACGACCGTACCATTGGCGCCGCGCACGGATTCCAGGGTGTGGCGCTGGCCATCAATGCCCGGCAGCTCGAAATCGACGGCTTTCCAGCCGAAATCACAAATTGACGGTGGTGCAACTGACATTTTGCTGTCCCCTGTCGCTGGATAATTGGTTTTGCTTTAAGTGTAACCGCTTTATCTGCTTTCGGCACCGGTTTTTGCAAACTTTCAGGGGTTGTTTTACCCTTCCTTAACCGCCATCTGCATAATATCGGGATAAATTCGGCTATGGATGCCAAAAGATACCCAGGAGTTTCGAAAATGCGCCTATTCACAGGTCTCGCCTGTCTGTTGTTGTTAAGTGGGTGCGGGGGACTGGCCGCCTCGGGAGTGCCTGGCGTTGCCCAGGTCGATGTGCTGACGGTTATGGGAACCGACAAAACGCTCATTGACCATGTGGTTTCCGCTTCAAGCGGCAAAGACTGTTCGTCGGTGCGCCTGGAGCAGGGAGATTACTACTGCGAGGAAGACCGGCCAAAGATAACGCAGAATATATATTGTTATAATACCCTTGGCAGTGTCACCTGTTATGACCGCGCCGACCCCCGTTACCGGAAACTCGGGCAGAACGACCATAACATGGTCGACAAGAAGGCCCAGCAGCCGCGTTTGCGATAAAAATCAAGAGCGGCGGCGGAAATCCTGGATCAATCCGGCATCTGATGTGCCAGGCGGGGCGCGGATGAACAACGCGCACGGCATCAATTTGGAAATATCTGTGGCGGTATGAAGTCTTTAAACATCTTTCTGGTGGTTGCAGCCCTTGCCGTCTCGGCGGCGGCGGCGCACATCTTCTTCAAGGCGGCCGACGTGGCACCGCTTGAGCTTGAGCTTGCCCGCGTTCAGTCTGACATCGACAGAAACCGGTTGCTTGCGGATAAGGGGGATGTCTATGCCCAGCATCGGTTGGGCAACTTGTACCGGACGGCGAAACCACCGCTGCAAAATTATGCAAAAGCCTTGATCTGGTATGAGAAATCAGCAAACCGTGGTCATCCGGGGTCGCAGTATGCCCTGGGGCAGATGTATGCGAACGGGCGCGGCGTCCAGCAAAACTATTACAAGGCGGCAGAATGGTATCGGCTGGCGTCCAATCTGGCCGGGCTTGCCGATGCCCAGTTTTCCCTGGGCGAGCTCTATTTCAACGGGCGCGGTGTGCCGTCCAGTTATGGTCTGGCCATCGAATGGTATACAAAAGCCGCCAACCAGGGCCATGCCGTGGCCCAGTATTTTCTGGGCCAGATCAATAAGGAAGGCTGGGGCGCGGACGAGAATCTGATCGAGGCCTACAAGTGGCTGAAGCTGGCCGACAGGCATGCCGACCAGGTGCTCGCCCATAGCCCGCGCAATGACACCAAACGCGCGCTGGCTTCCCTGACCGCCAAAATGAACAATTCGCAGATTGCCGCCGGGGAAAAGGCCCTGGCTGCCTGGAAGCCCGGGCGCTAAGCGGAATTTACTTCGGCTCCTCCGGTGTTGACCGAAACCCCGCCATGTCGCACATTCGCTCTCGTATTTTTCAGTTTCTGTACAGGATTCGGGGTTGACGTTGAGCACTAAAATTACCGCAGTTACCTTTGATTTATGGGACACGATCATTGACGATGAATCGGATGAGCCGAAACGTGCGGCCCGGGGCATGCGCTCGAAACCCGATGAGCGCCACCATCTGGTGCTGCAAGCCCTGAACCGGCACGCGCCGATTTCATCGGCCGACCTGGCGATCGGCTACGGGGTCGTTAACGCCGCTTTTGTCAAATGCTGGAAGGGCCATTCCATAACCTGGACGGCCCGCGAACGGCTGCAGGTGTTGCTCGATGGCCTGGGCAGGGCGTTGCCGGATGCCGAGCTTGACGCCCTTGCCCATGCCCAGGAACGGCTTGAGCTGGATATACCACCAGACCCGATTGCCGGGGCAAAGGAGGCCGTGGCTGAACTGGCAAGCCGCTATAAGCTCTGTGTGATTTCCGATACCATTATCACGTCGGGGACGGGCTTGCGCGAATGGCTGGAAATGCACGGTATGAAACAGTATTTCTCCGGCTTTGCCTTTTCCGATGAGGTCGGCAACTCAAAACCCAACCGGGCGATGTTTGATTCTGCGGCCAGCCAGCTGGGCACCGCGTTTAACCAGATGGTGCATATTGGTGACCGCGATCATAACGACATCAAGGGCCCGCAGGCGCTCGGCATGAAAGCCGTGCTGTTTACGGCCAAACGCGACGTCGACCGGGCCACCACCTCGGCCGATGCCATCTGTGAACGGCATGCCGATTTGCCCGCGATCATTGATCAGTTGGCAGGGTAAGCGAAACATGGGTATTTCACCGCGCATTTTGGTTGTTGATGGTTATGTGAAGGCCGCCCGCGATGAGCTGGAAGCGGGCGGGGCGACGGCGGCCGGCATCCAGTACGTGAAAATGCTGCAGAAAATAAACCCCGATATCCGCTGCGATATCATTTATCCGAGCGATCCGGGAACGGCGGTGCCGGCGGGTAAGGCGCTTTCCGATTACGACGGGGTGGCCTGGACCGGATGCAGTCTGACGGTGTTTGAAGATACTCCGGAGGTCAATACCCAGCTGGGTTTCGCGCGCGCCTGTTTCGAGGCCGGCGTGCCCGGCTTCGGCAGTTGCTGGGCGGCCCAGATTGCGGTGGTGGCGGCGGGCGGAATCTGCCGGGCCAACCCCCATGGCCGGGAAATGGGCTTTGCCCGCAAAGTGCTGTTGAGCGATGCCGGGCGCAGTCATCCCATGTATGAAGGCAAGGCCCGGGTGTTCGATGCCTATATCAGCCATGTGGACGAGATCACCCATATCCCGCCGGGCACCGTGGTGCTGGCCGGCAATGCCTTTACCCCCATCCAGTCGGTATCCGTGCTCTATGGCGGCACCCCGTTCTGGGGGCTGCAGTACCATCCCGAATATGACCTGTATGAGATGGCCCGGCTGACCTGGTGCCGGATCGATAAACTGATGGCTCTCGGGTTTTTCAAAGATCGCCAGGCCGGTGAAAAACATGTGGCCCTGCTCGAAGCCCTGCATGCGGACCCCAACCGCTTTGATCTGTCCTGGCGGCTGGGTATTGATGCGGACATTCTGGATGAAGATGTGCGCCGGCTGGAAGTGCGCAACTGGATCAGCAAGCTGGTTATCCCGACCATGCTGGCCAGGGGCCGGAGCTAGATGATGGCCATTGCACCGCGTATTCTGATCGCCGAGGGAAATACCCAGGAACGCTGCGAGGCGATGGTTGAGCTGGGCAGTACCATTGGCAGCAGCGCCTATACGAAATCGATCAAACATGTCTATCCCAAGGCGCAGATCGAGGTGGTTTTTGCCGCTGATCATCGCAACGCCCTGCCGACAGGCACATCGTTCGATGATTATGACGGCTTTATCCTGGGCGGCTCGGCGCTCAATATCCCGACCGATGCCGACAACCCGAAGATCCAGAACCAGATCGAGCTGGCCCGCGCCGCGTTCCGCTCGAAGATCCCCTTTCTCGGCAGTTGCTGGGGCCTGCAGGTGGCCGCCTATGCCGCCGGCGGCGTGGTCGCCGTCTGCCCCCGGGGGCGCGAGGTCGGGATTGCCCGCAAGATCGCCCTGACCGGCGCCGGCCGGGCAACCGGTTTCTTCGAAGGCAAGGCCGATGTCTTTGATTCGCCCTGTATTCACTTCGATGAAGTCACCCATTTACCCAGCGGCAGTGTGGTGCTGGCGGCCAACACTCATTCCAGCGTGCAGGCGGCGATGATCAATTATGAGGGCGGCACCTGCTGGGGCATGCAGTACCACCCGGAATTTGATCTGGCCCATATGGCGGCGCTGGTTCGCGCCTATGCCAAAACCATGACCGATGACGGGTTTTATGCCAGTGAGCAGGATGCGCACAGCCATGCGGCCGATATGGAGGTTCTGTTTCAGGATCCGTTGCGCGCCGATCTGGCCTGGGCGCTGGGGGTTGACCAGGATGTGCTGGACCCCGACGTGCGGCTGCGTGAAGTTGCCAACTGGCTGACGCGTTCCGTCCTGCCACGGGCCGTGGCCCGGGGCTAATGACCACTGACTGCGAAGTTGCGGTTATCGGGGCCGGTCACAACGGTCTGGTCTGTGCCGCCTATCTGGCGAAGGCCGGTCTGAAAGTCAGGGTCTTCGAGCGCCGGGCGGTGGTTGGCGGCGCCGCCGTTACCGAAGAATTTCACCCGGGTTTCCGCAATTCCGTTTGTGCCTATACGGTCAGCCTGCTCAACCGCAAGGTGGTCGACGATCTGGACCTGTACGGCCATGGCCTGCGCATTGTCGAACGCCCACTGGCCAATTTTCTGCCCCTGGAGGGGGGCGGGTACCTCAAGGCCCACGGGGACCCTGCCAAAATGCAGGTCGAGGTCCGGCGTCACTCGACGGCGGATGCCGACGCCCTGCCTGACTATGAAGCGACCCTCGACCGGGTCGCCCGGGTTCTCCGTTCGTTTATCCTGGAAACCCCGCCAAATCTGGGTGGCGGTGTGCAGGACCTGTGGCGGTTGTGGAAAACCGGGCGCCGCTTCAACGCCATGGAACGGGAAGACCAGCGCGATTTTGCCGATATCATGACGCTCAGCGCCGATGAATTTCTGAGCCGCTGGTTTGTCAGCGATGCGGTCAAAGCCCTGTTCGCCTTCGATGGGGTGGTCGGTAACTACGCCAGTCCGTCCATGCCTGGCACCGCCTATGTTTTGCTGCACCATTGTTTTGGAGATATTCTCGAGCGCCCCGGCGCCTGGGGCCATGCCATCGGTGGCATGGGCGCGATCACCCAGGCTATGGCCAAAGCCGCCGAGGCAGCCGGTGTGGTGATCGAGACGTCGTGCCCGGTGGCCGCTGTTGAGACGGATGACAGGGGCGTCAGAGGCCTGGCACTGGTTGATGGCCGGGTGATTTCGGCCCGCGCCGTTGCCGCCAACCTGCATCCGGGCCTGTTGGTTGGTAAGCTGCTTGATAGCAAGGCGACGCCGCCTGCCTTTCAGCGCCGCATCGCCCGGATCAAATCCGTATCGGCCACCTTTCGCATGAACGTGGCGCTCAGCGAACTGCCTGACTTCGCCTGTCTGCCGGGCACCGGCCAGGCCCAGCATCATACGGCGGGCATAATTTTCGCGCCCAGCGTCGCCTATATGGAACGGGCCTACCGCGATGCCCGTGATTTCGGCTGGTCCAGCCAGCCGATTGTCGAAATGCTGATCCCTAGCACCATTGATGATACCCTGGCGCCTGCCGGCCGGCATGTGGCCAGCCTGTTCTGCCAGCACTTCGACCCCCATCTGTCGGGCGGCCGGAGCTGGGACGATTGCCGCGAAGAGGCGGCTGAGGCGGTCATCGATACCGTCAATGCCCAGGCCCCCAACTTCCGCCAATCCATTCTCGGCCGACAGATTTTAAGCCCGCTTGATCTGGAGCGTGAATTTGGCCTTGTCGGTGGCGATATCTTCCACGGTGCTTTGAGCCTCAACCAGTTGTTCTCTGCGCGCCCGACTTTGGGCAACGCCGCTTACCGGATGCCGGTCAGGGGGCTTTATCTCTGTGGCGCTGGCGCCCATCCCGGCGGCGGTGTCACCGGCGCACCGGGCCATAACGCGGCCCGGGAAATTCTCAAAGACCTATGAGATCTGCGGCAATTCGCCGAGCAGGCCGCTGGCGCTGATGCCGTCGAAAATGAACTGCACGGCGAGCGCCGTCAGCAGCACCCCGACAATACGCGAGATCACATTGAGCCCGGTCACCCCGAGGACCCGCTGTAACTGGGTCGCCATCAACAGGCAGACCAGGGTGAGCACCAGTACGGCAACCAGGGCGCCGATAACCGTCGCCTGCAGGCCGATGTTGCCTTCGTGTTTGGCCATGAACAGAACCATGGCACCAATTGCCCCGGGCCCGGCGATCAACGGCGTGGCCAGGGGAAATACGGAAATGTCCTGGCGGTGGGTGGCTTCTTCGGCTTCGTCGGCGGTGGTCGAGTTGATGCCGCTGGGATGGGCCAGAACCATGTTGATGCCGATCAGCAGCAGCAATATGCCGCCCGATGTCTTCAACGCGGCCAGGGTAATGCCCATGCTGGCCAGCACGCCGGCCCCGAAAAAGGCAAACATCAGCAGTATCAGAGCGGCAATCCCGACCCCCTTAAGGGCCGTGGTCCGGCGATTTTTCGCCGGCATGCCGGCGGTCAGCCCGGCAAAAATTGCGGCCACATCGATCGGGCCGACGGTGGCAAAAAAGGTCGTGAACGCGACCAGCGCTGTTTCCAGAATTTCGGGTGCCATGAGCAAGCCTGTTGGTTAAGTCTCCCCAATGCCACAGGCGGCCCGGAAACTCAACGGTTTAACCGGTTCGACGACCTGCGCCCCGCGTGGTTGGTGGCGGTTCTCACAGAAAATGAGAGATGGCCCATTGGCGACGACAACTGTCCGGTGCTGAACGCCGACCAGGTTTCTTATTTCGGACAGAATTTTCAAGAGACAGAAATCCAGGCACCTGTCCTCTTAACCAATGGGCTTACACTTGTGTGAAAGTGGCTTGAAGTCGACCCAGGGCACCATAGTCTGCCGTGACGGTGTCGCTCGCCGCGATCGCGATGGGCGTTGTGCAGGTCCCGGTTGTCACGATCGCACCTGCCTCAAGAGAAATGCCGTGTCTCGACAGTTCGTTGACAAGCCAGGTCAGCGCGATCTTTGGATCGCCAAGGACGTTTGCCCCGGAACCTGCGTGGCTTTGCCCTCCGGATACACCAATCGTCACCGCATGTTGTGAAAGATCAATGGACCGCCAGGAATCGGGCATCGCCGGCCCGATCACGAATTGATGACTGCACGCATTGTCCGCGATTAGCTGTTCCTCGCCGACGCGGGCAAAATCCTCGAACCGTGAATCGGGAAATTCCATGCCGGTGTGCAGGGTGTCGACTGCGGTCATGACCTCCGCGAGATCGTATTCCGCAGCCTGCGGCGTCAAGGTCCTGCCTAAGCAAAAGGCGAACTCCGCTTCTGCGACAGCCATTCGGTTGCTGCCAAATTCCAGCACCTGACCTGGCTGGAAGACCCGTTCCTGCAGAAGGCGCCCGGCCATCGGGCCGGAGACGCCGATATGGTTTTGGCCAGCGGCGCTGGTCGCCGCGATCTTCCAACCGAACAGCGGAAGCCCGCTGAACTGCGCGTAATGGGCCTGGATCGCGTACCCTTCCGCCCGCGTTCTTGGACGCAGTTCGGTCGGCAGTCGCACCATGGTGGTGCCAGCCTGCCAACAGTCCCAGATCAGGCGGGCGGCCCTCAGCGATCGGTCATTTTCATCCGTCATGTTTTCTCCTCAACAAAATCCTGGTGGCGCAGCGTTCGTGCGAATTTCCGGATATCCTGGGTCAGCATATCCGGTTCCTCCATGGCGGGGAAGTGCCCGCCGCGCGGCAGTTCGGTCCAGTGGGTCACATTATAAACCCGGTTCACGTAACTCCTTGGTGGCCAGGCCAGGAACTCGGCGGGAAACAAGGCGCAGCCCGTGGGAACCTCGACCCGCTTGCCGTCGGGGGACAGGAGCCGCCCGCCTTCCTCCTGCCGGCCATAGTATATCCAGCTCGCCGTGTTGAAAGTCCTGGTGACCAGGTAGACCATGATATTGGTCAGCAGCCTGTCCTTGTGATGGGCGGATTCTAAATTATCACCGTCGGTATCGGACCAGGATTGAAACTTCTCTATGATCCAGGCTGCTACGCCGACCGGACTGTCCATCATCGCGTAGGACAAGGTTTGCGGTTTCGTTGCCTGTTGGACGCGATAGCCTTCTTCGCTGGCCTGTTCGCGCGCAAATTTTTCGGCCCATGCCCGTTCTGCCGGCTCTTTCAGTTCCCCCGCTGCGCGCATGGTCATGATGTTCAGGTGGATGCCGCGGCACGCCGGCGCGTGATCAAAGCCAAGCCAGGAAGAAATGGCGCCGCCCCAGTCGCCGCCCTGGGCCAGATAGTCGTCATAGCCCAATACGTCGGTCATCAGACGATGGAACAACTCAGCGATCCGGCGTGGCCCGATCGGGCAGGCCGG
>JABMNT010000145.1 GCA_013203595.1 Rhodospirillales bacterium
CGAGCTTCTGGAACTGGTCGGCTTGCCCGAGCAGGGTAAAAAATACCCGGCCCAGCTTTCCGGCGGCCAGCAGCAACGGATCGCCCTGGCCCGCGCCCTGGCGACCTCGCCCGGACTGCTTTTGCTTGATGAACCACTGAGCGCCCTGGATGCCCGTGTGCGCGTTCACCTGCGCGACGAAATAAAGAACCTGCAGCGCCGCCTCGGCGTCACCACCATCATGGTCACCCACGACCAGGAAGAAGCCCTGACCATGGCCGACCGCATCGTGGTCATGGATCACGGCCTGATCGAACAGGTCGGCACGCCTGAAGAAATTTACAGCCGCCCGAAAACCGCCTTCGTTGCCGATTTTATCGGTACCATGAACTTCATTCCCGGTGTGGTCGCCGAGGCCGGCTCGGTCACCGTCGGTGAATCCGGTTTTCGCTGCAACACCTCGGACTTTTCCAAAGGCGATGCGATTACCGTCGCCATTCGGCCCGAGGATATCAACGCCCAGGATATTGTCGGCGACGACAGCAACGTGGTCGAGGCTGAAATCAGGAACCTGGAATTCATGGGCTCGTTCTATCGCGCCAACCTGGTCGGGCCAACGTTTGGGGACGGCAACGTTCATGCCGACTTCTCGGTCAATCTGGTGCGCCGGAAATCCGTCGTGGTCGGATCAAAACTTCCGGTCCGCCTGCCTGAGGAGTTCATTCAGGTTTACCCGGCTGACAGGAGTTGAGCGGTGTCTGAAGTTTTGCGCGCAACGCCAAAATCGCCCTTGCCCCTGGTCAGGGAAAAACTCAGCCGCGACGACTGGATCATGCGGACCTGCATGGTCCTGATCGGCCTGTTTCTGGTCGCCTTCATTCTGCTTCCGCTCTATACGATGCTGTCGAAAAGCGTCGAGAACAAAGCCGAAGGGTTTGTCGGCCTTGCCAATTACATTGAATATTTTTCCACGCCGGCACTGTTCCTGTCGGCCGGCAACAGCCTGAGCATCGCCATCCTGTCGACACTTATCGTGCTGTTTGTGGCTTTTGTTTATGGCTATGCGCTGACCCGAAGCTGCATGCCCTATAAGTGGTTCTTCAAGATTGTCGCTCTGATTCCCCTGCTGACCCCGTCGTTGCTGGGCGGCATTTCGCTGGTTTACTGGTTCGGCAACCAGGGAGTCGCCAAGGCGTTGTTGTTCGGAGAGACGATTTATGGCCCGATCGGCATCACCATCGGTTCCAGCTACTGGGTCTTCCCGCATGCCCTGATGATCGTCATCACCGCCCTGTCGATTACCGATGCCCGGCTCTATGAAGCGGCGACAGCGCTCAGAACCAGCCAGATCCGGACGTTTTTCACGGTCACCCTGCCGGGCTGCAAGTATGGCCTGATCAGCGCCGGCTTTGTGGTGTTTACCCTGGTCTTTACCGACTTTGGCGTACCCAAGGTGATCGGTGGCAACTACAACATGCTGGCCACGGATGTGTACAAACAGGTTATCGGCCAGCAAAACTTCCAGATGGGCGCCGTGGTCTCGGTGGTGCTGCTGGTTCCGGCCCTGTTTGCCTTTGCCGTTGACCGGATTGTTCAGAAAAAACAAGTGGCGCTGCTCTCAGCCCGCGCCGTGCCTTATGTGCCACAACCCAGTGCCGGGCGCGATATGACCATGCTGATTTTCTGCTCGGTGGTGGCGTTGCTGATTATCGGCATGCTTGGCATGGCCCAATACGCATCCCTGGTCAAATTCTGGCCCTACAATTTGTCGCTCAGCCTCAGCAATTACGACTTTGACGTCATGGACGGCGGCGGCTGGGACGCGTTTTGGAATTCACTTTATATGTCGCTGTACACCGCAGCCATTGGCACAGGGGTGATTTTCTTCGGTGCCTACCTGATGGAAAAGGGCCGTGCCTTCGGCGCCGGGCGGACCATCTTTCACATGCTGGCCATGCTTCCGCTGGCGGTTCCCGGCCTGGTTTTGGGCTTGTCCTATATCTTTTTCTTCAACAACCCGGCCAACCCGTTCCATTTTCTCTACGGAACGCTCGGCATCCTGGTTGTTGTCTCGATTACCCACTTTTATACGGTCAGCCATCTGACCGCGGTCACCGCCCTAAAGCAGATGGACCCTGAGTTCGAATCGGTCTCCGCATCGCTGAAAGCGCCGTTCTACAAAACCTTTTTCAAGGTCACCGTTCCGGTCTGCACGCCGGCCATTCTCGATATCTCCATGTATCTGTTCCTCAATGCCATGACCACGGTTTCAGCCGTTATCTTTTTGTATTCCTCGGATACCACGCTGGCCTCCGTCGCGGTCATGAACATGGATGATGCCGGCGACATCGCGCCGGCGGCGGCGATGGCAATGATGATCGCCTATACCTGCGCCGGTGCCCGCATCCTGCATGCAATCCTGACCCATGGCCTGATCAAACACACCCAGGCCTGGCGCCACCGCTAGCGCGTTTCTTATAGGCCTTGGATGATCTGAATAACGGAGATAACGGTGTGTTCTTTGATGGGGGGGGGAACCGGTGTACTGGTGACACCATGCCCAGGATACCACGAAAATACGATCGATCACCCAAGCCTTAATGCTTTTAAAACAATCCAATCTCTTGGCCTAAGAATTAAATATTCCGCATCAGAATTCAGAATGAATTAAATGCCAAATTGGGGTGATCTGAATCCGACATCAATTCGTAAAATGGGACATGACTTGATAATGGATCGGAAAATTCAGCTTTGCCAAGAAAACGAAATCTCGCTGCAAGCAAAGGAAGCCCACAGAAAGGCTATCTGTTCTTTTTCACGCTCCTTCTCTCAGGCCTAACCCATGGCTTCAGTGTAAATCCGGCACGTGCCGAGCAAAGTGTTGCAGATCCGGCATTCCTGTATGGAGGTGAAATTCAGTTTGATGTTACCCGAAACGGCAACAAGGTCGGTTTTCACTCGGTTCGCTTTGATCAAGAGGGCTCCTCCTTCGCCGTGCGCAGTCAGTTTCAATTGGAAATCCGGTTTTTATTTCTATCCGCTTTCCGATACCATTATGAATCCAACGAATTCTGGGAGAATGGCAGGCTTGTCCGCCTCAACTCAACAGTCGATGATGATGGTGATAAATTCGAAATCAAAGCGGAATATCAGCCCTCGGGGTTGCAGATTAGCGGGCCTGGTGGGGGCGTAGCATCGGCGCGCCCCCTATACCCGACAACCCATTGGAACGCGGCTGTTATCAATGAACACAGCGTCCTCAATACACTGACCGGACAGATCAACAAAGTCCGCATTCGCCCGACGTCGCAAGAGGAAATTGAAACGGAACAGGGCCCCGTCTGGGCAACCCGTTATGCCTACAGCGGAGATCTGGACACAGAAGTCTGGTATGACGCGGACGGACGCTGGGTTAAAATGAAGTTCAAGGGGCGTGACGGTTCAGATATTGAATATGTCTGCCGACGCTGCCAGGGCGGTAACGAAGGAAAGTCAGATCATGCCGGATAGCTCAGGCAGAAAAGTCGTGTGGATTACTGGGGCCGGAAAAGGCATTGGCCGGGCACTTGCAAAACGCCTGGCCAGCGAAGGCTGGTCTGTTGCTGCGAGTGCACGGACGGAGGCTGATTTGCTAAGCCTTCAAGGCGAATGTGTTGAAGGAGGCGTGCATGTCTTCCCGCTGGACGTCACCGATGCCGAACAGAACCAAAAGACAATAAGCCAGATTGAATCGCAAATGGGGCCCTTGGATCTCGTTGTCTTAAACGCAGGAACACATAAAGCGAACCCGGCAGAAACCTTCTCGGTTGAAGCTTTTCGGGTGCTGGTCGAATCAAATTTGATGGGGCCCGTTAACGGATTAGCGCCTATAATGGCCCGGTTTATCGACCGCAAATCAGGCCATATAGCGGTTGTAGGATCACTGGCTGGATACAGAGGCCTGCCGACCGCCTCTGCCTATGGGGCAACCAAAGCCGGGCTGATCAATATGTGTGAAGCCTTGAAGGTGGAGCTCGAACCTCATAACGTGCGCATTACCCTGGTAAACCCCGGATTTGTAAAAACACCCCTGACAGATCAGAATCCCTTTCCCATGCCCTTTTTGATTTCCGTTGATGAAGCCGTTGAGCAGATTATCCGTGGTTTAAACATGGATCGCTTTGAAATTACGTTTCCCAAACGCTTTTCCTTTATCATGAAACTTCTGCGTGTTCTTCCAGACCCCCTCTTCTTTGCCTTGTCCCGCAGGATCGTAACGCCGTGACCCCGAAGATGGAGCGCTATAAAGCCTATCTGGAAAGCCTGACGCCGGAGACTCTGCAAGACCTATCCAGTTATGTGACAGATGAGGTTTATTTTAAGGACCCGTTCAATGACGTGCGCGGCGCTGATCACATGCAGCGCGTATTCCAGCACATGTTTGAAAACCTGAAAGACATCCGATTCATCGTCCATCAGACGATTGAACAGGACAATATATGCATGATGGAGTGGCGATTCGAAAGTCGGCTAAGAGACAAGAAATGGGGTTTTGATGGTGCCAGTAAAATTGCCTTTTCCGACGACGGCCGCGTGCAATTGCATATCGACTACTGGGACGCGGCGGGCAGCTTTTACGCGCGCCTGCCATTGATCGGAACTCTTATCCGTTGGATAGGCAAGCGCGCGACAACACCTTAGTGCCTTTCTTATTGATTACTTGCTACGGGCAGAAACGCTTTGATCCGGTTCTTTTGTGAAAGCCAGCGTCACCGAACCAATCTCAATACCCAGCTTACTGACACGTGCACGATTAATCAGAACCCCTGAGGGTTGCAGAAACATCCAGTCGTTAAAATGCACGCGCAGGGTTCCATCGCCAACCTTCAAATCCATATCATAGTGCCAGTTGAGTGCATTTCCGGACACATCGCCCTGGGCGACACCGATGATATCATCGGCACGGCCTTCATAAGTATTCTCGCCTGTTTTAAGGATTTTCCATACCCGGCGGTCGGTTTCGTTGTCGCTATATTTAAACCTCTCATCGAGCACCAATTCCCGTCCGTCCCAGATTCCGTCAATATCGACGGTAAATTGACGGCGCACGTTACCAAACCGGTCTTCAAAAATGCCGAAAGCCTGGGTCTTGCCAGAAAAATAGGTCTCGAGCACGAGCTTAGGCTCCGCATCCTTGAAATCAGCCGTTTTCATGCTGTCGCATCCGCTTAACAAAATTAGAGCGCTCAAGGTAAGTCCGCGTAAAAAAGTCATGCTGTGGTTCTCTCATTTTCTGCCCTCCAATTTGCCAAGACGGCGGCGTATGACGGCGTGTTTAACCCGGGTTAACGGGAAATCATAAACGACAAAAATCGCTATTGCTTTTAATACGACGGGAACAAGAGAATAGATCATAACAAGCGCCATGATGGCGTTCTCTGATGGATTGTCCGGTCTGAAGCCGACCCCCTCCAGGGCAGGCAGCGCAAGCCCCACTGCCAGAGCCAGCGAGAGCTTGGTGCTCATCCCCCACAATGCAAACTGAAGCCCGGCGTGATCGCTGCCGAATTTCAAGCGGTGAAAGTCAATCACATCAGCCTGGATGGCCGGGGGCAAAGCCAGATCCGCACCCAGGGCCATACCGGTCACCACACAAATACAGGCAAAAAAGAAAAACGATCCTTCTGAAAGAAAGGGTACGATCAGAAAGGCCAGGCAGGCCGCAGCCATGGCCCAACACCAGACACGATGCTTGCCAAAATGCCGGCTCAGGCGTAACCAAATCGGTATTGCGGCAACTCCGGCGGCAAAATAGGTAAGGATGAACAGCGGGCGTTCTTCCGGCCCTGCACCCAAGCCATATTCCAGGTAAATGAAAAACAAGGCCGCAGGAATGCCATTGGCAAGACCATTTATAAACCAGCCGGACAGCAACCGGAGAAAGGGCCGGTTTTGCGACAAGGCTCTCAGCGAGAAACCGACCTTTTCCGTCACCTCTGCGGCAGGTCTTGTTCTACGAATACTCCCGTCCGGGACGACGCAGAACAGAAAAGGCAGAACGGCCACGCCCAATAGGATGGCGACCCAGGCAATTGCGCTGACGGAGCGGGCTTCGGACCAGCCCATTTGTGCGGTGACGGCAGTCAGTACCCCTGCCCCGATAATCCCGAACAGAGCGATCCCCTCGCGCCAGGCGGTTATTCGTGCCCGTTGATAATAATCACCACTTAACTCGGCCCCCCATGCCAGATAAGGGACAGACACCATTGTCCATCCGGTATACAGGATCACGAGCCAAGTCAGCAAATAGCCACTATTTACGATTTCTGGCGGCGTCAGGACTTTGTAAAGACCGATCCCTGCGATCCCGGCCCCCACGGCGATCCAGGGTTTGCGATGCGCCCCACTGAAGGAGAACCGGTCACTCAATTCGCCAATCAGTGGGTCCGTTACGGCATCAAACAGGCGTGCAATCAAAAGAATGACACCGGTTGCCGCAAGGCCGAGACCCAACTCGACGCCATAAAGTGATGGCAGGTGGATATAGACGGGTATGGTCGGGAGTGCGATGACCAGCGCCGGTGCAACATAGGACGCTAAAACCGGCGTTGGAACTTTGGGTTCCACAACCCGTGTCATGAGTGCTCAATGACGAAATGTCCAACGTCAATCGTGTCTCTGTCAAAACCGACTTCGCAATAGCATAGATAGTACCGCCACATCCTGAAGAACGTCCGGTCAAATCCTTGAGCGGCGATCTCGTCCCAGTTCTCCTGAAACATCCGATCCCAGCGCCGCAGCGTTTCTGCATAGGATTTTCCAAAATAGAAGGATTCCGAAATCCGCAAATTTGATCTCACAACCGCCGCTTCAAAAGCGGCCGGGCTGGGTAGCATTCCGCCCGGGAAAATATAGCGTTGAATGAAATCAGGTGATTTACGGTAATTGCTAAAGCAGGCATCGGAAATCGTAATAATTTGAAGTGCGGCCCGGCCGCCCGGCGTCAACCTGTGCCCGAGGATGTCGAGATAGGTTTTCCAATAGGCTTCTCCAACAGCTTCAAACATCTCGATGGAAACAATCTTGTCGTATTGACCATCAACGTCTCTGTAGTCCTGGACCCTGATTTCGACCTGTTCGCTCAGTCCTTTGCCTGCCATGCGTTGTGTTGCATAGCGGGCCTGTTCTTTTGACAGGGTTAAGCAGAGCACGCTGCAGCCATAGTCAGCAGCCGCAATTTCCGCAAAGCCGCCCCAACCACACCCAATTTCCAGGACCCGGTCACCGGCTTTCAGATCTATGGATTCGGCGAGTCGCACATATTTTTGCCGTTGCGCTGCGGCATGGCCTTCGGAAAAATCTTCGAACAGAGCGGCGGAATAGGACATCGTTTCGTCCAGCCACTTCCCATAAAAATCATTTCCCAGATCATAGTGGGCGGCAATATTGCGACGGCTTCCGTGTTTCGTGTTAGCGCGACAGGCATGGCGAAGCCGGTTCAAAATATTGACGAACCAGTTAGGCTCAATGGAGATATCAAATGCGGTGGCGTTGGCCGCTCCAAGATGCAGCAGAGTTGTTAAGTCCGGAGTTTCCCATTCGCCCTGCATATAACCTTCAGCCAACCCCATGTCGCCGGCGATGGCTATTCTGTATATAAGGTTCAAGTCATGGACTTGTATGCTGGCTAATGGGCCTTCATGGTCGCCTTGAAAAACAACCCGCCGCCCCGACGGTAAATCAACGGTTAGCCGCCCAAAAACTATGCGTTTGAGCCAGCGTGCAAGAAGCCTTTCGCGAACCGATAGGCGGTCTGGTCGCGACGAGGTTTCGAAATTATCACGGGTTTTTGTAATTGTTTTTTCCATCTGACTTCAGGGCCTCACAGACTTGTTCGTGCCAACACTGCTTTCCACAGGGGCGGCTGCGGCAACATGGGTAAACATAGGGAAACCTTTGAGCCAAAGTTTTAGAGCCTCCCAATGAATGCCCCCCATAATTTTAAGGCTGAGCAAAGGGAAACGGAAAAGGCAGCGGGCCAATGCGATTTCACTGAGCGGGACGCGTTTTCCCGCGAGCGACGCGGCCAACAGTAAACCGGCTTCGTCTTCTTCCCGGATCACGATATTCACACGTTCTCCCGGCGCAATGATTCGGAAATGATAGGTCATTTCCATATCAATAAACGGAGAGACGTATAAAGACTTCTTGCAGGTCTGTCGGATAACGGCACGGCCTGAAACAGACGCCGCAATCACGTAGGTATGGCGTTCCTTATAGGTATTACAGACTTCGTAAAGAATGGCAGCCAGCATCCCGTCTTTTTGATAGCAAAAATAGGTGCTGATCGGATTGAATGCATACCCAAAAACACGCGGGCTGCACAATAAACGAATAGGCCCACCGTCCGGTTCAATCGATGCTTCACGCATTCTGGCTTCAACCCATGGACGCAATGGCACGTCTTGTGTTGATCCGTGATCCTTATCAAAAAACGACAAAGGCGCTGGCCGGTTATAGCCGAACAGGACGTGGTTTTGATTAAGCGCGGCCAGTTCATCCAAGTCCAGCAGCAAAGAAAAAACCTTGTAGGTAAGGCGATGGCGTTTGGGGCGCAGTCGTTCATGAACCACCACACCTTCGTATATGGACGAATGCAGGCTCATGGTGCGATAACCCGTGGCTCAGAGGTTACCTGAATTCGGCCACTTTCGTTTTCGACCTGCCAGGGCCGTTTCAGGCCACCCAGTTGTTCCGCAATGGCTAGGCCTGCCTGCAGGGCGTCTTCGTGAAATCCGTATCCGAAATAACTGCCACAATACCAGGTCCGCTGTTTCCCCTGCAGGCTCCAGAGGTGCTGTTGCGATTTTAACGCTGCGGTATCAAAGACGGGGTGGGTATATTCAAACTCACGCAGCGTTTTACTGGTGGCCGGTTCACGGTTCGGATTCAGGGTCAAAAAAAGCGGGTGGCCGGGATCAAGAGATTGCAGTCGGTTCATCCAATAGGTGACGCATAGATTGCGATCCTCATCCCTCTTGCCGCCCTCGATAAAGTTCCAGCTCGACCAAACCTGTTTGCGTTTCGGCATTAGATACGGGTCCGTATGCAAGACAGCTCTGTTTTTGCTGTAACGCCAGACACCCAGCAAATTCTTTTCTTCCTGGACTGGGTCTGCCAGCAGGGAAAGCGCTTCATCAGCGTGGGTCGCAATCACCACGTGATCGAATATCCCGACATCACCACAGCTCTCTTCAACGCGCACATGGCCTTCTGTGCGCCGTACGGACTGGACACCACCAAACCGAATGTTTCCCTTAAAAGGGTCGGTCAGACGTTTCACATATTCGCGGCTGCCCCCGTCGACAGTTCGCCACTGCGGACGATTGCGGATCAGCAGCAATCCATGGCTTTCGAAAAAGCGGATAAAGGCCTTCGCTGGATAGTTCATCATCTCGGCAGGTGTTGTAGACCAAATGGCAGCTCCGATCGGCAGTAAGTGATCTTTCAAAAACCCATCGTTGTATTTTTCCTGCCTGAGATAGTCTCCCAGGCTGACCTCATCGCTTTCCGGGTCATTCAAAAATACCGGGGCAGATTTATAGAACCGCATAAGATTCGAGATCATCCGCCAAAATCGGGGCCTGACAATATTAGTGCGTTGACCAAACAAGCCGTTGACGTCTGTGCCCGCATATTCAAAGCCGCCGTTATCCAGCGACGCAGAAAACGACATTTCACTGTCTTTTGTCGGCACATCTAAAAATTTAAAGAGGGCCGTCAGATTTGGGTAGTTGCGCTCGTTATAGACAATAAAACCGGTATCAACTGGTGTCTTACCCGCTGGCGTAATGGCATCTACGGTATTTGAATGCCCACCAATTCGATCATTTTTCTCATAAACGGTAACACTATGGCGCTGATTTAGAAGCCAGGCTGCCGACATACCTGCGATCCCTGTACCGATGACGGCGATGTTCAACCGGTGATTTTTGGGTGAATGGATATAGTTCAAAGTCTGCCTCTTTCCTTAGTGGGTCACTTTTTGAAAAACGCCTCACGAGCAACTAGCAATACTTACGAACTGGCGGCTTTGGCGGATCACTCCCCTTAAAAAAAATTCCTGGGCTGGTGATCTGTATGTTAAGCCATTGCGTATCAGAGCTATGGCAACTAATTTAGATTTATCACGAAACACTCCGGGTCATGGGCTTTGGCCAGATCACCTGGCGTGGATGCACTCCCGGATCCCACGTGATGTAAACCGGTCGAACCGAACGGTACGGAGAAGTCGCATTAATATGAAGCCTCCCGTTTCACCCACACCGGATGCGGACAAGATGAACGCGCTGATTGCGAATGTCGCCCTGCATCAGGACCGGGCGTCGTTCGAGCAGATATTCAAGCATTTTGCCCCCCGCGTTAAAGCCTTTGTCTTGGGCCAAATCACGCATCCACAAATGGCTGAGGAAATTGTTCAGGAAACGTTCGTTAATGTTTGGCGGAAAGCCAAATTATTCGACTCCGAAAAGGCGGCAGCGTCAACTTGGATATTCACGATTGCCCGAAATCTACGGATTGACCACCTGCGCAAGGAAAACCGCCCGGAACCCGACATCAATGATCCGGCTTTCATGCCCGATCCGGAGCCTATGGCCTTTGATTTAATTTCCCATTCTCAGGATGCGGCGCGACTGAACCGAAGTATTGAAGGCCTTCCGGAAGAGCAAAAAGAAGTTTTGCGTCTTGCATTCTTTGCCGACAAATCCCACCCCGAAGTTGCTGAAGCGCTGAAGATTCCTCTTGGAACCGTAAAGTCGCGCATACGATTGGCAATATCTCGACTTCGAACAGAGCTTGAAGGAATGGCATGAGCATTTTCCACCACCCAGGCGATGAATTTCTTTTTGACTACGCCACCGGAGCTCTTGGTGAGGCCTGGGGCCTGGCCATTGCAACCCATTTAGCACTATGTCCCGCTTGCCGGAAAGCAGTTGCTGATATGGAAGGTGTTGGCGGACGTTTGCTGGAAGATGCGACACCCGACCCCATTGGGGATGATGTTCTAAGTCGGGTATTTGAACAGATTGACAGCCCCCATGCCCCTGAAGTCCTCCAATCCACAGCAACTCCGCTTTCAACTGAGCAGCCCGTTCTGCCAGAACCCCTGCGCGGTTATGCGGGTGGTGATGTGAATGCCCTGCGCTGGCAGCGCCTTGGCTTTGGGGCCTCGCAGTTTCTGATTCCGACCGGTGAAAATCGGGTATCCGCCCGCCTGCTGCGCATTCCCGCCGGCCGGCCCGTACCTACCCATTCTCATGGTGGACTTGAACTCACGCTGGTCGTAGCTGGTGCATTCTCCGATTCCACGGGGTATTATGGCCGCGGGGACTTGCAGGAAGCCGACAGCCATCTGCAGCACCAACCCCATGCGACAGATGAGGAAGACTGCATCTGCCTGGCCGTTACCGACGCCCCCTTGCGGTTCAAAAGCCTCGCCGCCCGGATCGTGCAGCCTTTTTTAGGCATTTGATTTTTTGCGCACCAAATAGTCAAAACCGACACCTGTTCACGCCGGTTTTACCCTAACCAACACGCAGGCTGGTCGCCATCCCGGCTTCGTGGTGTTCGAGGATATGGCAATGCAGCAGCCAGTCGCCTGGATTGTCGGCGACGAAAATCACTTCGACCTCTTCTTCCGCATCGAGCATCACCGTATCGCTCCAGATCTCGCGTTCGGCTTTTATGCCGTTGCGGGCAAGGATCTGAAAGACATGGCCATGCAGGTGGATGGGATGGGGCCAGGCGGTCTGGTTTTTGAATGTCAGGCGCGCCGTCGTGCCGGCTTTATAGGTCAGCAGCGGCTCCGGGTTCGACGGGTCGGCAACAATGCCGTTGATCGCCCAGACTTTGCCCAATCCGACCAGATCGCGGATCGACATCTCCTGGCCCCTAAAGGAGGCCTGGCGCAGGCCGCCCATGGCGCCACCGCTGATCACCACCGGAGCGGAAGCGGCGACCTGATAATCAGGCACGGCAATGGGGTTCTTTTTAAGGGCAATGGGCCCGTCCAAAAGCTGTTCGCGAAGCGGCGCCTGCGCCGCATATTCCAGGCTCAGGAACCGATAGGGCGAACGGGCATAATAGTCATCGGTGACGGCAAACTTGTCGCCGGGGTTTCCGGTCATATCGATAATCAGATCGGCCCGCTGGCCGGAGCCGAGCACGACGCGGCCTCCGGCCGGCGCAAAGGGGATGACCGGTTGGCCATCAAGAGCGATCACCTGCGGCGCGTGGCTGGCGAAGGACAGCGCGAAACTACGGGCATTGGCGGCATTGATCAGGCGAATACGCAGGCGTTCGCCGGCCCGCACCGCAAACTGCTCGCTGGAGGCGCCGTTCAGGCTGGCCAGATTTCCCAACCGCCCGCCATGGCTCATGTCATGCATTTGATGAAAGCTCTCATCAATCCGCGCATCCTCGCCGACCCGCCAGTCATCCAGCACCCAGGTCACGTCCCGGTCAACCACCGGTGGTTCGGCTTCTTCAACAATTAACGGACCATAGAGGCCACGGCCGATCTGCTCGGAGCTTTTGACATGGGGGTGATACCAGAAGGTGCCCGCATCGGGCAGATCAAAGGCATAATGAAAGGTCTCGCCCGGCTCAACCGCCGCCTGGGTCAGCCCGGGCACACCGTCCATGGCGTTGGGAACCCGCAGTCCATGCCAATGGATGGTACTGGGCTGATCAATACCGTTCTCAAACGTGACGGCCAGCCGCTCGCCCTGCCGATAGCGCAGTTCAGGTCCGGGAACCTGCCCGCCATAGGCCCATACCGGTGTTTTCGGGTAAGCGCTACCCATCAGGTCAATAGCAGCCGGCCCCGCCTTCAGCCGGACAACGCCATCCCCGGCGGCAACCGCCATGGGTACTGGCAGCGCCGCATAAAGCCCGGCACCTGCAAAACCGAGCAGCAGGGAACGCCGAGAAAGCCGGGATAACGCAGGTCGCCTGTCCACAATTAACCTCCACCTATGGGAATTCTATATTCTGAATCTAGCGCTTCCAGTGGCGGTAAGGTCAACGGCTGAATAAACAAAAATTTTGGCATCGCAGGGATTATTATGTGGATTAATGACCGTTTATGACCGATAATGTCCTTATTAATCGCGCCACCTACGGGAAAGCCAACTGCCATGACCGCCAACCAGCAAGATCCCTGGCTCCTGACTCCGGGACCCCTGACCACCACGATGCGCACCAAACAGGCGATGCTGCACGATTGGGGGTCGCGCGATGCCAATTTCATCGAAACCAACCGCCGGGTTCGCAGCCAGCTTCTGGCCATTGCCGAAGCCCAGGACAGCCATGTCTGTGTACCCCTGCAGGGCAGTGGAACTTTTGTTGTCGAAGCGACCATCGCCACCTTGCTGCCACGCGACGGCAAAGCCCTGATCCTGATCAACGGCGCCTACGGTCAACGCATGGCGAAGATGCTCGGCTATCTGGGCCGGGCCTTTGCAGTGCTGGAGACGCCGGAAGATACCCAGCCATCCCTGCCGGACCTCGAACAAACCCTGCAAGCGGACCCGGCCATTACCCACGTGCTTGCCGTCCACTGCGAAACCACATCGGGCATTATTAACCCGATCGAGGAAATTTCAAAGATCGTCGCCAACCAGGGGCGCCGCCTGATCATCGATGCCATGAGCGCCTTTGGCGCGGTCCCGCTGAGTGCGAAATCGGTACCCTTTGATGCGCTGATGGCGTCGTCGAACAAATGCCTGGAAGGGGTGCCGGGCATGGGGTTTGCGCTGATCCGCAAATCGGCTCTGGAAATATGTCAGGGCAATGCCCACTCGCTCAGCCTCGACATGTATGACCAGTGGGTGAACATGGAAAAAACCGACCAGTGGCGGTTTACTCCGCCCACCCATGTGATCGTCGCCTTCGATGCGGCAATCAGCCAGTTCAACGAAGAAGGCAATGTTGCCGGCCGCAACAAACGCTACGCCAACAACTGCCGGGTTCTGGTTGCCGGCATGCGCGCCATGGGGTTCGAGACCCTGTTGGCCGACCATCTGCAGGCCCCCATCATCGTCACCTTTAAAATGCCCGCGGACCCGGCCTTTGATTTCCAGATTTTCTATGATCACCTGAAAGACCGGGGCTTCATCATCTACCCGGGTAAACTGACGGTCGCCCCTTCGTTCCGCATCGGTTGCATTGGTGCGCTGGGTGAAGACGAAATAAACGCAGCCCTCGCCGCCGTCCGCGCAACCATCGCCCATATGGGCGTCGCCACCGGTGCCGCCGAGGCCGCCTGATCATCTTTAAATAATCACAACCGGAACAAAACCATGACTGACCGCAAACCACCCGTTACCGTCAATGACCGCACCTATGCCTGGCCGAAGAACCCGGTTGTGGTTGTCTGTATTGACGGCTCCGAGCCGGCCTATATTGAACAGGCCGTCAAGGCCCGGCGCATGCCGTTTACCGCCGGCATTCTCAAATCCGGTGCTGATCTGCGTGCCAAGTGCATCATCCCGGCCTTCACCAACCCCAACAATCTGTCGATCGTCACCGGTGCCCCGCCATCTGTTCACGGCATTTGCGGCAACTTCTTTTACAATACGGAAACCGGTTCCGAAGTGATGATGAACGATCCGAAGCTGCTCCGCGCCGGGACCATCTTCAAAGCCTTTTTTGATGCCGGGGCAAAAATAACCATCATTACGGCCAAGGATAAACTGCGTAAGCTGCTGGGCCATGGCCTGGATTATTCAAGCGGCCGGGCCATGTGTTTTTCATCGGAAAAAGCCGACGAGACGACGCGCGCCGAACATGGCATCGACAATGCCCAGGCCTTCGTCGGGCGCCCGATTCCATCGGTCTATTCGGCTGAACTGAGCGAGTTTATCTTCGATGCAGGGGTCAAGCTGATGGCCCGCGACAGACCGGACCTGATGTATCTGTCGACCACCGATTACATCCAGCACAAACATGCGCCGGGCTCGCCTGTCGCCAATGATTTTTATGCCATGATGGACGGTTACTGGGCCCAGCTCGACGCCATGGGCGCAACCCTGGCCCTGACCGCCGACCATGGCATGGCCGATATGCACAATGCCGCCGGTGCGCCTGATGTTGTCTACCTGCAGCCCATTCTCGATGCCATGCTGGGTGTTGGCGCTGCCCGGGTTATTCTGCCGATCACCGATCCCTATGTGGTGCACCATGGCGCGCTCGGGGGGTACGCCACCGCCTACCTGCCGGACGGTGCCGATATTGCCAAGGTCTGTGCCGACCTCGCCGCCATCGACGGCATTGAAGTGGCACTGACCAATGGGGAAGCCTGCCGCCGCTTCCTGCTGCCGCCGGACCGGGTCGGCGACATCGTCATTATTGCCACCGCCAACAAGGCCGTTGGCAGCCAGCCCGACAAGCACGACCTGAGTGGCCTGACCGATCCCCTGCGATCGCACGGCGGCCTTTCCACCCAGAACGTGCCGCTGATCGTCAACCGCCCGGTCAGCGGGCTGCCAGCCAGCCAGCAGCTGCGTAATTTCGATATTTTCAGTGTCGCCTTGAACAACGTCGCCTAAGTCAACGGATAGGAAACAGAAAATGGACGCCTCCACAACTTCCCGTCATGAAGCCATGCGCATCGGTGGTGAAAAAGTCGATACCGTTGACCGCATTGCGGTCTACAACCCCTATGACGGCAGCGTCGTCGGCACCATCCCCCGCGGCACCCGCGAACACGTCAAGCAGGCTTTTGAAATCGCCGCCGCTTACCAGCCGAAACTGACCCGCTACGAGCGCCAGCAAATTCTGATCAAAACCGCAGAAATCATTATTTCCCGCAAGGACGAAATATCCGATCTGATCACCGCCGAGTTGGGTATTTCAAAGAAGGACTCGCTTTACGAATGCGGCCGTTCGTTCGACGTTTTCACCCTCTGCGGGCAACTCTGCATCATCGATGACGGCGAAGCCTTTTCCTGCGATTTGACGCCGCATGGGCAGAAACGACGGATTTTCACGACCCGCGAACCATTGACCGCGATCAGCGCCATCACCCCGTCAAATCACCCTTTGAACATGGTCGCCCACAAAATCGCACCCTCTGTCGCCACCAACAACTGCATGGTCCTTAAACCTGCTGAAGTGACGCCGTTCACCGCCATCCTGCTGGCTGACATTCTCTATGAGGCCGGCCTTCCGCCCGAAATGCTGCAGGTTGTCACCGGCGTTCCCGGCGATTTTGGTGATGAAATGATCACCAACAAACATGCGGCACTGGTGACCTTCACCGGCGGCGTTCCGGCCGGGAAATACATCGCCGAGACGGCGGGCTACCGCCGCACCGTTTTGGAACTGGGTGGCAATGCGCCTTTCATCATTATGGAAGATGCGGATCTGGAACGCGCGGCCGCCATGGCGGTTGCCGGTGCGACCAAGAACTCCGGACAGCGCTGCACGGCGGTCAAACGGGTTCTGTGCATGGAAAGCATTGCCGATGAATTTGCCGCCCTTGTCGTCGCCAAGGCTAAAACCCTCACGTATGGCAACCCCATGGACCCGGAAACCGACATTGGCACCGTGGTCAGTGAAGACACCGCCAAACTGTTCGAAGCCCGGGTGCTCGATGCGGTTTCCCTTGGCGCCCAGCTTTTGCACGGCAACAACCGCCAGGGTGCTGTCTATCCGCCCACGGTTGTCGACCATGTCCCCTTTGACTGCGAACTTGTTCGCGAGGAAACCTTCGGCCCGGTGATCCCGATTATCCGCTGCAAGGACCTGGACGACGTGATCCGGATTGCCAATTCCACCGCCTTTGGACTGTCGTCCGGGGTCGCCACCGACAACTGGCAGACCATCAACCGGCTGATCCAGGAGCTGAAAACCGGCACTGTCAATGTCTGGGAGGTACCCGGCTACAGAACGGAAATGTCGCCTTTCGGCGGGATCAAGGATTCCGGCCTCGGCTACAAGGAAGGCGTCGTTGAAGCCATGAAAAGCTACACCAACGTCAAGACCTTCTCCCTGCCCTGGGGATAACCTGCGACGCAGACAAGGGCCTGAAGCCCCGGCTTCAGGCCGCTAAATCGAATAGGCCAGGCGCAGGCCACCCCAATGGCGGCCGCAAATCGTGATCGGGGCCGACAGGTCCTTCATCATCACGAAACGGCCACCGCCCATGTCGCGGCGATAGGTTTGCAGCAAAAAGGGTTCCTGGTTCTGTCCGGCCGCCAGGCCTGTCCGGTCGGCGAAAATCCGTCGGTTACGGCAGTTGCCATTGTTCCAGACCGGGTCGTCGCCCTGTGGTTTCGAGAACTTGAGATTATGGGTCGGCAAAAATCCGTTGCGGTCGACGGCGGCACAAAAAACAATTTTACTGTCCAGTTCCAGCACGCTCTCCTGGATCGGCGTCAACAGCTCGTCGGTTATGGCGACAAAGGGTGTCATCAACTGTTCCGGGTCCGAGCCGGGGATCGGCTGATAGGCTTCCGTAAACATATCGTCCTCGGATATCCGTCCGCTTTCGACGGCCTTGGTCAGCAACGCAGATATTTCACCAGACGCTTCCAGGACTTTTTCAATAAACTTGCTGTCGTGGGTTTGGCGGCCGCTTTTTGCAATATAGCCAATCAGGTCCTCACCGTTGCCCAAAAGCGAGCCAATGCGCGTATCGGCTTCCTTCATGTCGCTGCTGGTTTGTGTCAACCCTTCAACCAGGCTGCCGATTTCGGAAATGAACGCATTGCACTGCTCGAAGGAAGATGTGGCGGCCACGGAAATATCACTGACCTTGGATTGGACGGTATTGATTGAGCCATCAAAGCCATCAACTGTTTCATTGATCACACTGACCCCTTTATTCACATGCTGGGCCTTGCCGGCTGTACTGGTACTGGTGGTAATCAGTTCCGACACACTTCCGCTCAGGCTGATCACCGCCGCATCAATTTCACTGGTGGCATTGGCGGTCTGATTGGCCAGCGCCTTAACCTCACCGGCGACAACGGCAAATCCCTTGCCCGCCTCACCGGCCCGGGCCGCTTCAATGGTTGCATTGAGCGCCAGCAAATTGGTCTGTTTGGCGATCGCTTCAATTTGCTTGGACATCCCGGTAACGCTGTCGAGAGACGTCTCCAGAGCCCCCAGATTCTCTTCGATACTACTGATCTCGTGCACCAGTTCTTCAATTTCTGTTACCGCCCCGGTAACCGTTGTCCGGGACTGCGCCATACTTTCGGTTGTTTTGGTCGCGATCTCCGAGGTTTCCACACCCAGGCCATCAATTTCCTGGATCGAATTGGCCATCATCTGGGCGAGCCCCAGCATCTGCTGAAACATGGCTTCCTGCTGCGCCACAAACTGCGACAGCAGTTCCAGACTTCCGGCAACATCCGCAATTTCCAGGCAAATCTTCTCGACCCGGCTCAATACATCATCAGCAAAGGCATCTGTCGGTACAGGCCCGTTCATCACGACGCCATCCACAGGGGCGGCATCCACAGTATCTGCTTGTGCTTCAATCATTCCTAACTCCCAGTTCAGTTTCCCACGGCTCCAAAGCGGAACTGACACAGGGCGAGAGCGGCTTAATCTGCCTTTTTTGCCTCGCCGGTCCCCAGTGCAGTTCCATGCCTGTTTTTCGCAAGTGTAATGAAATGATTTACGAAGTCCATAGCGTGTTGACCAACCGGCCGATTGGTTGCGTCAGCAAGGACAGCATCTGTGCATCATCTGCCCAAATTCATGAGTTGGCGTTTGATACCCGCCACGCAGGACGCCCAGTCGCCATCCGGCTCGCCGCGAAACAGAGTAGCCCCTGGATACCAGGGGCTGGTCCGGCCGTCTCTGGGCCAGCGCCATTCCGCATTCGCCGGCAGGGCGATGCAGGAAACCGCAGCAAGCGCGCCTGCCAGATGGGCAACGGCGGTATCGGGAGAAACCACCGCATCCAGATTGACAATCAGCGCAGCCGTATCATCAAAGGAATGCAGCTGGGAGGTATGATCTTCAAGCCGCTCCGATTGCCCGGTGAAATCGGGTCTGTGTATCCCGGTCTCTTTTTGCAGGGATATAAAGCGATAGCCGGGGGCCAGCCCGAACAACGGGGCAAAAGCCGCCAGCCCCGGTGAACGCATCCGGTTGCGTTGATGCGCGCTGCTGCCTTTCCAGGCAAGGCCAATTAATTTTTCTCCCGCCCTGCGCGCCAACCGGGTTTTCCAGAACGCCGCCTTTTCCGCGTCAGCCGTCAAATACGGCACCATCCCCGGAATCGTTTGTTCGGTGGTTGCAAACACATAAGGCAGGCTCAAAAGTGGTATGTGTGCGTCAAAATCCGGCAAGGCAGCGCCGCTGACAATCACCCGAAAAACCCCGTCAATGCGCCCCAGAAGCCCGGCCAGTTCCGCCGGTGCCTCGACGATGACCCGGCCAACCCGGTCCGCGACCCGGGGCAAATAGCGGGAAAACTGGATCGAATCGCCAAAGCCCTGTTCACAATGCACAAGGATGGTTTTGTCGGCCGCCGCCTCGCCCTGCCAACGGGGCTGTTTCCAGGAACGCAGGACCGGCTTGAAATGCCGGGTCTGCCACCGCCACTCATAGGCGGCCCAACCCTCTGCATAGGCCCCGCTCTGCAACAGGGCCATGCCCAGGTTGCGCCGCGCCTCCGCATTGTCCGGATCGATATCAATGGCTGTCCGGTAGCAGTCAATGGCAGCTTCGGCATTGCCGGATTCGTGCAGGGCGACGCCCAGATTGGAATGCAGGTCGCTCTGACGTGAATTAATTTTCATGGCTTGGCGGTAAATGGCGATGGCGTCCTCAAACCGCATCTGATCATGCAATATATTGCCCAGATTGTTCAGGGCTTCAAAATGCGCCGGGGCATTTTTCAGGGCATTCCGGTAGGCGACTTCGGCCATCTCGTCGTCTTTGATCTGCTGATACAGGCGGCCGATCTGAAACCAGATGGCAGCGTTTTCCGGCTGCTTTTCCGAGGCTTTCTCGAGCGCTGCTATGGCCGGGGAAACCCGCCCCAGCATGACCAGCGCCAAGCCCTTGTTCATCAGCGCCAAGGCGTGATCCGGCTGTATGCGCAAGGCATTCCGGACCTGCTGGAAGGCATCCTCGCCCTGCTCCAGACCGAGCAGGGCACCGGATATATCGGAGCGGATATCGGCGCTTTGGGGATCCAGCTCGAGCGCCTTTTGCCATGCCGCAAGGGCGCCCGCATGGTCATTTCCCGCCATCGCAACGCGACCCAGATTTTCCAGATAGAGAGCGACCGAGGGGTCCGCCGCAATGGCCCGGTTGATCAAATCGCCCGCTCCGGCAAAATCACCGTTTTGAAAAGCAATCAGTCCACATAAATGCAAAGCATCGGCATGGTCCGGCTGGAGCGCCAGAATTTGCAGATAGATGTCTCTGGCCTGCTCCCATTGACCCGCCTGATGGGCGTTTACGGCAGTGGCCAGAAGGCCGTTCAATTTTTCGTCCAGATCCCGCATAATCACAGGCTATATGATCTGGCGTGCCCTTGAAAGCGATGGCGAGCCGATTTCGAGGGCCGCCCGCAACTGGTTCCATTCCGCTTCCTGCCCGGGCAACCCCAGCCGGATCCAATGCGGACTATGGTCAAACAACCGGGTCCACACCCCCTGCTCCGCCAAATGCTGCCACAGCGCCCTGGCCGTCACCGTCCGGGCCAGAACGAACAGATCGGTGCCACCAATCACCGCTATATCATGGCCTGCCAGCAATTCGCTCAGATCCTGTCTGTCCCGAGCGAGCCGCAGGCGCGTCGCTGTGATCCAGCGCTCATCGGCATAAGCCTGCGCCCCTGTTTCAAGGGCCGGGCCAGACACCGCCCAAGGCCCCAGCCGTTGGCCGATCACCGCCATCAGGGCTGGCGCGCCAAGGGCAAAACCGAGACGCGCACCGGCCAGGCCGAAAAACTTGCCGAAGGACCGCAAAACCAGCACCCCCGCCGTATCCGCATGGGATGCCAGGCTCAGTTCGGGACTGACATCGCAAAATGCCTCGTCAACAATCAGCATGCCGCCCCGCGCCGCCATCCGGCTGGCCAATTCGAGCAATTGACCCGGCGCCTGCTGACGGCCGTCGGGATTGTTCGGATTGACCACAACCAGGATATCCGCCGCCGCCGGAAGTTCATCAATGGACATGATTTCCGAAACGTTGATACCACCGTCTGCCCAGCAGCGGGCATGTTCGTTATAGGTTGGCGACACAATCGCCACATGGGAGGCATCAAGGATGG
The DNA here is from genome assembly GCA_013203595.1 of Rhodospirillales bacterium. Taxonomy (GTDB): domain Bacteria; phylum Pseudomonadota; class Alphaproteobacteria; order Rhodospirillales; family Casp-alpha2; genus JABMNT01. The sequence goes on from JABMNT010000145.1 coordinate 21,269, forward strand.
CCGGCAGCACCTGCAGGATCGCCTGGGTGCCCGGTGCTTCAACCAGATGACTGATACCCGGCACCCCGAAATACCGAGCCGCCGCGTGCCGCAGCGCGCCGATGGCGGCCGCATCCGGCAGGCGCTGCCAGACCCGGGCCGGGATCGTCGGCAGCGGATAGGCGACGGGATTGATTCCGGTGGACAGATCAAGCCAGGGAAGGTGCGAACCAAAGACGGCTTTCGCCGCATCCAGATTCCCGCCATGGCGGAACAGATCTGGCGAAACCGCAGGTTTTGTATCCATAACGCTTAATCCTCTGCCATTGTCCCCACCGGGGAATATGATATTTTTAACCTTGGAGAAACCCCTTTTTGCGGACACTATGGCTGCCATCAAAAGCCAGAAAATGGAGACTGCCCCATGAAGCCGAGAGACGTCAGAACTGCCGCCGATGCGCGCGCCATTGTTGATGAATGGAACCTCGATTACGTCAAGGTCGGTGTCTTCGATATCGATGGCATCATGCGCGGCAAATACATGAAGAAGGAAAAGTTCTTTTCCGCGCTTGATAATGGATTCGGTTTTTGTGATGTGGTGCTGGGTTGGGATTCAGCCGATCAACTCTATGACAATGTGCAGGTGACCGGCTGGCACACGGGATATCCCGATGCAACGGTTCGCATCCTGCCGGAAACCTGCAGGGAAATCGCCTGGGAAGACGGCATGTTGTTGTTCATGGGTGAATTTGCCGGCAACCACGAAGCGGTCTGCCCGCGGGGCACCCTGCGCCGGGTTCTGGCAAAGGCCGACGCCATGGGTTACGAGGTTCTGGCTGGTGTCGAGTATGAGTTTTTTGTGTTTGAGGAAACCCCCGACAGCGTGCGCGAAAAGCATTACAAGGACTTAAAGCCGATTCAGCCGGGATACTTCGGCTATTCGGTAATTCGCAACACCGTTGATTCCGGTCTCTACCGGGAATTGCTGGACGGCTGCATCCAGATGGATATGCCGCTCGAGGCCCTGCACGAAGAAACAGGCCCCGGCGTGCTGGAAGCCGCCATCGAGGTGGATAGCGCGCTGAATGCCGCCGACAAGGCAGCCCTGTTCAAGACCTTTGCAAAAATCATGGCCCAGAAGAACGGCCTGATGGCCACCTTCATGGCCAAGTGGTCGCCGGAATTTCCCGGCCAGAGCGGCCATATTCATGTCTCGCTCAGACGCAAGGACGGCAGCACGGTTTTTCACGACGCCGGCAAACCCGGCAATGTCAGTGACGAAATGCGCCACTTCGCCGGTGGCCAGCAGAAACTGATGCCGGAAACCCTGGCGATGATTGCCTCGACCGTCAATTCCTACACCCGCCTGATTCCCGGGTTCTGGGCACCGACCGAAGCCAGTTGGGGCATGGACAACCGGACCTGTGCCCTGCGCGGCATTTCCGGCTCCGAAAAATCGCAGCGCATCGAATACCGGATTGCCGCTGCCGACGCCAATCCCTACCTGGCCCTGGCCGCCGCCATCGGCACCGGGC